>JANMZP010000032.1:0-42258 GCA_031383435.1 Betaproteobacteria bacterium | reverse complement strand
CTGGATGTGCATTACTCGTCGGGCGTGGCCAATCACTTCTACTTCCTGCTGGCCGAAGGCACCACCGGCGGCAGCCCCAGCAAGACCTGCGCGGCCGGCAATACGCGGGTGGCCTCGGGCACGGGTACCTTGACCGGCATCGGCCGGGCCAAGGCCGAGAAGATCTGGTATCGCGCGCTGACGGTCTACATGACCTCGTCCACCAACTACAGTGGCGCGCGCACCGCCACCATCAAGGCAGCCAACGACCTTTACGGCACCGGCGGCGCAGAAGCTACCGCCGTGGCGGCAGCCTGGACGGCGGTGGGCCGGCCGTAAGCGACGCTGCCTGGGGGCTGAAGGCCGGGCTCAGCCCGGCTTTTTTCTTGGGTGCCGGCCGGGCCGTGGCGGCCGCCTTCGGTCGAGTAGCCCGCATTTCCCCCGGCACTCTTCAGCGCCATTGCTGCGCCGCCGCATAGAATGCGGTTTGCGCCGCGGCTTCCAGTCATCGCGGCGCGGTCGATCTCCCGACTTTCTCTCATCAATCGCGCCTTCCGACTGGTGCACCCGCAACGGGTGACAGCAGGCCGCGAACCACGGCTCTCCCCGAGCCTGAAGCAAACACCCCATGCTATTCACCGATCTCGGCCTGTCCGAGCCGCTCCTGCGTGCCGTTGCGGACCAGGGCTACGACACCCCCACCCCGATCCAGGCGCAAGCCATTCCCCAAGTGCTGAAGGGCGGCGACCTGCTGGCCGGCGCACAAACCGGCACCGGCAAGACCGCCGGCTTCGTGCTGCCCATGCTGCAGCGCCTGATGGCCGAGCCCGCCCGCAAGGACGCCCGGGGCCGCGTGCCCATCCGCTGTCTCATCCTGACCCCCACCCGCGAACTCGCGGCGCAGGTGGAAGAAAGCGTGCGCACCTACGGCAAGTACCTGCCGCTGACCAGCATGGTGATGTTCGGCGGCGTCGGCATGTCGCCCCAGGTGGACAAGCTGAAGCGCGGCATCGACATCCTGGTGGCCACGCCCGGCCGCCTGCTGGACCACGCCCAGCAGCGCACGCTGGACTTGAGCCAGGTCGAGATCTTCGTGCTCGACGAGGCCGACCGCATGCTGGACATGGGCTTCGTGCACGACATCAATAAGGTGCTGGCCATCATCCCGGTGAAGAAGCAGAGCCTGCTGTTTTCGGCCACCTTCAGCGACGAGATCAAGGCCCTGGCCGACAAGCTGCTGAACGCCCCGGCGTTGATCGAAGTGGCGCGCCGCAACCAGACCGCCGAGACCATCGCTCAGCTGGTACACCCGGTCGGCCGTGAGCGCAAGAAAGACCTGCTGGCGCACCTGATCAAGACCGGTGACTGGCACCAGGTGCTGGTCTTCACCCGCATGAAGCACGGCGCCAACCGGCTGACCGATTTCCTGAACGACAGCGGCATCAGCGCCATGGCCATCCACGGCAACAAGAGCCAGACGGCGCGCACCAAGGCGCTGGCTGACTTCAAGGCCGGCAGCCTGCAGGTGCTGGTGGCCACCGACATCGCTGCGCGCGGCATCGACATCGACCAGCTGCCCCACGTGGTGAACTTCGAACTGCCGAACGTGCCGGAAGACTATGTGCACCGGATCGGCCGCACTGGCCGGGCCGGCGCCCAGGGCGAGGCCGTCAGCCTGGTCTGCCTGGACGAAGAAATCTTCCTGCGCGACATCGAAAAGTTGATCAAGCGCAGCATCCCGCGCCAGGACGTGCCGGGCTTCGAACCGCCGGCCAACGAACGGGCTGAGCCCATCGTGCTGGGCCGCATGACCATCGGCATCGGTGGCACGCAGCGCAATGGTGGCGGTGGTGGTGGCGGCGGCCGCGGTGGCCGCCCGGGTGGTGGTGGCGGCGGCGCAGGCCGTGGCGCACCGCCGCGTTCAGCTGGTGGTGGTGGCCGGCCGGGTGGCCCTGCCACGGGTGGCGGCGGCCGCCCGGGCGGGTCGCGCCTGCCAGCGGGCCGTGGTGGCCCGCCCAAGCGCTGATCGGGCGCGGGACTGGACCTGAAACAGCCGCCTTCGGGCGGCTGTTTCCATGGCGCGCGTCTTGTGGGGTGCCCGCATTGCGGGATTTCCAAGGCGGGGCGGCGTGGCCCCATCGTTGACACTGCGGCATCGCCACCAGCCTACCGGACATGCACCAAACAGAAGACGTCCGCACAGGCGCAGGCTGGGGCCGCGAGATGCTGGCCGGGTGCACGGGCGCACTGGCCGTGGTGCCGGTGGTGCTCACCCTCGGCACGCTGGCCTTCTGGCCCTTGGGCGTGGCAGCGCCGCAGACGGCCCTGGTCGCCGCCGCCGCCACGGCCAGCATCGGCAGCCTGGCGCACGCGCTGCTCAGCCGCACGCGCCTGCCGGCGGCCGGGCCCAGTTCGGCCACCGCCTTGACCATGGCCAGCCTGGTGGCCCAGCTGCTCGCCGATCCGCACCTGCGCCCCGACCAAACTGGCGGCCTGCAAAGCCTGATCGGCCTGTGCGCTGCGGCGCTGCTGCTGAGCGGCCTGCTGCAGGTCGCGTTCGGCCTCTTGGGCTGGGCCCGGGTGGCCCGCGCCGTGCCGCAGCCCGTGCTGGCCGGCTTCATGAACGGCACCGCGCTGTTGATAGCCCTGGCGCAGTTGCCGATGTTGCTGGGCCTGCCCCCGGGATCGGCCCTGGATGGGGCGGCTTGGCAGCAGGCGCGTCCGGCAGCCTGGGCACTGGGCCTGGCGACGGCCGCTGCGATCTGGCTGTGTCAGCGCCACCGGCCCCGCCTGCCTGCGGCGCTGCTGGCGCTGGTGGGCGGCGCGGCTGTGCATGCCGGGCTGGCCGCGCTGGGCAGCCCGGTCGATCTGGGTGCCACCGTGGGTGCCCTGCCGCCGGCCTGGCCGTGGCAGCCGGCACTGGCCCCGCTGTGGCCACTTTGGCCGCTGTCGCAGCTGTCGCAGTCACCTGGCCTGGCCTTGCTGCAGGCCCATGCCGCGCAGATCGGCCTGACGGCACTGGCCCTGGCCACCCTCGGCGGGCTGGAATCGTCACTCAACACGCGCGCCCTGGACCCCCTGCTGAGCAGCCGCTACGACCCCGACCGCGAGCTCATCGCGCTGGGCTGCGGCAACCTGGTCAGCAGCCTGTTCGGCGGCGTGCCGCTGGTGGTCACCCGCGTGCGCGCGCTGGCCACGCTGCAGGCGGGCGGCCAGGGGCGCGTGTCGGCGCGGGCGGGTGCCGTGGCGGTGGGCCTGCTGTTCCTGCTGGGCGGCCCGCTGCTGGCCCTGCTGCCGCTAGCCGGGCTGGCCGGCATGATGCTGGTGGTGGCCTGGAGTCTGGCCGACGGCTGGAGCGGCCGCCTGCTGAAAAGCTGGTGGGCCGGTGACCGTTCGCGCGATGTCTTGCTCGGCCTGGGCGTGATGGTGCTGGTGGTGGGCACGATGCTGCTGCGCGGCATGGTTGCGGGTGTGGGCCTGGGGGTCCTGCTTTCGCTGCTGACTTTCGCGCTGCGCATGAACCGCTCGTTGCTGCACGACCGCTACACCGCCGCGCAGCGCCCTTCGCGGCGCATTTACCCGGCCGCCGTGGAGGCCCGGCTGCGGCCGCTGCGCGAGGGCATCGAGGTCTTCGAACTGGACGGCGCGCTGTTCTTCGGCAGCGCTGCGCGGCTGCTCGACGAGACCGCTGCGCTGGGTGCCGATTGCCGCAGCCTGGTGCTGGACCTGCGCCGGGTGGGCACCATCGACGAGTCGGGCGCCATGGCCCTGCAACAGCTGGTGCAGCGTGCGGGCCAGCGCGGCATCCCGGTCAAGCTGGCCGGGTTGGCCGCTGGCTCGGCATCGGCCTTGACCCTGCGCAGCTTCGCCCCCAGCTTGCCGCTCTGGCCCGATGCCGACCGCGCCATCGAGGCAGCGGAACAGCGCCTGCTGGGGGGCAGCGACAGCGACGTGCGCGCGATGGCCGAAGTGCCCTTGGCGGCGTCGTCGCTGCTGGCCGGTCTGGACGCGGCGCAGGTGGCGCTCGTCAGCGCGCACCTGCAGCCGCGCCAGCTGGCCGCCGGCGAAGCGCTGTTTGCCGAGGGCGACCCGGGCGACCGCTTGTACGTGGTGGGCAGCGGCTCGGTCAGCATCCTCAGCGCACCCGACACGCAGGGTCGCACGCAGCGCTACCTGAGTGTCTCGCCCGGCATGATGCTGGGCGAAACGGCCATGCTCGACGGCGGCGGGCGCACCGCCGGTGCGGTGGCCGACGCGCCGACCGTGGTCCACGCCCTGACGCAGGCGGCCCTGGACGACATCGGCCGCAGCCACCCCGAGGTGGCGATCCGCCTGCACCGCAATGTGGCGCTGCATCTGTCGCAACGCCTGCGCGGCGCGGCCGGTGCCTGGCGGGCCAGCGCGCGCTAAAGGCCGCTTCGGCGCGGCCGCGCTTCAGCCGGCGGTGGCTGACGCGCCGCGCTGGCGCTGTGCGGCCACGATGGCGCGAAAGACCGGCAGGTCCTGGATCAGTCGATCGCGGTCGTGCGCTTCGGTGGCCTGGGCGGCGTAGGCCTGGACATCGGCACCCAGCTGTTCGAGCAGCGGCACCGCGCGCCCGTCGCCCAGCGCGGCCAGCGCCTGCTGACAGGTCCAGCGCAGGGCGATGGATTCGTGGGCCGGGCGTGCTGCCAGCTCGCCGCTCAAGCGCTCCAGCAGGGCCTCCAGCGTGGCCCGCGCGGCCGCTTGCCGGCCCAGCCGGCTGGCACACAGCGCGGCGGTGGCGGCCACTTCGCAGGCCTCCAGCGCCAGCTCCAGCGTCTGGTGCAGCTGCTGCGCCGCTTCGCACAGCAGCAGGGCCGCAGCGGCGTCGCCTTGTTCGAGTTGCAGGCCCGCCAGGTAACGCAAAGCCAGGGCTTCGGTGCGCCGGTCGCCGGTGGCGCGGAAGATGGCCAGGTTCTGCTCGTGCAGCAGCGCGGCCGCCGCCGCGTCGCCCAGCGCGTGCGCCGCCAAGGCCTGGCGCATCCGGGCCTCGGCCAGGTCGGGCTGGGCGCCGACGGACAGCGCCAGCGCGCGCATGCGTTCGCCCCACGCGGCCGACGCCGCCCAGCGCCCCAGGCTGGACTCGACAATGGCCAGGTTGTTCAGCGCGCCGAGTTGCAGGCGCGGCATGCCGAGTTCCTCGCCGCGCGCGAGCACGGCGGTCAGCGCCGTGCGCGCCTCGTCGAAACGGCAGATCAGCATCGACACCATGCCCGACACCGTCAGCAACTGGGCTTCGCGATCGGCGCGCTGGTGCCGGGCCTCGATGCGGGCGGCCCAGTGCAGGCCGATGGCCAGGTGCCGCACGGCGCCGGCGTAGTCCTGCCGCGCGATGTGCAGCCAGGCCAGGTTGCCTTGCGCGCCGGACACCGTGGCGGCGGCGTTGCAGCGCTCGCCCACTTCAGCGGCCAGCAGCGAATAGCGTTCCGAGGTGGCGGTGTCGCTGCGCCGGTCCGCCAGCAGGGCCTGGGAGAACAGCAACCGCGCCTGGCGCGCGTCGTCGGGATGGCGCGCCAGCAGAGCGGCCAGTTCCCCGTGCGCCGCGTCCTGGGCCGCACGGTCGCCCACGGTGTCGGCGATGACCTGGACCTGGTACAGCAGGTCAAATCGCCGGCCCGGGTCGGACTCGCCCAACAGCGCCACCGCGCGGCGCAACCAGGACACGGCGGCTTCGTTGGCGTAGCGGCTGCGGGCCTGCGTGGCCGCCCGGTCGAAGCAGTCCGCCGCCAGCGCGGTCTGGCCGGCGCGTTCGGCGTGTTCGCCGGTCATGGCCAGGAATTCCGCGCCGCGGCCCTGGGTGCGTTCGGCCAGCCAGCGCGCCGCCGCGCCGTGGCCGAGCTTGCGTTCGGCCTTCAGCAGCGTGTCGTAGGTCACCTGGTGCAGCAGGTGGTGGTCGAACTGGCGTTCGGCCGTGCCTTCGAAGTCGCTGCTGTCGTGGGCCTTCACGAAGGCCGCGCGCTGCAGCGCCGGCAGGGCTTGTGGCGCGTTGGGGTCGACGGCGCGCACGGCGTCGTCCCAGAAGACGTGGCCGATGACGCTGGCCTGGCGGGCGGCCTGGCGTTCGCCAGCCGGCAGGGCGTCCAGGCGGGCTTGCAGCAGGCCGATCAAGGTGCCCGGCAGGCGCATGGACAGCAGTTGCTCGGCCTGCACCGTCCAGCGCGGCTCGCCGGCGACGCTGTGGACCGCGATCACGCCGTCGTCGATGAGCCGGCGCACCAGCTCTTCCATGTAGTACGGGTTGCCCTCGGCCCGGCCGACGATGAGTTCGGTCAACTGGAGCGGCACACCGTCGATGCCTTGCAGCAGCGCCTGCAACAGCGCGTCGCTCTGCGCCGCCGCCAAGGGGCTGAGCAGCACCCGCGCCCCGTCAGCGCACCAGTCGGGCCGGCGCGTCAGCAGGGCGGGCCTGGCCGTCATCACCAGCGCCAGCGGCAATTCGGCCGCGTGGGCCAGCAGGTGCTGCAGCAGGTCCAGCGAGCCGTCGTCGGCCCAGTGCAGGTCTTCGACGATCAGCACCGGCAGCGCGCCGCCGCGGGCCGACAAGGCCTGCAGGTAGCCGCGCAGCGCCGCAAAGGCCTGGTCGCGCAGACTGCGCGGGTCCAGGCCGCGCAGATGCGGGCTGTCGCCAAAGTCCAGGCCCGAGAGCTGGCCGATGAGCTGGGCTTGCCGCTCGCCACGTTCGTCGAAGAACGGGCTCAGGCCATCGACGACCTTGCGCCGCGCCACCTCGGCGCTGTCGGTGTCGGCGACGCCGAACTGCGTGGCCAGCAAGGCGCGCAGCAGGCCAAAGAGCCGCAGCATGCCGTCGGGCTGCGAGCGCTGGGTCAGCAGGCGGCAGCCGGTGTGCTGCGCGCTGATCGTGGCCGTGAACTCGCGCAGCAGCCGGCTCTTGCCCAGGCCGGCGTCGCCCACCAGCGTCAGCGCCTGCAGCTGCCGGGTCGCGCGGGCGCGGGCAACGGTGTCCAGCAGGCGCTGCAATTCCGCGTCGCGGCCCACCATCGGCGTGGAAAGTCCCAGCAAGCCGCGCTCGACGCTGGCCACGTTGCGTTCCAGCGCGCTGCGCACCAGGTAGGTCTGCATCGGGACTTCGAAGCCCTTGACGGTCAGCGGCGGCTGCGCCTCCAGCGCGAACAGCCCGCGCACCAGGCTCCAGGTGTCGTGACTGATGCGCAGGGTGCCGGGCGGCGCGCTCTGCTCCATGCGCGCCGCGATGTGCACGGCCGCGCCCATGGCGGTGTTGTCGGCCTCGACGCCCGCGCCCAGCGCCACGTCGCCCGTGTGCACGCCCACGCGCATGGCGAAGCCGTCGACGCCGTGCAGGCGCAGCGCATCGGCAGCCTGTTCGCGGCCGGCTTGCACGATGGCCAGCCCGGCGCGCACGGCCCGCTCGGCATCGTCTTCGCGGGCCACGTCCATGCCGAAGGCGGCCTTGACACCGTCGCCGGTGAAACGCAGCACGCGGCCCTGGTGGGCTTCGACGACGGCCGCCATGCGGCGCAGCGCGCTGCTCAGCAAGTCCAGCGTGTCCTCCGACCCCAGGTCTTCGGCCAGCGCGGTGGAGCCCACGACATCGGCAAACAGCACCGTGACTTGCCGGCGCTGCATGCCGGTGGGCCGCTGCAGGCCGTCCAGCCGCGCGCGCAGCGGGGCGATGGCCAGTTCCAGCACCGCGTCGCCAAGCAGGGCGCGCTGGGCTTGCAGCGCGGCGATGGCGGCGTGGAGGGCTGCGGTGTCGGGGTCCTGCATGGACCCAGTCTAGGGCCCGACCCGCGCTGGCGTGCGCCGGCATGGACTAGATTTGCCGCCTGGTGAGCTTGAAAAGGACATCCACATGTGCCCACTCGACCGGCTGAACAACGACCGCCGCAAGGGCCTGCGCCGGGGTCTGCGCCTGGGTCTGGCCTGGCTGACCGGTGCCGCTGCCGCTGCCTGCTGGCCGCTTGCGGTGCAAGCGCAGGCGCAGGCGCAAGTCCCGGCGGCGATCCGCCGCGTCGGCCTCTTCTCGCTGCTGGGTGATTCGGTGCGCATCGTTGCGCGCGAAACGCAGGAGGCGCTGTTCAAGGATGTCGGCATGGATACGGTGGCCCTGGACGCGGTCGGCCGCGCTGTGGAGGCCAGCCAGCCGCAGGCCGAGTTGCGCCATTTCCGCGCGCCGGCCGAAGTGGACGTGCAGGACCAGGTGAGCATCGGCGTGGCCGCCGGGCGACGAGCCGAGTTGCCGGCATGGGTGTACGCCGCCGCGCGCGAGACGGCCCTGAGCCACGTGCTGCTGGTCACCAGCAGCAGCGGCGTGATGGAGTTCAGAACCGGATTGTCTGAAGTGGTGGGCAACGATCGCGTCACCGGCATCGGCTTTGTCGTCAGCGGAGCCGGCCGGACCCGGAACCTGCAGACCGGCGCCGTGACCACCGGCTACCTGGCCCCCTTCGTGCAATTGCGCCTGACCTTGATCGACCTGGACGGGCCGCGCGTCGTCCACAGCACCAGCCTCAGCGAGGGCTACATCGTGGGCGCGCAGACGGCCGAGGCACCAGACCCCTGGCGTTTCCTGTCGCGGCCGCAAAAGGCCTCTGCGCTGGACCAGCTGTTGCGGCGGGTCATTGCCCGCGGCATGCAGGACGTGCTGGCCCGGGTGTGAGACGGCGGCCCGCCGCTGTCAACCCGCCGCGACCAGTTCAACCGCCTGCCCGCTGAGCACCGCATTGCCCGACAGCGGGTCGCGCGCGGCTGAGTCGAGCAGCACGTTCAGGTTGGCACCCGGGCGCTCGGCGGCCACCTTCAGTTGCGCGCCGGGCAGGTCGTGGCCCCAGCCGTGCGGCAGGCTGACCACGCCGGGCATCAGCGTGGCGCTGAGTTCCACGGTCACCGTCAAGCAGCCGTGGGCGCTGCGCAGCAGGGCCTGCGCACCGTCGGCCACGCCGCAGCGCGCGGCGTCCAGCGGGTTCACCAGCAGCGTGCCGCGAAACGGGCCCTTGGCCAGCAGCGGCAGGTTGTGCATCCAGCTGTTGTTGCTGCGCACGTCGCGCCGGCCGATGACGACCAGGCCCGGGGCGATAGCAGCGGAGAACGCGGACGCTGACGTGGACGTGGACGTGGACGTGGACGTGGACGCCGCGTCCAGTTCCGCCAGCGCACGCGGCAGGTCGGCCAGCAACGGCGGTGGTGCCAGTTCGATCTGGCCGCTGGGCGTGCGCAGGGCTTCAGGGATGCGCGGCAGCAGGGGGCCCAGGTCGATGCCGCCGGGCGTGCTTTCAACGCGGGCCAGCGTCAGGCCGTCGGGCCGGCGGCCGAAGCCGTCGCCGTAAGGGCCACTGCGCAGGCCCAGGTCGAGCAGGCGTTCGGGGCCGCTGCGGCCGGCCAGCGCCTGGAACATTGCGGGTGCGTTGTCGCCGGCGTTCTTGCGCAGTTCGGCGTGCAGCCATTCGTCGTCCAGCGCCTGCACGTCGGCCGCCCTATCGGTGCCCACGCCGCGGCCCATCGCGATGCCGGCGATGCGCAGCAGCGTCTGCCATTCAGCCGGGTGGCCGGCCGGCGGTGCGAACACCGCGCCGCTGTAGCGTGCGTGGTTGCGAAAGCTCAGTTGCGGGAAGGCGACGTCGTAATGCGTGTCTTGCAACGGGCTCCAGCCGGGCAGCACGACATCGGCATGGCGCGTGGTTTCGTTGAGGTAGATGTCCAGGCTGACCATGAAGTCCAGGCTGTCGAGTGCCTTGGCAAGACGCGGCCCGCCGGGTGACGACAGCACCGGGTTGCTGGCCACGGTGATCAGCGCGCGCACCTGGCCCGTGCCCGGTGTTTCGATTTCCTCAGCCAGGCAGGTGATCGGCAGTTCGCCGAAAACTTCGGGCGCGCCGCTGACCCGGCTGGCGTGCCGGCCGGTGGCAATGCCGCGCCCGCTGCCGGGCTTGCCGTAGGTGTTCTGCGCGAAGGCCGGGGCCTTGGGGAACATCGCGCCGCCGGGCTCGTCGAGCTTGCCGGTCAGCACGTTCAGCACGTCCACCAGCCACGAACACAGCGTGCCGTAAGTTTGCGTGCAGGTGCCGATGCGGGCGTAGACGCAGCCGCTTTCGGTAGCGGCCAGGTCGCGCGCCAGTTGGCGGATGGTGGCGGCGGCGATGCCGCAACGATCGGTCACGCGCTCGGGCGCGAAGCCCTGCACGGCGGTGCGAACTTCGTCCACGCCATTCAGGTGTTCGGCCAGCCGGCCCAGTCTGACCAGACCTTCTTCGAACAGCGTGTACGCCATCGCCGCGAGCAGGAACACATCCGCACCCGGGCGGATGAAGTGGTGGGCGTCGGCGACGGCGGCGGTTTCGGTGCGGCGCGGGTCGATGACGACCAGCTTGCCGCCGCGTTCGCGCAGCGCGCGGGCCTTGCCGCGGAAGTCGGGCACCGTCCACAAACTGCCGTTGCTGGCCATCGGGTTGGCGCCGATGACCAGCAGGTACTGGCTGCGCGTGATGTCGGGCACCGGGATGCTCAGCCAGTGGCCGAACAGCCAGCCGCTGCTCAGCTGCTTGGGCATCTGGTCCAGCGTGCTGGCCGACACCACGTTCTTCGTGCCGACGGCCCGAGCCAGGCGGGCGAAATAGAGCAACAGGCCGAATTTGTGGGCCGCTGGGTTGCCCACGCTGAGGGCCACCGCGTCACGGCCGTGGGCCTGCATCAGCGGCGGCAAGCGGCGTTCGATTTCGGCAAAGGCTGCGTCCCAGGTGGCCGGCTGCAGCACGCCGTCACGGCGAACCAGCGGCGTGCGCAAGCGGTCGGGGTCTTCGTGCAGGTCTTTCAGCGCCACGCCTTTGGGGCAGATGTAGCCGTGGCTGAAGACGTCGTTGTCGGCACCGCGGATCTGGGTGACCTTGCCACCCTGGGTGCGCACGTCCAGGCCGCAGCAGGCCTCGCACAGCGGGCAGATGCGGTAGGTGCTGGTCTCGTTGCTGTGGGTGTTGGGGTTGGCGTTCGGGTGGTTGGACATGCAGGCCCTTTGATCGGCAGAGCGGGTTTATCGCCGCGTTCGCGATGATCGGCTGTCGCGCGCGTGACGCTGCCACCGCCATGAAAAAAGGGCCGCTTGCGCGGCCCTTCCGGTGTTGCGGGTCGACCCGGGTGATCAGCGGTTGTCCACCAGCACCTTGGTCGAGCCGATCTGCGCGCCCGTGCCGTCCTGGAACTGCACCAGGCCCATGTAGCGTGCGCCCGGGGTGACGTTCCAGGTCAAGCCGACCGACGAGGTACCGCCGGCGTAGACCGTGGACGGGCCGCGTGCCGTCAGCGTTTGCACCCCGCTGGCCGGGCCGACGACCCAGGTGTTCAGCTTGTAGGTGGCACCGCCGGCGGGCGTGGCGTAGCCGGTGACGCGTGCCGAGTAGGTGGCGGCGGCCGGGTTGTTCAGCGTGACCACTTCGTCAGACGAACCACCGGCGCTGGTGCCCACGTTGGTCCCGGTGCAGTTGGCCGAACTGAAGACCTCCAGGTCGAGGTCGGTGCTGGCCCCCAGGGTGTCGACCTGGAACAGCTGGAAGCGCGCAAAGGCCGCGCCGGCTGCCACGGTGAAGTTGTAGCACTGGGTCGCCGGAGCGGTCACGGTGTTGGCGTTCACGGTGGCCGGCACCAGGCCGATGGCCGTGATGCCCATGCTGCCGGTGTAGCTGGACTCGACCGAGATCACCTTCGAGCCCTTGCCCGAAGCGCGGGTGTCGGTGGTCTGGGCCGGTGCCGCGAAAGACTGCGCCTGCGCGTTCAGCGGGCTGGTGGTCGTCACCACGCCGTCGCTCCAGGCCAGACTGCCGAAGGTCCAGGCCCCCAGCGTGGCGGTGGTGCGCGTCAGCTTGGCATCGAAGCTGGCGCTGGCACCGGGGGCCAGCGTCAGGCTGGCCGGCGTCACGGCCACATCCCAACCGGCCAGGCTGGCCGTCGGCACGAAAGTGCGGGTGGCCGCGCTGACGTTGGTGACCTTGCGGGTCAGCGTGCGCGACACCACCACGCCAGCCGCTTGCAGCGACGGCAGGTTCAGGTTCCACGGCTTGATGGAGCCCAGCGTGGCGCAGCTGCCGATGCCAGCCGGCGGGGTCAGACCCTGGCCGCACAGGAAGCGGCCGTAGTCACCGATCTCGGTGTTGTAGACCAGGGCCGGAATGGCCGCACCGTTGGGTGCCAGGTGGCCGGCACCGGTGGCCCAGCGGTTGGTGTCGGTGGCACCGGTGGACAGCTTGACGGCCGTCGTCGTGGTCATCAGGGCCGACTTGACGGCTGCCGGCGTCCAGGTCGGGTGGAGCTGGCGCAGCAAGGCGGCTGCGCCGGCAATGTGCGGCGCAGACATCGAGGTGCCCGACAGCGAGCCGGTGGCTGAAGGCGGCGTGAAGGTGCCGGCAATCAGCGCCGTGCGCTGCGCTGCCGTCAGCGTGGCGCGGTAGCCCGCCGTGATGGACGAGCCCGGCGCCGTCATGTCGGGCTTCATCACGTTCTGGTCGGCCAGGCCGGGGCCGCGCGAGGAGAAGCTGGAAATCACCGGGGCGATGACGCCCGGGCGGTTGTAGCTCATGCCGATGGTGCCGGTGGCACCCGCGGTGGCCGCGTAGGCCTGCACGGCCGCGCGCAGGGTGCTGGTCAGCTGCACGGTGGGGATGGTGTGGGCGTCGGCCACCGCGGCGGCGGTGTCCGGGTTCAGCAGCACCATGCCGATGCCGCCGGCGCGCTTGACTTCGGCGCTGGCGATCAGCCGGTTGGCGGCCGAGTTGGTGGCTTGGCGGTCACAGACCACGATCTTGCCGGCGGCCAATGTGTTGTCCAGGCTGTTGGCCAGGCAGGTGCTGGCGCTGGCCACGGTTTGGCCGGCGGCCGGGATGCCGCTGGACAGCACCAGGCTGCCGGTGGTGGGGCCAAAGAAGTTCAGCGAGAAGCCGCTGTAGACGGTGCCGCCGCCGGTGGTCAGGTCACCGCCGCCCGCCGCGCGGTCGGTGGTGTTCGAGGCTGCCGTCACCAGCCAGGGGCCGATGTGGGCCACGGTGTTGGCGGTGGGGCCGCTGTTGCCCGCCGAGGCCACGACAACGACGCCGGCTGCGGTGGCATTCAAGTAGGCCGTCTCGACCGGATCGCCGTAGTTGTTCTGCGTGCCGCTGACCGAGAAGTTGATGACGTCCGCACCATCGGCCACAGCGTCGTCGATGGCGCGCAGGGTGTCGGCGGTGTAGCAGCCGGTCTGGGCGCTGACCGTGGCTTCCCAGCAGACCTTGTAGATGGCCAGGCGGGCGCGCGGCGCGATGCCCGACATCACGGCGGTGGTCACGCCGCTGGCATTGATGAGTTCGACGCCGCTGTTGCCCGATGAGGTGGACGCGGTGTGGGTGCCGTGGCCGCCGCCGTCGCGCGGCGACAGGAATTCGGCCGCTGCCGGCACGGCACCCGAGGACAGGAAGTCGGCGGCGTAGTAGCGCGCGCCCAGCACCTTGTTGTTGCACATCGCGGCGGTCATGCCGTCGCCCGTGACGCAGGTGCCGGCCCACTTGGCGGGTGCCGGTCCGTAGACGGAAGTGCCGGCTGCGAAGTAGGCCACCGGCTTGCCGGCGGCGTTGACCTTGTCGCCGAAGCTGGGGTTCTCGGGCCAGAAACCGCTGTCGATGTGGGCGACGATGACGTTCTCGCCCTTGACATTGCGCGACAGCGCGTCGAGCTGCGACCAGATGCCGCCGGGGGCCGATTCGCCCAGCATGTCGGGCGTGCGCGTGGTGTCCAGGCGGCGGACTTCCGATTCGACCACCGACTTGACGTTGGCGTCGGTCATCAGCTGCGCGGCCTGGGCCGGCGTCATCACGGCGGCAAAGCCGTTGAAGGTGGTGCTGTAGGTGTGCAGCACGCTCAGCGTGCCCATGCGGGCCAGCACGGCCTGGCGCTGGCTGTCGAGGTGGCTGACGTAGGCCCTGACGGCCGGTGCCTTGCTGTCCAGGCGGGTGCCCACGGCGGGCTTGGTGGCGGCCAGGCCGCGCACCGTGCCGTTGTAGGTGGCCACCGGCGCGGCGGCCAGTTCAACGATGTAGACGCGGCTGGCCTTGGCCGGCCGGATGTCGATGATGGGATCGGTCTTGCCGGTCGAAGCGACTTCGGCTTGCACGGTGCAGGCGGCGGCGAGCGCGGCCACCGCAAAGGCGATGCGGGACAGTTTCATGGTTCGGATCCTTGTGTTCGGTGGGGTCAGCAGGCGGCGCGGCTGGCAGGGCTGGCAGGGCGGGCCGAGCGGGCCGAGCGGCGCACGGCCAGGCCCAGGCCCAACAAGCCCAGCGTCATCAGCGCGGTGGTGCCGGCTTCGGGCACCGGTGCGGCCGAGACCAGGATGTCGTCAATCGCGAACTGGCCGTTGTTCAGCGTGGGCTGCGCGCAGGCTGTGACGCCGTCCCACGAACAAGCCTTGAAGACCACCTGCTTCAGGTTGGTGACCGAGGCGAATTCAGGCGACGGACCGTACACGTTGAAGGCGTAGTGGCTGGTCAGGCTGGACAAGAAGAACCAGCCCAGACCGACCTGCGAGTTGTCCAGCTTGGTACCGAGGGCAACGATGATGGTGGTCTGCGTCGAGGCCGGGTCCAGCGGCACGAAAGCGGCCGAGAAGCCTTCCAGATTGAAGCCGCCGCCGTCGGTGCGGGCCAGGCCCAGCGAGCCGTCGTTCGAATTGAAATAGAACTGCGTGGCGTTGCCGGTGGGTGACACACCGCCCAGCGCCGCCGCCGTGTCGATGGTGCCGAAGTCGGCCAGCGTGCTGAAGGTGTAGTCGCCCTGCACGAAGCTGTCGCCCGGCAGGTACAGGCCGGTCAATGCGGCGGGTTCGAAGTCGATCACCGTGGCGGCCTGCGCCAGGGGCGCTGCGAAGGCGCTGGCCAAGGCACTGGCGATGGCGGCGGTGCGAATCAAGCGCCCGAAATTCTGGGACATGGAAACTCCTGTGTCGAATGAATCAGGGTCCTGGGGTACAGGCCCCTGTCTGGGTGGCTCTGGTGGGCGCTCAAATCGCGCCAGCCGGTCTGGCTGACACCCGTCGACGGTATGGGACAAGGCACGGCCACCACACCCCGCAGTTGCGGGGTCGGGCTGCGGGTAAAGCCTGAGTGCAGACCCTTCAGGCTGCCCTGCTAACAGCGAAAATGCGCGCCCCGCGTTGCCCGATTTCGCCGCCATGGATACACCGGATTTCATCGAGGTTTTCGACGACGTGCTGGACGCCGCCGCCTGTCAGGCGCTGATCGCGAAGTTCGAAGCCTGCGGGCTGGCTCGCCGGGGTGCCACCGGCAGCGGCGTGGACCTGAGCCTGAAAGACAGCTGGGACATCCGGCTGGACGACCACCCCAGCTGGACCGATGCCCGTCAGCATCTGAACGCGGTGGTTTTCGAGGGCCTGTGCCGCTATGTGCGCCGCTACCCGCACGCGGTACTGGCCCCGTTGCACCTGCGCATGCCCGACCCGGCCAGCGGGCAGTTGGTGACGCTGGACGCTGCGCGCTTGCAGGCGATGGACGACAGCACCCTGGGCCTGCTGCTGACCCAGGTGCTGCGCCCCGGTGCCATCAATCTGCAGAAGTACCTGGCCGACCAGGGCGGCTACCCGTATTGGCACAGCGAGCAGTACCCGCGCCATGACGCGGGCGAGGCCCTGCACCGGGTGCTGCTGTGGTCGGTTTACCTGAACGACGGCTTCGCCGCCGGTGAGACCGAATTCCTCTACCAGCAGCGCCTGATCCGGCCGCGAGCGGGCTCGCTGCTGATCGCCCCGGCGGCCTTCACCCACACCCACCGCGGCAACCGCGCGCTGGGTGGCGACAAATACATCTGCACCAGCTGGTCGATGTTCCAGCGCGCCGAAACCCTTTACGGCGCCGCCCCGCGCTGACACACCAGGAAGCCCGCCATGCCCACATTCGAGACCCTGCTGCTGACCCAGGCCGACCACGTGTTGACCCTCACCCTGAACCGCCCGGACAAGCTCAACGCCTTCAACCGCGTGATGATGGAAGAGCTGATCCGGGCCTTCGACCTGGCCGATGCCGACGACGCGGTGCGCGCCGTCATCGTCACCGGTGCCGGCCGCGCCTTCTGCGCCGGGGCCGACCTGTCGCAGGGTGCCAAGACCTTCGATTACGCGGCCCGCGGTGACCGGCCGGGCGTTGAAGCGGCCACGCAAGGCAGCGCGGTCGACTGGGCCGACGAATCGGTGCGCGACGGCGGGGGTCGGGTCACGCTGCGCATCTTCAACTGTCTGAAACCGGTGATCGCCGCCATCAACGGGCCGGCGGTGGGCATCGGCGCGACCATGCTGTTGCCGATGGACATCCGCCTGGCCAGCGACAGCGCCCGCGTGGGTTTCGTCTTCAACCGCCGCGGCATCACGCCCGAGGCCTGTTCCAGCTTCTTCCTGCCGCGCATCGTGGGCATCAGCCGGGCGCTGGAATGGACCTACTCGGGCCGCGTTTTCGACGCCGCCGAAGCGCTGGCCGGCGGCCTGGTGCGCCAGGTGCTGCCGGCCGATCAGTTGCTGCCTGCGGCCCAGGCCATCGGGCAGGAAATCGCCCTCAACGCGGCGCCGGTTTCCATCGCGCTGACGCGCCAGATGATGTGGCGCATGCTGGGCGCTGCCCACCCGATGGAGGCCCACCGCGTGGACAGCCGCGCCATCTTCTCGCGCGGCGCGTCGCCCGACGCCAAAGAGGGCGTGATGGCGTTTCTGGAAAAGCGCCCGGCGCAGTTCACCGGCCGCGTCTCGGCCGACATGCCGCCCTGGTTCCCGTGGTGGGACGAGCCGGGGTACCAGTGACGCCGCGGCGCTGTGGCGCCCGGCAGCGCGTCGATCAGGCGGCCTGCGCCTCGAAGCGCAGCGCCACGCCGTTGTTGCAATAGCGCTGGCCGGTGGGCTTGGGGCCGTCGTTGAAGACATGGCCCTGGTGGCCGCCGCAGCGCGCGCAGTGGTATTCGGTGCGCGGCAGGATCAGCTTGTAGTCGGTGCGCGTTTCAATGGCCTGCGGCAGCGGCTGGAAGAAGCTGGGCCAGCCGGTGCCGCTGTCGAACTTGGTGCTGGACGCAAACAGCGCCAGTCCGCAGCCGGCGCAGGCGTAGTGCCCGGCGCGCTTTTCGGCATTCAGCGCGCTGCTCCAGGGCCGTTCGGTGCCTTCGTGGCGCAGCACATCGTAGGCGGCGGCCGGCAGTTGCGCGCGCCACTCGGCGTCGGTCTTCTGCAGGCGGTCGCTGCGCGGCGGGGCGGCTTCGGCCGCCGGCTTGGCCGAAGCCGCGCTGGCACCGATGCCGAACAGCGAAAGCAGGTTCATCAGCTTGCGGCGGGTCATGGTGGGCTTTCGGTCGGGCTGCTTCATGGGCTATGGTCGTGCGGGCAGTGGCAATCTTTCATTCACCCGCGGCCAAGACCACTTTGAGCCTGCGGGTCTGTCCGTCACGCCAGACGCTCAGCGTCACGTTGTCGCCCGGTGCGCGTTTCTCCAGCAGGCTGAGCATGCCGTCCATGTCGACCACCGCTTCGTCGTTGATGGCCGTGATGACGTCGCCGGCGATCACTTCGCCGCGGTTGCCGCGCCGGAAGGCCTGCAGGCCGACCTTCGCCGCCGGCGTGCCCGCGCCGACCTGCACCACCATCACGCCCTTGGGCAGTTGCAGCGCGCGCTGCAACTGGGCGCTGCCGGCCGACACACCCAACGCCGGCCGCACGAAGCGCCCGTCGCGGATCAGCCGCGGCACGATGCGGTTCACCTCGTCCACCGGAATGGCGAAGCCGATGCCTGCGCTGGCCCCACTGGGGCTGGCGATCTGCGTGTTCACGCCGATCAGCCGGCCCGCAGAGTCGAGCAGCGGCCCGCCGGAATTGCCCGGGTTGATGGCCGCGTCGGTCTGGATCACGCCGCGGATGGTGCGGCTGTTGAAGGACTCGATCTCGCGGTTCAGCGCGCTGATGATGCCGGTGGTCAACGTCTGGTCCAGGCCGAAGGGATTGCCGATGGCGTAAACGCGCTGGCCCACCAGCAGGTCGCGGCTGGCCCCCAGGGTGATCGGCGGCAGCTTGGCCTTGGGTGCCTCGATGCGCAGCACGGCCAGGTCGCGGTCGGCAAAAGCGCCGACCAGCGTGGCGTCGAAGCTGCTCTGGTCGGCCAGCGTCACCCGCGCGCCATTGGCCCCCTGGATGACATGGAAATTGGTCACGATATGGCCCTGGTCGTCCCAGACGAAGCCGGTGCCCGTGCCGCGCGGCACCTGCTGCACGTTCAGGCTGAACAGATCGCGCTGAACGCCCAGGCTGGTGATGTGCACCACCGAGGGCGAGGTCTTTCTGAACAGCTCGACATGCGCCAGCTCGTCGGCGGCCAGCGCACCGCGCGGCGTCACCGCGCGCGGCGGCGCGTCGCTGCGGGCCTGCGCGGCGGAGCCGGCCAGCAAAGCGGTCAACAGGCCGGCCAGGGCCAGCAGCCGGGCGGTGGGTGACGCAGGGCGGTGTTTCATGGGGGGCTGGGGGTTGGCGGGCGGGTGGCAAGGGCCGACGCCTTCAGTCTAGAGCGCGCCGTGGGCCCGCAGAAAAGCCTCGGCAAAGCGTGCCGAGCCGGCCAGTGTCAGGGTCACCGCATGCCAGCCGCCGGCTTCCAGGTGGACCTGCAGGTCGTGGTCCCAGTCCATGCCGTCTTCAACCGGCCCGCGGGTGTGCGGAAACTGCTCGGCGGCCCAGTCCAGCACCTGCTGCACCTCGGCCATCACGGCGGGGTGCTGCCCGGCGGCGGTGGACGCCAGGGCTTCCAGGGTCCAGATGCCGTCGGTGTTTTCGCTGGGGTCGAAGCGCAGGTAGTGCATGGGCGGGCGCATTGTGGTGCAGCATCCAGCATTCGCCACCACCCGCAGGAACCCCATGAGCAAGTCCAAGAACGACACCAAGAAGGCCGAGAAGCCGAAGAAGCCTTTCGTGCCGAATGCGCCCGGCCTGCCCGCCGGCCTGTCGCCGCTGGCCTACAACCCCTTGAAGTCCAAGAAGCGCTAGTCGACAGGCGCTGCCCGCCGAGCGCCGAGCGGCCAGCGCTTCAGGCCGCCGCGCGCAAGCCCAGGCGCAAGCGCGCTTCAGCCGGCGTGGCCACCGCGCGGCCGGTCTGGCGCGCGCAGGTTGCCAGCGCCTCGATCAGCACCCCGTTGCCGGTGGCACGCGCCCCGCCCGGCAGGTAGAAGGTGTCTTCCAGGCCGCTGCGCAACATGCCGCCCAGTTCGGCTGTTTTCTGGTGCACCGGCCAGATTTCGGCCCGGCCGATCAGCGTGGTCTGCCACACCGCACCAGCCGGTGCGTAGCGCGGCAACAGGGCCAGCAGGTCGGCATCACAGGGCATGCCACTGGCCACGCCCATCACGAAGTTCAGTTCGGGAACCCCGGAAAACATCCCCGCCTTCAAGTACATCGAAACGCTGCGCACGATACCCACGTCGAAGCATTCGAATTCGGGGTGGATGCCCAATTCGTTCATCACGTCCATCATCTGCTGCACCTTGGCCACCGGGTTGTCGAAAACCATCGGCGGCCAGGCCCATTCGCCGTTGTCCTTGATCTTCAGGTAGTTCAAGGTGCCGGCGTTGCAGGCCGCCGCTTCCGGCCGCACGCGGCGCAGGCAGGCCAGCGGGCCGCTGATGTCCTTGCCAACGATGCCGGTGGTCAGGTTGATGATGACGCCCGGGCAGGCCGCGCGGATGGCGCTGACCACCGCTTCGGCCACATCCGGGTCCCAGCTGGGCATGTGGCCGAAGCCGGGTTCCTGGTTGCGCAGGTGGACATGCATGATGCTGGCCCCGGCGTTGAACGCGTCGCGCGCCTCGGCGGCCATCTGCGCCGGCGTGACGGGCACCGGGTGCTGTTGCGGGTTGGTCAGCACGCCGGTCAGGGCGCAGGTGAGGATGGCTTTGTCGTTGTTCATTTTCGTGTTCATGAGGCGGGCTCATTCGGCGGGTTTGCGCTGTGGTCGGTGATGTCGATCTCGACCAGCACCGCACCGCTGGCCACCGGGTCTTTCAGCCGGACGTGCACGGCCCGCACGGTGCCGGCGGCCACCGCGTTCAGCCACATTTCCATCTTCATGGCTTCGACGCAAACCAGCGCTTGGCCCGCGCAGATCGCATCACCCACGGCCACCAAAACCTGCGCGACCACGCCGGCCACCGGCGCGCGGGCGCGGCCGGCGTCCAGGCCCGGCTCGGGCATCGGGTAGGGCGACGGTTCACGGAACGTGAAGCCCGCCCCTTGCAGCGACAGGTGCAGGGCATCGCCTTCACGGGCGAAGGGTGCCTGGCGCAGCACGCCGCCCTGGTGCCAGCGCACCATGCCGTGCTGCTGCGATTCAATCGTCACACCATCGGGCGGCGCGCGCAGCGTGCGGGTCTGGCCGTCGCACTGCAGGGTCAGGTCGCGGCTGCTCACGCTGGGCGGGCGGCGGCCCGGGCCGCTGGTGAACAGCGCCGCCGCCAGGGCCCAGTCGGCATCGGTCGGCACCGGCCGCTGCAGCAGGGCGGCACCGTCGGCCGCCCACTCGTCGAGCCGGGTGGTGCTCAGTTGCGCGGCGGTGAATTGCGGGTGGTTGATCAGGTCGCGCAGAAAGCGGCTGTTGTTGCGCAGGCCCAGCAGCGGCGCGTCTTCCAGCGCCCGGGTCAGCCGGCGCACCGCGTCGGCGCGGTCGTGGCCGTGGGCGATGAACTTGGCCACCATCGCGTCGTAAAAGGGCGTGACCTCGTCGCCTGCAGCGATGCCGTGGTCGATGCGGATGGCCGCCGCCTCGGGCCGCCAGCCGGCGATGCGCCCGGTTTGCGGCGTCCAGTTGTCATACGGGTCTTCGGCGTACAAGCGCGCTTCGATGGCGTGGCCGCTGAAGGTCACTTGCGCCTGCGTCAGGGGCAGCGGCTCGCCCTGCGCCACGCGCAATTGCCACTCCACCAGGTCCAGGCCGGTGACGCATTCGGTCACCGTGTGTTCGACCTGCAGCCGCGTGTTCATTTCCAGAAAGTAGTGCCGCATCTGCGCATCGACGATGAATTCGACGGTGCCCGCGCCGCAGTAGCCCACGGCCAGCGCGGCGGCCACGGCGTCGCGGCCCAGCGCCGCGCGCAACGCGGGCGTGACCACCGGTGAAGGCGCTTCCTCGATGACCTTCTGCCGCCGCCGCTGCGCCGTGCAGTCGCGTTCGCCCAGGTGCAGCGCCTGGCCGTGGGCGTCGGCGAAGACTTGCACTTCGATGTGGCGGCCGTCGTGGATCAACCGTTCCAGCATCAAGGTGTCGTCGCCAAAAGCGCTGAGCGCTTCGCGGCGCGCACCGGTCAGCGCGGCCGGCAGTTCAGCGGCGTCGCGCACCAGCCGCATGCCGCGCCCGCCGCCGCCAGCCACAGCTTTCACCAGCAATGGCAGGCCGAGCCGGGCCGCCTCGGCCGTCAGGCGTTCGTCGCTTTGATCTGCGTCCAGATAGCCGGGCGCACAGGGCACACCGGCGGCCAGCATGCGCCGCTTGGCCTGGGCCTTGTCGCCCATCGCGCGGATGGCCGCCGGCGGTGGGCCGATGAAAACCAGGCCAGCGTCGGCGCAGGCCTGGGCGAAGTCGGCGCTTTCAGACAGGAAGCCGTAGCCGGGGTGCACCGCGTCGGCGCCGGTGGCTTTTGCGGCGGCCAGCAGCGCCGCGGTGTTCAGGTAGGAATCGGCAGCCGGCGACGCGCCGATGTGCACCGCCTCGTCGGCCTGCCGCACATGCAGTGCCTGCGCGTCGGCGCTGCTGAACACGGCCACGCTGCGGTAGCCCAGGCGGTGCGCGGTGCGCATCACGCGACAGGCGATTTCGCCGCGGTTGGCGATCACGATCTTGCTGAAACGCAGGCGCTGCGAACTCATGGCGTGCGGGTCATTGCGGCACCCAACGGGCTTTGCGCTTTTGCAGGAAAGCCATCGTCCCTTCGGTGCCCTCCGCGCCCAAAACTGCCGCTGAAAACACCCCGGCCGCGCGTTGCACCAACGAGGCCGGCGGGTGGAAGCGCGCTTGCGCCAACAGCGCTTTCGTGGCCGCCACGGCCCCCGGCGCGCATTGCAGGATGTCGCCCAGCACGGCGGCCAGCGCGTGGTCCAGCGCCCCCGCTGCATGCACCGCGTGCACCAGGCGCAGCCGCAGTGCGGCTTCGGCGTCCAGCTTGCCGCCCGTCACGGCCAGGCGCTTGGCTTCTGCGTAACCCAGGCGTTCAACCAGGAAAGGCGCAATCTGCGCCGGCACCACGCCCAGGCTGGTCTCGGGCAGGCGAAACACCGCGCTGGTACCGGCCAGGGCCACGTCGGCCACGCAGGCCAGGCCCAAGCCGCCGCCCATCACGGTGCCTTCCAGCACCGCCACGGTGGCCAGGCCGGTGTCGGCGAAGGCCACACAAAGTTCACCGAAAGCCGCGTTCACCTTGACGATGGCCTGGTCGTCAGCGGCCAGTTGCTGCCGCGCGCTGGCCATGTCGCGCAGGTCGGCGCCGGCGCAGAAATGCCCCTCCGCGCCGCGCAGCACCAGCACGCGCGTCACGCCGTCAGACTCGGCAGCGGCCAGCACGTTCCGCAGTTCCAGCACCATGGCCATCGACATGGCATTGCGCACCTCGGGTCGGTTCAGCGTCAGGTACAGCACGCCCGCTTCCCGGCGCAACAGCAGCGTGTCGGCGTTCACAGCGACTTCCCGGGCAAGGTGCCTTCCAGTTTGCAAATGATGCCCAGCATCACCTCGTCGGCACCACCGCCGATGCTGATCAAGCGACTGTCGCGGTAGGCCTGCGAAATCGGGTTGTCGCGTGTGTAGCCCATGCCGCCCCAGTACTGCAGGCAGGCGTCGGTGACTTCACGCGAAAGACGCCCGCACTTCAACTTGGCCATGCTGGCCAGCTTGGTCACGTCCTTGCCGCTGACGTACAACTCCACCGCGCGGTAGGTCAGCGCGCGCAGCGCTTCGACTTCGGTGCGCAATTCGGCCAGGCGGTAATGCACCACCTGGTTGTCGAGAATGCTTTTGCCAAAAGCCTTGCGTTCGCGGGTGTACGCGATGGTCTGGTCGATCAGCCGGTCCAGGCTGCGCAGTGAACCGGCCGCGCCCCACAGGCGCTCTTCCTGGAACTGCAGCATCTGGAAGGTGAAGCCCAGGCCTTCCTGACCGATCAGGTTGCGCTTGGGCACGCGCACGTTGTCGAAGAAGAGTTGCGCCGTGTCACTGCTGTCCATGCCGATCTTGTGGATCTTCTGCTTGCCGATGCCGGCGGCATCCATCGGCACCACGATCAGGCTCTTGTTCTTGTGCGCCGGGCCCTCAGACGTGTTGGCCAGCAGGCAGCACCAGTTGGCTTGCAGCCCGTTCGTGATCCACATCTTGCTGCCGTTGATGAGGTAATCGCCGCCATCGGTCTTGGCTGTGGTCTTCAGCGCAGCCACGTCGGAGCCGCCACCGGGTTCGCTGACACCCAGGCAGGCCACACAGTCGCCGCTGATCGTCGGCGTCAGGAATTCGTGGCGCAATTCGTCGCTGCCAAAACGCGCCAGGGCCGGCGTGGCCATGTCGGTCTGCACGCCGATGGCCATCGGCACGCCGCCGCAATTGCATTGGCCCAAAGCCTCGGCCATCACCATGCTGTAGCTGAAGTCCAGGCCGGCTCCGCCGAATTCCTCGGGGTACTTCAAACCCAGCAAACCCAGGTCGCCCAGTTTCTTGAACACCTCGTGGCTGGGGAACTGTTCGGCCTTTTCCCATTCGGCCACAAAGGGGTTGATTTCCTTGTCGCAGAACTTGATGACGGTGTCTTCAAGCTGGCGGTGTTCGGTGGTGAACTTCATGCAGGTCTCCGTGAGTCGTCGGTTTCAGAACCGCGCGACGCCATAAGTGCTGGAGCACAGAACGCGTTGTTCGGCCTGACGGGCCAGGACCAGGCACAGGCCCAGCACGCGCCGCGTGTCGCAGGGGTTGATGACGCCGTCGTCCCACAGGCGCGCGGTGCCGAAAAGCACATCGCTTTCGGCGTCCAGCCTGTTGCGCAGCGCGTCGCTCATCGCGGCCAGCGCTTCTTCGTTCGCCGGCAGGCCCAGGCGTTGCAGCTTGTTGCGGTTCAGGATGTCCATCACCCGGGCGGCCTGCGCACCGCCCATCACGGCGGTGCGCGCGCTGGGCCAACTGAAGATGAAACGCGGGTCGAAACCGCGGCCGCACATGCCGTAATTGCCAGCGCCGAAACTGCCGCCCAGCACGATGGTGAATTTGGCCACGCGGGCATTCGCCACGGCCTGGATCATCTTGCTGCCGTGCTTGATGGCACCGCCCTGTTCGGCCGCCTTGCCGACCATGTATCCGGTGGTGTTCTGCAGGAAAACCAGCGGCACGCCGGCCTGGTCGCAGGCTTGTATGAACTGCGCCGCCTTGGTCGAACCGGTGGGCTGGATGGGCCCGTTGTTGCCAATGAGGCCGATGGCGTGGCCGTGCAGGCGCGCGTGGCCGCACACCGTGTCGATGGCGTAATTGGCCTTGAATTCAAGGAAGTCGCTGCCATCGACGAGGCGCGCAATCACCTCACGCACGTCGTAGGGCTGACGCTCATCGGCGGGCACCACGCCCATCAATTCGTCGGGGCTGAACAGCGGCTCGGGTGCTGCAGCGGGCGCAGGCACAGCGTCCCACGGCAGCTTGTCCATCAGTTCACGAACCAGCGCCACGGCGTGGGCGTCGTTGTCACACAGGTACTCACCGAGGCCGGTCACTTCGGCGTGCATCTGCGCGCCGCCCAGTTCTTCGTCGCTGGCGTCTTCACCGATGGCCGCCTTCACCAGCGGCGGCCCGGCCAGGTAAATGCTGCTGCGGCCTTTGACCAGCACCACGTAATCACTCAGCCCCGGCAGATAGGCACCACCGGCGGTGGACGAACCGTGCACCACGGCGATCTGCGGAATGCCCGCTGCCGACAGGCGCGCCTGGTTGGCAAAGGTGCGCCCGCCATCGACAAAGATCTCGGCCTGGTACATCAAATTCGCGCCGCCCGACTCGACCAACGCAATCAAGGGCAGCTTGTTCTGCGCCGCCAGTTCCTGCGCGCGCAGCGCCTTCTTCAAGCCCATCGGCGCGACGGTGCCGCCTTTCACCGCGCTGTCGCTGGCGCTGATGAGTACACGCTTGCCGGCGACGACGCCGATGCCCACGATGCTGCCGCCGCCGAGCACGCTTTTGTGCCCATCGTCGTCGTGCATGCCCAAGCCGGCCAGCGGGCTGAGTTCCAGAAAGTCGCTGCCCCGGTCGATCAGCCTGGCCACCCTCTCACGCGGCAGCAACTGTCCGCGTTCGTCGAACTTCTTGCGTTTGCTGGCCGATTCGGCGATGACCGTCGCTTGCAGCATTTGCACCCGGGACAGGCGTTCCTGCATGCGTTCGGCATTCGCCTTGAAGGCGGCCGAGCGCGTGTCGATCAAAGAAGCCAAAGCAGGCATTACTTCAATACCTCAGGCGTTACCGCGCGGTGAAAGCCGGCGAACGGCACCGAGGTGGATGTCGTGCCCAGCGGAAAGATGTCGCTGCCCAAGGAAGCCGCGCCGTCGATCTGCAGCGTCACGCCGGTGATGAAGCTGGCCCCCGGCGACAGCAGAAAAACGATGGCTGCGCTGACCTCGGCTTCCACGCCCATGCGGCGCAAGGGCACGTGCTGCTTCAGCTTCGGAATGATGGATTTCATCGCGCCGCCATAGGTGTCCATGCCGCTGCTGGCGATCCAGCCCGGGGCCACCGCGTTGACGCGCACACCGGCATGCGCCCATTCGAAAGCCGCGGTGGCGGTGAGGTTGGCCATGCCCGCGCGCGCCGCGCCGCTGTGCCCCATGCCAGGCATGCCGTTGCGGAAGTCGGCCGTCATGTTGACGATGGCGCCACCGTGTTGCTGCATGCACTGCTTGAACAGTTCGCGCATCATCAGAAAGCCGCCGGTCAGGTTGTTCGAAACCACCGCGTCGAAACCCTTCTTGCTGATGGCCAGCAGCGGTGCCGGGAACTGGCCGCCGGCGTTGTTCACCAGCCCGACCACTGGCCCGTGCTGCAAGAGGACCGCCGCCACGCCGGCCTTCACCGCGTCTTCGTCGCGGATGTCGAAAGCGGTGGTGACGCACAAGCCGCCGTCTGCGGCGATTTCGGCGGCCACTGCGTCCAGCTTGGCCTGCGTGCGGCCGCTGATGACGACGGTCGCGCCCAGCGCCGCCAGTTCATGCGCCACGCAGCGCCCGATGCCGCTGCCGCCGCCGGTGACCCAGATGGCCTGGCCGTCGAACAGGCCGTTGCGGAAGATGCTGCCGTAATGATCCCGGTTGGGGTCACGGTTGCGGTCACGGTTGCGGTCGCGGTTTGGCTCGTCCATGGCGGCAAATTAGGCTGCAGGGTAACCTTAACGTCAACCAGATGACCGCTAGGTGAATACGCGGATGTTGGCGGCAAGGCGCTGAAATACGATGCCGGCCATTCCCTTGAACCGAGGCTTTTCCCATGGACCTGCAAGCCTGCACCGAAACCCTGCGCGCCAAGATGGCTACCGCCAGCGGCCTGAATGCGACCCTGAAGTTCGACTGCGGTGCCGACGGCGTGGTGTTCCTGGACGGCAAGCGCGTGCCCGGTACGGTCAGCAACGAGAACGTCGACGCCGATTGCACGGTTGCCATCACGCTGGACAACCTGGGTGCGCTGCTGACCGGCGAACTGGAGCCGGCCACCGGTTTCATGATGGGCAAGTTCAAGGTCAGCGGCGATATGAGCGTGGCCATGAAGTTGCAACGTTTCGTCTGACCATGCTGGCGCCGCCCATTCGCCGCAAGCAGGCGGCAGCCGCCCGCCATGCCACGGTGGAGGCGGCGATCGAAACGGTGGATGCGCACCGCGACGACGGCACCGGCGAACTCTTCGGCATCACCGAGCTGTGTGCCGAATTCGGCATCACGCTGCGCACGATTCGTTTTTACGAAGACAAGGACCTGCTGAAGCCGCGGCGCGTCAACGGCACGCGGATCTACACGCGGCGTGACCGCGCACGCCTGGCGCTGATCCTGCGCAGCAAGGCCATCGGTGCCAGCCTGGACGAGATCAAGCATTACCTTGATCTGTATGGCGCGCACGGTGAAGGCCGGGTGCAGCAATTGAAGTTCGTGCAGAGCCGCACCGACCAGGCCATCGTCGAGCTGGAAACCAAGCGTGCGCACATCGAAGCCAGTCTGGCCGAATTGCGGGTCATCAATGCGGCGGTGCGCAAGCAGCTGGAGGCCCGATGAGCCTGGCCAATTTTCCGTCAGCCTGGATGACCGAAGAGCACCGCATGCTGCAGGCCAGTGTGGCGCGCTACATCGCCGACAAATGGGTGCCGCGCGCCGCTGAATTTCGCGCCGCCGGCAAGCTGGGGCCCGAGGTCTGGCGCGAGGCCGGCGCGAACGGTTTGCTGTGCGTCAGCACGCCAGTCGACTACGGCGGCGGCGGTGGTGATTTCGGCCACGAAGCCGTAATCCTGCTGGAACAGGCGCGGGCCAATGTGTCAGGCTGGGGCGGCGGTCTGCATTCGGCCATCGTCGCGCCGTATCTGCTGCATTACGGCACCGAAGCGCAGAAGCAGCGCTGGCTGCCCAAGATGGTGAGCGGCGAATTCATCACCGCCATTGCCATGACCGAGCCCGGCACGGGCAGTGATTTGCAAGCTGTGCGCACCAGCGCCCGACGGGCATCTGACGCCGGCGGCGCGCATTACGTGCTGAACGGTTCCAAGACCTTCATCACCAACGGGCAGAACGCCAATCTCATCGTGGTGGTGTGCAAGACCGGCGGTGAAGGCGCAGATGGTCAGCGGGCTGAAGGCGCGCGCGGCGTTTCGCTGTTGATGGTCGAGACCGGGAGTTCGCCGGGTTTCCGTCGCGGCCGCCAGCTGGAAAAAGTCGGCATGCACGCGCAAGACACGTCAGAACTGTTCTTCGATGACGTGCGCGTGCCGGTGGACAACCTGATCGGCGGTCAGGAAGGCCAGGGCTTCTTCCAACTGATGGCGCAGCTGCCACAAGAGCGCTTGATCATTGCCGTCAGCGGTGTCGGCGCGATGGAGCGTGCGCTGGACGAGACCCTGAAGTACGTCAAGGAACGCAAGGCCTTCGGCAAGCGCCTGTGGGACTTCCAGAACACCCGCTTCAAGCTGGCCGAGGTGCAGGCCACGGTGCTGGCGGCGCGGGCATTTGTCGACGCCTGCATGGCGGCGCATTTGAAAGGCGAACTCGACGCCGCGCGGGCGGCGCTGGCCAAGGCCTGGGTCAGCGAACAGCAAGGCAAGGTGATGGACGAATGCCTGCAACTGTTCGGCGGCTACGGCTACATGATGGATTACCCCATCGCCGAGTTGTATGTCGATGCCCGCGTGCAGCGCATTTACGGCGGCACCAACGAAATCATGAAAGAGCTGGCTTCACGTTTCATGTGAGCCGGTCAAGGAGCCTTGGATGGGTGATGCGTTTATCTACGACCACGTGCGCACGCCGCGCGGCAAGGGCAAGCCAGACGGTAGCCTGCACCAGGCCTCGCCGGTCTGGCTGCTGCGCACGCTGTTGCAGGCCCTGCAGCAGCGCAACGGCCTGAACACCGCGCTGGTCGACGACCTGGTGCTGGGCTGCGTGACGCCGGTGGGCGAGCAGGGTGCCGACATCGCGCGCACGGCGGTGCTGGACGCCGACTGGGCGCAAACCGTGGCCGGTGTCACACAAAGCCGCTTCTGCGCCAGCGGCCTGGAAAGCGTGAACCTGGCGGCGGCCAAAGTGGCGAGTGGGTTCGAAGATCTCGTGGTCGGCGGTGGCGTTGAAAGCATGAGCCGCTGGGCCATGGGCAGCGACGGCGGGGCCTGGTTCATGGACCCGCGCATCAACCAGAAACTGGGCTTCGTGCCGCAGGGCGTGGGTGCCGATCTGATCGCCACGCTGGAAGGCTGGGGCCGCGCCGACGTGGATGCTTACGCGCTGCAGTCGCACCGCAAGGCCGCCGCCGCGCGGGTTGCAGGCCACTTCGCGCGCAGCCTGGTGGCGCTGCACGACATTGCCGGCCTGCTGATGCTGGACCACGATGAAACGGTGCGTGCGGAGGCCACCCTGGATGCGCTGGCCAAGCTGTCGCCCAGCTTCGCCGCCATGGGCGCGATGGGCTTCGACGCCACCGCGCTGCGCAAGTACACGACGGTGGAACGCATCCACCACCTGCACCACGCCGGCAACAGCAGTGGCATCGTCGACGGCGCGGCACTGATGCTGGTGGGGTCGAAAGCCGGCGGCGACATGGCCGGGCTGAAGCCGCGTGCGCGCATTCGCGCCGCCGCCGTCATCGGCAGCGAACCGACCATCATGCTGACCGGCCCCACGCCGGCCTGCCGCAAGGCGCTGGCCAAGGCCGGGATGCAGGCTGGCGACATCGACCTGTGGGAGATCAACGAGGCCTTCGCCGTGGTGCCGATGAAGACCGCGCGCGATCTGGGCGTGGGCCTGGACCGCGTCAACGTCAACGGGGGTGCCATCGCCATGGGCCACCCGCTGGGTGCCACGGGTTGCATCATCCTGGGCACCTTGCTGGACGAGCTGGAACGCCGCCAGCTCAGCACCGGCTGCGCCACGCTGTGCGTGGGCGGCGGCATGGGCATCGCCACCATCATCGAGAGGGTCTGAGCATGGCCAACGCGATCCATCTGACGCTGGGTGAAGACGGCATCCTCGTTGCCCACATGGACCTGCCGGGCCGGCCGATGAACGTGGTCGGCGACGAGCTCATGGCCGGCATCATCGAGGCCATCACGCGCCTGGCCGACTCCGCGGTGAAGGGCCTGGTGCTGACCTCCGCCAAGGCCGATTTCTGCGCCGGCGGCGACCTCGACCGGATGTCGAAATGGACCACGCCGCAAGAACCTTTCGATGCCAGCATGGCGATGAAGCGGGTGCTGCGGCAACTGGAAACGCAGGGCAAGCCGGTGGTGGCCGCCATCAACGGCCACGCCTTGGGCGGTGGCTTGGAATTGGCGCTGGCTTGCCACGCGCGCATCGCCCTGGCCGACCCGCGTTTGAAGATCGGCCAGCCCGAGGTGAAGCTGGGCCTGCTGCCCGGTGGCGGCGGCACGGTGCGGTTGCCGCGCCTGGTGGGCATCCAGCAGGCGCTGCAGATCTGCGGCGAGGGTGCCGACCTCAGCCCCGCCAAGGCGCTGGACCTGGGTTTGCTGGTGGCCCTGGCGCTGGACCGCGACGACCTGATGGCGCAGGCCAAGGCCTGGATCGTGGCCAACCCGAAAGCCAGCCAGCCCTGGGACTTGCCGAAGTTCCGCATGCCGGGTGGTGATTCGCGAACGCCGGCCATGGCGCAGCTGTTCGCCATTGCGCCGTCGGTTGCGTCGGCCAAGAGCCAGGGCAACTACCCGGCGGTGCAGCACATCATGAGCAGCATCTTCGAAGGCGGCCTGATGGACTTCGACAACGCCTGTGTGGTGGAAAGCCGCTACTTCGCGGCCTGTGCGATGTCGGCCGAATCGCGCAACCTGATCAACACGCTGTGGTATCAGTTGAACGCGATCAAGAAGGGCGCGTCGCGGCCGGCCGGTCTGCCGCCTTCGAAGGTGAAGCAGCTGGGCGTGCTGGGCGCCGGGATGATGGGTGCGGGCATTGCCTACGTGTCGGCCAAGGCCGGCATCAGCGTGGTGCTGCTGGACAGCACGCTGGAAGCTGCCGAGCGCGGCAAGGCCTATTCGCAGGGCCTGCTCGACAAGGCGGTGAAGCGCGGCCGCAGCACGGTGGACCAGCGCCACGCGCTGCTGGCGCGCATCACGACCACGGCCGATTTCGCGGCGCTGGTCGGCTGTGACCTGGTCATCGAAGCGGTGTTCGAAGACCGCGCCGTGAAGGCCGACGTCACCCGCAAAGTGCAGGCCGTGTTGGGTGCCGAGGTCGTGTTCGCTTCGAACACGTCCACCTTGCCGATCACCGGCCTGGCACAAGCCAGCACCAAGCCCGAGAACTTCATCGGCCTGCATTTCTTCAGCCCGGTGGACAAGATGCCGCTGGTGGAAATCATCGTCGGCGCGGCCACGTCGAACGAAACGCTGGCCAAGGGCTTCGATTACGTGCTGCAGATCGGCCAGACGCCCATCGTCGTCAACGACAGCCGCGGCTTCTACACCAGCCGGGTCTTCGGCACCTACGTGATGGAAGGCATTGCGATGCTGCGCGAAGGCGTGCACCCGCGCAGCATCGAAGTGGCCGGCCTGCAGGCCGGCATGCCGATGCCGCCGCTGGCGCTGCAAGACGAGGTGTCGCTGAGCCTGGGCCTGCATGTCGCCGACCAGACGAAGAAAGACCTGGCGGCTGCAGGCATGGACTACACCGAACACCCCGGCATGGCGGTGGTGCGGCAGCTTTGCGGGATCGGCCGCATCGGCAAGAAGGCCGGCAAGGGCTTCTACGACTGGCAGGCCGACGGCAAGCAACTGTGGCCCGAGCTGGCCACGTTGTTCCCGGTGGCCGCCCAGCAGCCCGAGCAGCGTGAGCTGATCGACCGCCTGATGTTTGCGCAGGCCAACGAGGCCGCACGCTGCTTTGAAGAAGGCGTGCTGCGGTCCACCGCCGACGCCAACATCGGCAGCATCTTCGGTTGGGGTTTCGCGCCTTTCCAGGGTGGCGCGCTGCAGTTCATCAACGCCATGGGTGCGGCCGCTTTCGTGGCCCGGTCGCGTGAACTCGAGGCCCGGTTCGGCCCGCGTTTCCGGCCGGCAGCGGTGGTGGTGCTGCAGGCCGACACCGGCGGGCGGTTCGAAGACGCCTGAAGCCTGAAGCACTGCGGCCTGCTGGCTGGCGCTGAATCCGGTAATGGACTAATATGGTTCGCATGTCTAATGCTGGATTTTCAGTATGAGCGCTGTTCTGGCACCACCGTCGCCTTCCGAATTCAGCCCCGAACGCCTGGCCGCAGCCGGCCTGCGCGCCTTCGGCCGCATTGCCGAAGCCTGGGGTCTGACGGTTGAAGAGCAACTGCTGCTGCTGGGCCAGCCGCCGCGTTCCACCTATTTCGCCTGGCGCAAGCACCCTGAGAAGGCCGTCGTGCCGCGCGACACGCTGGAGCGGCTGTCCAACATCCTGGGCATCTACAAGAGCCTGCAGATCTTGCGGCCCGCCGCGGCCGCCGCCGACGCCTGGGGGCGCCAGCCGAACAGCGCCGCGCCTTGCGGCGGCGGCACGGCGCTGGCGCGCATGCTGGCCGGCAATGTCAGCGACCTGAACCTGGTGCGGCGCTACCTGGACGGCGTGCGCGGCGGGGGCTGGTCCTGAGCGCTGAGCCGCCGCCAGGTGCCGCGGCTGCTGTCGTCACTGTTGCCGCTGTTGCCGCTGTCGCCGCTGTCGCCGCTGTCGCCGCAGTTGCTGGTGTGGCTGCGGTTGCCGCCGGTGGCGAACTGGCCGTGCGGCGTGTCCGCTGGCTGCAAGCTTGCCGCATCGTGCCCACGCGCTACCCGGCCATCAACCTGTTCGACCGGGTGGCCGATGCCGATGACTTCGACGCGCTGTACGCCTTGGAAGCGATGACCAACGAGCGCGTGCGCGATGACGTGGGCCAGATCGAACGCGTGCCGCGCGAACACCGTGTCTACGGCCCCGGCAGCGGGCCCATCATGGCCGCCTTCACGCACGTCAACGTGCTGGGCAGCCGCTTTGCCGATGGCAGCCGGGGCGTGTTCTATGCGGCGCGTGAAAGGGCCACCGCCGTGGCCGAAACCTGCCACCACCACGGTGCCTTCCTGGCCGCCACGCAGCAGCGCGCGCTGCACCTGCCGATGCGGCTTTACCACGTGAGCATCGCCGCGCGCCTGCACGACCTGCGGCCGGCGGGTGCCGTGCCAGACGCGGTCTACGACCCGGCCGATTACAGCGCCAGCAGGGCGCTGGGCGCGCGTTTGCAGGCGGCCGCTTCGGCCGGCGTGGTCTACCGCAGCGTGCGCCATGCCAAGGGCGTTTGCGTGGGTTTGTTCAGGCCGCAGGGTGCCAGCGCCTGCGTGCACGCGGCCTATCTGCTGTACGCCTGGGACGGCCAGCGCTTCACCGACATCTACGAGAAGGCGGCATGAAGCCTGTGGCCCCTGCACAGGTTGATCGCGTTGAGCGTGTTGAGCGCGGTCCCCGCCACGACCGCCTGGACGCGCTGCGCGGCGCGGCCATCGTCTGGATGGCGGCCTTTCATTTCTGCTTCGACCTGAATTACTTCCGCCTGTTGACGCCGCTGCAGGCCTTCACGCGCGACCCCTTCTGGACTGCGCAGCGGGCCTGCATCGTGACGCTGTTCGTGTTCTGCGCCGGCCTGTCGCAGGCGGTGGCGCTGCACGCCGGCCAGGGCTGGCCGCGCTTCTGGAAACGCTGGGCGCAGGTGGCGGCATGCGCGCTGCTGGTCAGTGCCGGTTCGGCGCTGATGTTCCCGCACAGCTATATCCATTTCGGCGTGCTGCACGGGTTGGCCGCGATGCTGGTGCTGACCCGTCTGGCCGGGCTGCATGTGCGGTCGGTGGCCGCGCTGGGGCTGCTGGGCGCGCTGTGCATCGCCTTGCCGTTCTTTGTGCAGCACCCCTTCTTTGACAGCCGGCTGACCAACTGGGTGGGCCTGATCACGCACAAGCCGCTCACCGAAGACTACGCGCCCCTGCTGCCCTGGCTGGGCGTGATGCTGTGGGGGCTGGCGGCGGGGCAGGTCTTGCTGCGCCACCGGCCTGCGGTGCTGGCGGGAAGGCTGCCGCCGGTGCTGAAACCGCTGGCTGCGCTGGGGGGTTGGTCGCTCAGCTTTTACATGGTCCACCAGCCGGTGTTGCTGGGGGCGTTGATGGCGGGGCGCGGTCTGTGCTGGTGGTGAGTGGTGGGCTGCTCAGCGTGCGCTGCTAGAAGTGAGCGAAACGCAGGCCGAAGCCGATGGAGTCCTGGCGCCGGGTGTAATTCGTCGTACTCAGAAAAGCGTGAACCCTGTCCGGCAAGCGGTCCCCACGTGACGTTCGCGTCGTGTGTGCCCTGGTACAGCTTGAGCTTGGCTCGCACGCTCAGCTTTTCTTGGGAGAAGATGCCGACACGGTCGACGGCGTCCTGACTGGCGCGAACACGTCGCCGCTTCGCAGCGGCCGAAGCGATCGGGCGAGCCCACGGACTGGCCAGTTTGAGTTGACAGCGTCTCCGCGGCCCGGCGTGCGCAGCCTGGGTGAGGCCGCCCACCCGCTACGATCCGCCGATGAGCACCAAAGTCCTGTTCGGCTTCCATGCCGTCACCGTCCGGCTGAAGACCGCCCCGGATTCCATCACCGAGATCCACGTCGACACGACGCGGCGCGACGCGCGCATGCGGCTGTTTGTCGAGCGCGCCGTGGAGGCCGGTGCCAAGGTGGTGGACAGCGACGGCGAACGACTGGACGCGCTGGCCGGCAACAGCCGCCACCAGGGCGTGGTGGCCCGCGTCACGCCGCTGCCGATGCGGCATTCGGTGGACGACGTGCTGGACGACGTGAAAGGCCCGCCGCTGGTGCTGGTGCTGGACGGCGTGACCGACCCGCACAACCTGGGCGCCTGCCTGCGCGTGGCCGACGGTGCGGGCGTGAGCGCCGTCGTGGCACCGAAAGACCACGCGGTGGGCCTGAACGCCACCGTGGCCAAGGTGGCCAGCGGCGCGGCTGAAACGGTGCCCTATCTGATGGTGACCAACCTGGCACGCGCGCTGGCCGACTTGAAGGACCGCGACATCCGCGTCATCGGCCTGAGCGACACCGCCGAAAAAACCATTTACGACGTGGACCTGACCGGCCATGTGGCGCTGGTGATGGGTGCCGAAGGTTCGGGCATGCGGCAGTTGACGCGCAAGCACTGTGATGAACTGGTCAGCATCCCGATGGCCGGCGCGGTGGAAAGCCTGAACGTCTCGGTGGCGGCCGGCATCTGCCTGTTCGAGGCCGTGCGCCAGCGCCGCAGCTGAACGCCGTCAACACCGCCGTCAACACAGCAACAGAACGCCAGGACAACGCCATGGGCAGTGCCATCGTCTTTCGCGGCGAGCGCATCGCCCCTGATGTTTTCGAAGACGCCATCGCCCGTGCAGCGGCGCTGTTGCAGGCCGCCGGCATCGCCCCCGGCGACGTGGTGGCGCTGATGCTGCGCAACCGCCCCGACACGCTGGCGCTGATGCTGGCGGTGCGCCGGCTGGGTGCGCAGTGGTGCCCCGTCAACTGGCATTTCAAGACCGACGAGGTGGCCTACATCCTGGCCGACAGCGGGGCGCGGGTGTTTGTTGTCGACGCTGACTTGCTGGCCACGCTGCCGGGTCTGTCGCTGGACGGCTTGCAGGCCTGGGTGGTGCCGCAGGCGGCCCCGCAGACGGCCTCGCAGACGGGCACTGATGACGCGGCTGCGCTGCCCTTGTGGACGGCAGCCTGCGCGGCGGCGGCACCTGCGCAAGACCCGCCGCAAGCCCCGCGCGGCGCGATGTTCTACACCTCGGGCACCACGGGGCGGCCCAAGGGCATACGCCGCGCGCCGGCCACGCCCGAGCAGGCCGCGCGCGGCCCGGCGGTGCTGCGCCACGTGCTGGGTTTCGAAGCCGGCATGAAGGCGCTGGTCAGCGCGCCGATGTACCACTCGGCCCCGAATTCCTTCGCCATCGGCGCGGCCCAGGAAGGGGCCGAACTGTTCATCGAAGAACGCTTCGACGCCGAGCGCACGCTGCAGTTGATTGCCGAACACGGCTTGACGCACGCCTACCTGGTGCCGACCATGTATGTGCGCTTGCTGCGCCTGCCGGCCGAAGTGCGCAGCCGCTACGACCTGCGTTCGATGCGCTTCGTGTCGTCCACTGGGTCGCCCTGCCCGCCTGATGTGAAGCGGGCCATGATCGCGTGGTGGGGCCCGGTCATCCATGAGGCCTACGGCAGCAGCGAACTGGGCTACATGACGCGGCTGTCCAGTGCCGAAGCGCTGCGCAAGCCGGGCTCGGCCGGCCTGCCGCTGCCGGGCGTGCAACTGGCCATCCTGGACGACGACGGCCATGCTGTGCCGCAGGGCCAGGCCGGCAGCATTTACGTGCACCAGCCGGCCTACGCCGACTTCAGCTACATCGGGAATGACGCTGCCCGGCAGCGCATGGAACGCCACGGCCTGAAGACGCTGGGCGACGTGGGTTACCTCGACGAAGACGGCTTTCTGTTCATCGTCGACCGGGCCGCCGACATGGTGATTTCGGGCGGCGTGAACATCTACCCGGCCGAGATCGAAGCGGTGCTGCTGGGCATGCCCGGGGTCGTCGACTGCGCGGTCTTCGGTATCCCCGACGCCGAGTTCGGTGAATCGTTGCTGGCCGCGATCCAGGCCGAACCGGGAGCGCTGGTGAATGCCGAAACGGTGCGCGCTTACTTGAAGCCGCGCCTGGCCGACTACAAGCTGCCGCGCCAGGTGACGCTGCACGAACAACTGCCGCGTGAAGACACCGGCAAGGTCTTCAAGCGCAAGCTGCGCGAGCCGTACTGGGCGGGGCAGCAGCGGCGCATCTGAAGCGCCGTGGCGGTGCCATCACGGCCCCTTCAGCGCGGCGGCCAGCCCGTCCAGGTAAACCGGGAAATCCTGCAGGTCGTTGTGCGCGGCCTGCGGCACGCGCAACAGCCGGGCGCGGGGCAACAGGGCCTGCAGGCGCTGGCTGTTGGCGGGCGGGATCAGGCTGTCGCGCTCGCCGTGCACCAGCAGCACCGGGCCCTGGATGCGCGCTAGCGCTGCATCGGTGCGCAGCGGGTAGCGCAGCACGGCCTGCGGCACCCAGGGGTAGTGGGTCTGCGCCAGGTCCAGCATGCTGAAGTAGGGCGACACCAGCACCGTCAGTTCGGGCTGCACCTCGGCTGCCAGCAGCGCCGCCAGACCGCTGCCGAGCGAGCGGCCGTAGACCACGCGCCGTTTGCCCGCATACCGGAGCGCGATGGCGTCCCAGGCCGCCCGCACATCGGCCTGCAATTGCGCCTGGCTTTCGATGCGGCCGCTGCTCTTGCCGTAGCCCCGGTAGTCCAGCATGAACAGGTCCAGGTTCAGCCGTCGGTAGTAGTCGACGTTGACGAACCAGTTGGCCAGACTGCCGCCATTGCCGTGCAGGAAGAAGACCACACCGTCGGGCTGGGGCAGGCGCAGGTGCAGCGCATGCAGGCGCGCGCCGGGCACGTCGAGGGTGGTCTCGTGCACATCGGCCGCTTGTTCGAAACGGTGGTCGGCCGGCAGTTTCTGCGGCTGGAACAGCAGCCGTTCCTGCCCCCAGGCCAGCGCCGCAATGAGCAAGGCGTAAACCAGCAGAGCCAGCAGGGCCAGCAGGGGCAGGCCGATCAACAACAGGCGCATGGTTTTCGGTCCGGCCACCGCGCTAGACCCAGCCCATCACACCGGCCAGCGCGCCGGCCGCGATGGGCCACAGCGCACTCAGCCGCGTGCGCAGCATCAGCAGCAGCGTGAAGGCCACCAGCACGCCGGCGTTGAACCCGTGCAGGCTGACCGGCTGCAGCAGGATCCAGCCGGTGGCGATCAGCAGGCCGATGGTCAGGGGTGCCAGGCCAGTGGTGAAGGCGCGCAGGCCCAGCGATGCGCTGTTCTTGTCGCCCCAGCGCGTGACGGTCAGCGCCAGCGTGGTCGACGGCAGCAGCGTGCCGGCCATGGTGGCCAGCACGCCGGCCAGGCCGCCCACGTTGAAGCCGATGACGGCCACGAACAGCACATTGGGGCCTGGAGCGGCCTGCGCCAGCGCGATGCAGCCGGTGAATTGCGCGTCGTCCAGCCAGCCCTTTTCGCGCACCACGAAGCGCTGCATGTCGGGCACGGTGGTGATGGCACCGCCCACGGCCAGCAGCGACAGCAGCATGAAGTGGGTGAACAGCGACAGCCAGTCGGCGGCGCCCAGCGCGTGCGTGCCGATCAACCAGCTCATGCCCGGACGCTCATGGTTTCAAACGCCACCAGGCCACCGCGATGGCCGCGCTGCCCAGCCCCAGGATCACGCCCACCAGCGGCCAGCGCAGCAGGCCGATGAGCACCGCCGTCAGCGTGACGAAGACCGCGCAGCCGGCCAGCCCCAGCGCGTTCCTTTGCATCCCGCCGACGAGCCTGAAGGCGGTGGACAGCACCAGGCCGGCGGCCGCCACGCCCATGCCGCGCAAGGCGTCGGTCACCACCGGCAGGTCGCGTCCCTGCCGCGCCAGCACGGCCAGCGCCAGCACCAGCACCATCGGCGCCAGCAGCACGCCGGCCATGGCCGCGAAGGCACCGCGCCAGCCGAAGTGGCGGTCGCCCAGCACCAGCGCCATGTTGCAGATGTTGGGCCCGGGCAGGATCTGCGACATCGACAGCAGTTCCAGGAACTGCTCGCGGTTCAGCCAGTGTTCTTCATCGACCAGCGTGCGCTGGGCCACCGGCAGCACGCCACCGAAACCCTGCAGCGCCAGGCGCGTGAACACGCGGAACAACTCGCCCGGCGACTGCGGCTTGCGCAGCGGCCTTGCTGCTTCGGGCCGACCGCCGCTCAAGCCGCCGTTCAATCCGACCTCATCCGCGCAGCACCTTCAAGGCTTCGGGGTTCAGCAGGTTGGTCGGTTCTTTGTTGATGAAGTTGATGACGTTCTTGAAAGCTGCGCCGAAATACAGCTCGTAGCTGTCTTGCTCGACATAGCCGATGTGCGGCGTGCACACGGCGTTTTCCAGGCGCAGCAGCGGATGGCCTTGCAAGATGGGTTCGCTCTCGAAGACGTCGATGGCGGCCAGCCCGGGCCGGCCGCGGTTCAGCGCGGCCACCAGCGCGTTGTCTTCGATCAGTTCGGCGCGCGAGGTGTTGACGATCAGCGCGGTGGGCTTCATGCGCGACAGCGCTTCCAGCCGCACGATGCCGCGCGTGGCATCGTTCAGCCGCAGGTGCAGCGACAGCACGTCGCAGGTCTCGAAAAAGCTTTCGCAATCGGCGGCGGCCTGGTGGCCGTCGGCCACCGCGCGCAAGCGCGAAGCCTCGCTGCCCCAGACCCGCACCTGCATGCCGAATGCGCGGCCGTAGCCGGCCACTGTCTGGCCGATCTTGCCGTAGCCCCAGATGCCCAGCGTCTTGCCGCGCAGGACCATGCCCAGGCCAAAATTCGTCGGCATCGAAGCCGACTTCAAACCGCTCTGCTGCCAGGCACCGTGCTTCAGGTTGCCGATGTACTGCGGCAGCCGGCGCATGCTGGCCATGATCAGCGCCCAGGTCAATTCGGACGGCGCCACCGGAGAGCCGGCGCCCTCGGCCACCGCAATGCCCAGCCGCGTACAGGCCTCCACATCGATGTGCGAGCCGACCTTGCCGGTCTGCGAGATCAGCTTCAGCTTGGGCAGTTTTTCCAGCAGCGCCTTGGGGAACTGCGTGCGTTCGCGGATCAGCACCAGCACGTCGGCGTCACGCAGCCGCACACTGAGCTGGCCGATGCCCTTCACGGTGTTGGTGAAGACCTTGGCATTCAGGGGTTCCAGAAGCGCTGCGCATTGAAGCTTGCGCACGGCGTCCTGGTAATCGTCGAGGATGATGATGTTCACATTGTTTCGCTGGGTGCTGGCCGCATTTTGCCCTCTGCGCAGCGGCTGCCCTGAGACCGCCTGCAGCATATGCTGCGCGGGGCTAGCATCGCGCCTCGCCGTGCAGCCTGCAGGGCACCCACCTCCCGACCCGAACCCCAGGAGACCCCATGAGCCTCACGATGCACAACACCAGCGTGCCCGTCTTTGTCCGTATGTTCAGCAACATGCTGGTCTGGCTGGACAAGGCGCAAGCCCACGCCGAAACGCGCAAGTTCGACACCGCCAACTACCTGGGCCTGCGCCTGGCACCCGACATGCTGCCCCTGGCCAAGCAAGTGCAGATTGCCACCGACATGGCCAAGGGTTGCGTGGCCCGCCTGGCCGGCGTGGACGTGCCGAAGTGGGACGACAACGAAGCCACGCTGGACGCGCTGCGCGAGCGCATCCGCAAGACGCTGGACTATGTGCAGTCGATCCCGGCCGCGCAGATCGACGGCAGCGAGCAGCGCGAAATCGTGCTGCCCACGCGCGTCGGCGACCCGCTGCGTTTCAGTGGCGAAACCTACCTGAAGCACTACGTTTTGCCGAATCTGTATTTCCACACCACCACTGCCTACGCGCTGTTGCGCCACGCCGGTGTCGAACTGGGCAAGCGCGACTACCTCGGCGCGGCCTGAGTCTTGTGGCCGGCCGTCGCGCCGGCCATGCGGTGGGTGCCGGCCGGGGCCTTGGTCTTGGTGGCGGTATGGGCAGGGGCTTGGGCGTGGCTTTGAATCTGGGCGCGAACGGGCGGTCGGGCCGGCGCTGCCGCCGCCACGCGGCGGCCGGCGGCTGCCGGCGCTGCGGTCTTGGCGGCCGGGGCCGCGCGGGCTGTGGTGGTGGCCGCCGGCAGCATCAGGGTGATGGCCTGCCCGGCCTTGAAGCGGCCCTGCGCCGCGACCCCGTTCCAGTGTGCGACCTGGGCCGTGCTGACGCGGTACTGGCGCGCCACGGCCGCCACCGTGCTGCCTTGCCGGCCGGCCTTGAAGCTGACCTTGCGCAACGGCCGCGCCTCTTGCGCCAGCGCCAGCATGGCGTTGTCGGCCACGTGTCCGGTGACGTCCACCTGGCTGTACGCTGCGCGCGGCACCAGCAGGGTGCTGCCCACCTTGACCAACATGCGCGGCGGGATGCGGTTCACCTCGCGCAGCAGGGCTTCGTTCATGCCGGTGATCTGCGCGGCCTCTGAAGGCTTCAGCGTTTTCGGTGCCACCCAGGCCGTCCAACTGGCCAGCGCGCCGCGGTGGCTGGCCATCTGCTGCAGAAAGCGGTTGGCGTTGTCGTAGGGCAGCAGCACGCGCGGCGTACCGGCGGCCAGGATCACCGGCTGGTTCATCTGCGGGTTGAGCTGCTGGAATTCATCCAGGCTCAAACCCGCCAGTTTGGCGGCCAGGGCCACGTCGATGTCGCGCTCGATGGCCACGCTCAGGAAGAAGGGGTGGTTGTCGAAGGCCGGCAGGCTCAAGGAGAAGTTCTGCGGCTTCAGCACGATGTTCTTCACGGCCTGCAGCTTGGGCACGTATTCGCGTGTCTCGTTGGGCATGCGCAGGTTTTCATAGTCCAGCGGCAGGCCGGCCTTGCGGTTGCGTTCCAGCGCCTTCATCACATTGCCCTGGCCCCAGTTGTAGGCGGCCAGCGCCAGGTGCCAGTCGTTGAACAGGCCGTGCAGGCGCTGCAAATAGTCCAGCGCCGCGCGGGTGCTGGCCAGCACGTCGCGGCGGTCGTCGCGGAAGACGTTCTGGCGCAACTCGAAATCCTTGCCCGTGGCCGGCATGAACTGCCACATGCCCGAGGCCCGCGCATGCGACATGGCCTGCGGGTTGAAAGCACTTTCGATGAAGGGCAGCAGCGCCAGTTCGGCCGGCATCTGGCGCTTCTCGATCTCTTCCATCACATGGAACAGATAGCGCCCGCCGCGCTCGGTCATGCGCTGCACATAGGCCGGATCGCGGGCGTACCACTGCTCCCATTTGCGCACCAGGTCGTTGTCCAGTTCGGGCATCGCGAAGCCGCTGCGCACGCGCAGCCAGAGGTCGCCACGCTCGGCGTCTTGCACCGGGTCGAGGCGGCTGCGGGCGACGAAGGGCGCGTTGGGGCCGGCGTCCAGCGGGTTGTCGATGGTGGCCGCCGGGGCGTTCACCGCCTCGGGTGGCAGCAGGGGCATGACCCGTTCGCGCGATGGCGGCACTGGCGTTGCCGTGGGCATTTCGGTGACGGCGGTGGCGCAGCCACTCAGGCCCACCAGCGCGGCCCAGGCCAGGGCACCCAGCAGGGCCAGGCGCCAGCGCACGGGCCCGGATTTCGTAAAGTTCTCGAAGTTCGCAAAGTTCGCAAAGTTCGGCAAGTGCGGAAAAGGTGTCATCGAAAGTTGTTCTTCCAGGTGCGCAGCGCGGCCAGCACACTGACGGTGTCGTGGGCTGCGGCGTCCTGGGCATGCGCGGCGGCAACGACCTCGGGCACGCCGCAGCGCAAGAAGGGGTTGATCTGCAATTCCAGGCCGATGGTGGAGGGCAGGGTGGGTTGGCCGGCCGCGCGCAGCGCCAGGCAATGGTGGTTGTAGGCCCGCAGCGCCGCATTGCCGGGCTCTACAGCCAAGGCGAAGCGCAGGTTGGACAGCGTGTATTCGTGGGTGCAGCAGACCC
>JANMZP010000296.1:0-1614 GCA_031383435.1 Betaproteobacteria bacterium | reverse complement strand
GCCGCCAGGCGCCGAAGGACGCGCTCGATGGCGCGGCCGCACGCAGGTTGACGAAGTGACATGAAGCCCGCCACCGCACGCGCTGCGCCACTGCTGCAGTGGGCCGTCGCCGGCACCGCCGCGCTGGCGCTGCTGTGGCTGGTGTTCAGCCTGTGGGCAGCCAGCCAGCCCATGGTCGCCGTGGGCATCCTGGTCTTGGGGGGCAGCGCCATTTATGTCTACGGCACCGCGCAGTCGGTAGCCTGGAAGTACCTGTTCCCGGGCATTGCCGGCATGCTGGTGTTTGTGGCCTTTCCGCTGCTGTACACGGTGCAGATCGGCTTCACCAACTACTCCAGCAGCAACCTGCTGGACGAATCGCGCGCACGCAGCTACCTGTTGGATCAGACCGTGGCCGACGAAGCGCACGCGCGGGCGTTCACGCTGCATGTTGAAGGCGCAACGCTGCGCCTGAAACTGATGCCCGAAGAAGGCAGCGCAGGCGATGTGCTGGTGTCACCGCCTTTGCCCATGGCCCCTGGCACGGCCACCCCCGCTGCCGCTCCTGCCATCACCCCCGCAGCGGTGGCCATGATGCCGCTGGGCACCACCACCCTGGGCCCACCGCTGAACCTGCGCGAGCTGATCCAACAGCGCGACCTGCTGCTGCCGCTGCAATTGAGCCTGCCCGACGGTCAGCGCATTCGCTACGCGGGCCTGCGTGAGTTTGGCCCCATCGACCCGCTGTGGAAGGCCGCTGCAGGTGGTGCAGACCGTGAGACAGACGGCGCCATCGTCCAGCTGTCCAGCGGCACCACCTTCAAGCCCAACCGCAGCAGCGGTTTTTTTGAGAACGAACAGGGCGAACGCATACAGCCGGGTTTCAAGGTCGGCATCGGCCTGGCCAACTACAGCCGCATGCTGCTGGACGCTGATTTCCGCGGCCCCTTTGTCAGCATCTTCATCTGGACTGTGTTGTTCGCCGGCCTGACGGTGTTGCTCAGCACTGCGCTGGGCATGACGCTGGCGGTACTGCTGGAGTGGGAAGGCCTGAAGTACCGCGCGCTTTACCGCACGCTGCTGTTCCTGCCCTATGCCGTGCCGGGCTTCATCAGCATCCTGGTGTTCAAGGGCCTGTTCAACCAGAACTTCGGCGAGATCAACGCCATCCTGGACGCCATCTTCGGCATCCGCCCGGCCTGGTTTGCCGACCCGCTGCTGGCCAAGGCGATGATCCTCATCGTCAACACCTGGCTGGGCTATCCGTACATCATGATTCTGTGCAGCGGGCTGATCAAGTCCATCCCGAGCGATCTGTATGAGGCCAGCGCGATCGCCGGCGCCACGCCGCTGACCAACTTCTTCAAGATCACCGCGCCGCTGATTGCCAAGCCGCTGACGCCGCTGCTCATCGGCGCCTTCGCCTTCAACTTCAACAACTTCGTGCTGATCTCGCTGTTGACCGACGGCCGACCCGACTTTTTGAACACCAAGTTGCCGGCCGGCACCACCGACATCCTGGTCAGCTACACCTACCGCATCGCCTTCACCGACAGCGGCCAGAACTTCGGCCTGGCCGCCGCCATCAGCACGCTGATCTTCGTGATGGTGGCGATCATGGCGTTGGTGCAGCTG
>JANMZP010000283.1:0-13779 GCA_031383435.1 Betaproteobacteria bacterium | reverse complement strand
CCGCGTTCCTTCAGCACCTCGGCGGCCTTCACCAGCGTGCCGGCGGTGTCGATCATGTCGTCCATGATCACGCAGTTGCGGCCTTCGATCTCGCCGATGACGTGCATCACTTCCGACACGTTGGCGGTGGGACGGCGCTTGTCGATGATGGCCAGGTCGCAGCCGAGCTGTTTGGCCAGCGCGCGGGCGCGCACCACGCCGCCGACGTCGGGGCTGATCACCACGAGGTTGGGGTAGGCCTTGCCCTTCAGGTCGGACAGCAGCACCGGGCTGGCGTAGATGTTGTCGACCGGGATGTCGAAGAAGCCCTGGATCTGGTCGGCGTGCAGGTCCATCGTCAGCACGCGTTCGACGCCCACGCTTTCCAGCATGTTGGCCACGACCTTGGCGCTGATGGGCACGCGCATGCTGCGCGGCCGGCGGTCCATGCGGGCGTAGCCGTAATACGGAATCACCGCGGTGATGCGGCGGGCGCTGGCCCGCTTCAGCGCATCGACCATGATGAACAGTTCCATCAGGTTCTCGTTGGTCGGGCTGCAGGTGGGCTGCACGACAAACACGTCGCGGGCGCGCACGTTCTGTTGAATCTCGACGGTGACTTCCCCGTCAGAGAAGCGCCCGACTTCGGCTTGCCCCAATTCGACGCCCAGGTGCGCGGCCATTTCCTGCGCCAAGGCGGGGTTGGCGTTGCCGGTGAACAGCACGGTGTTGAACAGCACGGTGGCAACCTCAGTCGTTTGAGAGCGGTTTATCAAGCAGACGCCACGGAACCAGCTTCGCCGGGCCGTCAGCGTCACCCCCGGGCCCGAAGGGACCTTGCAGTTCCGGGGGAGCGCCGCAGGCGCTCCGGGGGTGGGCAACGCTCTGGCAGGGGAGGAAGGATTCGAACCTTCGCATGTCGGAATCAAAATCCGATGCCTTAACCAACTTGGCGACTCCCCTACACAGGTTCCGAAGCCAGCCGCCCGAAAGCGCTTGCCCGAAACCCAAAACTGGTTCAGTCCGCCCAAGCCCGCAAAGGGTGTTCGGGCAAACCCCAGCACATTCGCCCCACCCAGCCCGCCGGAAGTGCATCCGTCGGGAAAGTCGCTGAGGGTGAGTCGGACCTGCCAGCTCTGGCGAAGAGGGCACTGCCTGAACCTGTCATGCGGCTGTTGCCGTAATGCAGTTCCAACCAGTCTGCGGCCTGGGCCACCTCGGCGCATTGACTTTCCGCAGCGGCTTGCAGGTCGTTCTTGCCGAACCCGTTCTGCCAACTCTGCGGCATATCCAAAATGCCGACCTCTTCAAAAGAGCCTTCTAGTATAGCAGCAAGCGTGTCGCGCACCATCAGCGGGTGCTGGAAGATTTCGCGGGTCGGCAGACTGGCGACGGGTTTGACGACGGCATACCGGGCCGTCGCGCAGCGCAGCGGCGTCAGGCGTTCGCCGATGCCTTCGACAAAAGCGTTCTGGCCGCCGACGAAGAAGGGCACGTCCGCGCCCAGCGCCAGACCCAGTTCGGCCAGCCGCGCGCGCGGCCAGTGCAGGCCCCACAGGCGGTTCAGCGCCAGCAGCGCAGTGGCCGCGTCAGAGCTGCCGCCACCCATGCCGGCGCCCCAGGGCACCTGCTTGTCGATGTGGATGTCGACGCCAGCCGGACTGCCGCTGGCCGATTGCAGCGCCCTTGCGGCGCGCAGGCACAGATCGTCTTCGGGCAGCGCAGGCCCCAGGTCGTGACGGCGCAGCAGACCGTCACCGCGCTTTTCAAAATGCAGCGTGTCGGCCCAATCGATCAATACGAAGGGCGACTGGAGCAGGTGGTAGCCGTCGGCGCGCCGGCCGATGACGTGCAGAAACAGGTTCAGCTTGGCCGGGGCCGGGACGTCGTACAGCGCTTGCAAACTCATGGCTCGGCAGGGTCCAGCCGCACGCGAACGGTCACCTTGGGCGGTGCAGCCCGGTGGGCTTCGATCAGGCCTTCGGCGCGCTGGGTCAGCACCACCTGCCAGCCGAGTTGTTCGAAGCCGGCAGCGTTCAAAGCGTGGCTGGCGGCTGGCCACGGGCGGCCCTTCAGCCAATCGGGCAGGGCGGCCAGCGGCAGCGCTTCGCCCAGTGCCTGGCGTGACAAGTCTTCCAGCGCGGCGTAGCGCTGCTCGCCCTGCGGTGTGTCCAGCACGGCCAAGCCCGGCGCCCAGCGCGCAGCGGCCAGGCGCGAACCCAGCGGTGAAATCAAGCGCATTTCGCCGCTCTCGCCGTCGCCGCGCAACTCGAAGGCGGCACTGACGCCTTGCGCCGCCTGGGTCGGCGTGGCCTCGATGCGCACGCTGATGCGGCCGCTGGTCCAGGGCGTTTCGCCGGGCGGCGCGGGCGGGCGCGGCGTGGCGCAAGCGGTCAGCAGCGCTGCGGACAGCAGCAAGCAGGCCGCGCGCATCACAGGCCCGTTTGCGTCACAGGTCGACGCGCAGACGGCTCAGCGTTTCGCGCAGCACGTCATTGGCGGGCTCGCGCACGCGGCCTTCACGCCAGACGCGGCGCGCTTCATCGCGCTGGCCAGCGGCCCACAGCACCTCACCGAAGTGGGCGGCGATTTCCGGGTCAGGCCGCGCGCCGTAGGCGGTCTTCAACAAGCGCAGCGCTTCGTCGCGGTTGCCCAGGCGAAACTCGACCCAGCCCAGGCTGTCGGTGATGAAGGGGTCGCCGGGGGCCAGTTCCAGTGCGCGCTGGATGAGTTGGCGCGCTTCGGGCAGGCGCTGCTGGCGGTCGGCCAGCGAATAGCCCAGGGCGTTGTGCGCGTGGGCGTTGTCGGGTTTCAGCGCGATGACTTGGCGCAGCAGCTTTTCCATGTCGCCCAGGCGGTCGATCTTCTCGGCCATCATGGCTTGCTCATAGAGCAAATCGGGGTCGTCAGCGAAGCGTTCGGTGGCGCTGGCGAGCACGTCGAAGGCATCGCGCCAGCGCTTGGTGTCGCGCAGCAGCGCCGCTTCGGCCACCAGCTTGGCGCGGGCATCTTCCACCCGCTTTTCCGGCACCCGACGGATCAGTTCACGAGCCTGGGCCAGTTGGCCTTGCCTGGCCAGGATGGACGCCCGGCGGGTCTGCACGTCGAGCGCGCGCTGCGGGTCTTCGACCTTGGCCAACCAGCGTTCGGCGGCGGCGAAATCACCGCGTTGCTCGGCCGACTGGGCCAGCATCAACCAGGCCTGCAGCAGGCCCTGTTCGGGGCGTGCGGGTTCATCGCTGTCGTCGTCGGCATCGGCCGCGGCCAGGGGCCTTGCGGGCTGCGCGGCCCGAGCGGCGGGCGCAACGGGGGCACCTTCAGCGGGCTGGGCCATCTGCTTTTGCACCAGATCGACGTAGCGCATCAGGGCCGCCTCGCCGGCCGCCGCCTGCTTCAGTTCGAGGTGCAGCGCGCCCAGCGACAGGAAGGGCGGCGCGACATCGGGCTGCTGACGCGTCAGCACCTCCAACTGCGCGATGGCATCGCCGTAGCGCTGGTTGCTGGTCAGCAAGCGCACGAAAACCATGCGCAGCCCGGCTTCGGCCTTGGGGCTTTGCAGATAGCCCAGCACCAGGCCTTCTGCGGCCGGGCGTTCGCGCATCAACTCCATGGCCAGCAACACCGGGCCGGCAGCGCCGGGGTCTATGGCCTGGGCTTCCCTGGCCAGCGCCAGCGCGCGATCGGGGTCGCGGGCTTCCATCCACGCGCGACCTTGGGCCACGCGGGCGGCCACGCCCGTGGCACCGCTGCGATAGGGCTTGAGCGCGTCGTCGATCACCTGGGCCACACCCTTGGGGTCACTGGCCTGTTGCAGCAAACGTGGCAGGGCCGAGATCAAGTCGGGCAGATCGGCGGGCAGCGTTTGCGCCAGCAGCAACTTCAAGGGTTCGCCGACGGCGGTGGGGCGGTTCAGCAGCAGCAGGATCTGCAATTGCAGGCGCAGCGCGTCGGTGGATTTGGGGGCGGCGGTGCGCCAGGCCCGCGTCGCCGCCAGGGCTTGTTCACCGGCGCGGGCCTGCAGGGCGATGTCCACCGCGCGGCGGAAGAGCTTGTCGTCGCGGGTGCGGCGGGCGGCGTCCAGCATCAGCTCGTAGGCGCTGCTCGCATCGCCTGAATTCAGCGCCATTTCGCCGATCAGCAACTGGTAGAACAGGCGGTCGTCCAGTGACGAATTGGCCGGCGTCGCCGCACCCCTGGCGGCTGGGCTGGCAGGCTCTTCAGGTGGCGCAGCTTGGGCCTGAACGGCAGGCACCAGCAGCAGCACAGCGGCAGTGGCCAGCCAGCGCGTCAGCCGCGACGGCGTGGGCATCGGGAACACCACAAGGGGCCGTGGGCTGCGTTCGGACATCGGGATTCCCATGCGGTGGCTTCGATTCATTCTCACATAATGACCCATGCCTGAACTCCCCGAAGTCGAGGTCACGCGGCGTGGCATAGCGGCACCTTTACACGGGGCACAGGTCTTGTCTGTGCGCTTGGGCAAGCCGCTGCGCTGGCCCCTGGGCTGCGACCCTGAAAGCCTGGTTGGCAGCACGGTGGGCGACGTCACACGGCGTGGCAAGTACCTGTGGCTGCCGCTGCTGCGCGACGGGCTTGCCAGCGGGGGTTTGCTGATGCACCTGGGGATGTCGGGTTCCTTGGCCATGCTGCCCTCGCCGGGCTTGCTGCTGACGGCGTTGATGCCTGGCGAAGGCGTCCGGCAGGCCGGCCCGCACGACCATTTCGATCTGCACACCGACAGGGGCACGCTGCGCCTGAACGATCCGCGCCGATTCGGTGCCGTGGTCTGGTCGCCGGCCATCGACCTGCCGCCCGCCGCCACGCTGCTGCAACGCCTGGGTCCCGAGCCCTTCGACCCGGCGTTGACGCCGGCCGTCTTCCATGCCGCGCTGCACGGCCGGCGCACGCCGATCAAGGCGCTGCTGCTGTCGGGCGAGGCGGTGGTGGGTGCCGGCAACATCTACGCTTGCGAGGCGCTGTTCCAGGCCGGCATCCACCCGGCCTTGCGCGCCGACCGCATCAGCCGGCCGCGTGCCGAAAAGCTGTTGGCCTCGTTGCGCAGCACACTGGGCCGGGCGCTCGAAGTGGGCGGCTCGACGCTGCGCGACTTCACCGACGCCCACGGCGTCAGCGGTGCCTACCAGGCCGAGGCCGGCGTCTACGGCCGCGCCGGCCAGCCCTGCGTGCGCTGCGGCGAGGCGGTGCGCCGGACGGTGCAAGCGCAGCGCTCGACTTTCTTCTGCCTGCGCTGCCAGCGGCGTTGATTTCAACGCGACGACGACAGCCTGCGCCGCGCATTGGAAACGCGCTGTAAAAGCGTGCGACTTCCAGGTCTTCGGTGGAGGCAGGCGCGGCGCCTGCTGCGCTAGCATGAAGCTCGCATTTGTGAGCCCATGCCCAACCCCCACCCGATAGCTGAAAGTCTCGATGCGCTGCGTGCGTGGCGCACGGCTTTGGGGGGGCAGGTTTTGGCCTGGGGCCGCACGCTGATCGAGCACGAATTGCTCGACGAGGCCGATGGTGCCCTGCTCAGCGCGCTGCACGAGCGGCTGGCTTGCGACAAGCTGGTGCTGGCCTTCGTGGCCGAGTTTTCGCGCGGCAAGTCCGAGTTGATCAACGCCATCTTTTTCGCCGACGCGGGCCGCCGCGTGCTGCCGGCCACGCCAGGCCGCACCACCATGTGCCCGGTTGAGTTGCGCTTCGAGGCCGGCCGTTCGCCCAAGCTGTCGCTGCTGCCCATCGAGTCTCGGCTGAGCGGGCAGACACTGACCGAACTGCGCCAGCGTGAAGAGCTGTGGCAGCACCTGCCGCTGGACCCGAAGCACCGCGAAAGTCTGGTGCAGTCGCTGTTGGCCGTGACGCGCACCCAGCAGGTCAGCGTGGCGCAAGCCGAAGCCCTGGGCCTGTGGAGTGCGAGCCAGCCCGACGACAACCCGCCGCAGGCGGCAGATGGCAGCGTCGAAATTCCGGCTTGGCGGCACGCCGTCATCAACTACCCGCATCCGCTGCTGGCGCGCGGCCTGGTGGTCATCGACACGCCGGGGCTGAATGCGGTGGGTGCCGAACCCGAGCTGACGCTGGGCCTGTTGCCATCGGCCCATGCGGTGGTGTTCCTGCTGGCCGCCGACACTGGCGTGACGCGGTCTGACCTGGCGATCTGGCGCGAACACCTGGGCCAGGCCAGCCAGGAGCGCTTCGTGGTGCTGAACAAGATCGACGCGCTGGTGGACCCATTGGCCACGCGCGCCGAGGTCGATGAACAGATCGTCCAGCAATGCGGCACCGCGGCCAGCACCTTGGGCGTGCCGCTGGCGCGGGTGTTCCCGCTGTCGGCGCGCGCAGCCCTGGCAGCGCGCGTGGCCGGCGATGCGGCGGCCCTGCAGGCCAGCCGCCTGCCGGTGCTGGAGCAGGCGCTGACCGAAGAACTGCTGCCGCGCCGCCAGGCCTTGCTGTTGCAGTCCGCCGGGAGCGTGACCGAACTGCTGCAGGCCTCGGCCGGTCGGCGTCTGGCCGAGCGCCGCCGCCAGCATGCCGAGCAGCTGATGGAGTTGCGCGGCCTGCGCGGCAAGAGCGGCGGCAAGTTGCGCATGCTGGTGGCCCGGCTGGATGCGGAATCGGCCGACTTCGAGCAGTGCGTGGGCCGCCTGCTGGCCTTGCGCGCCGTGCAGGCGCGCATCCAGCGCACGCTGCTGGGCGAGTTGTCCAGCGACCTGCTGCGGGTTGAAGTCGGTGCCATGCAGGCGGCCCTGGGCGTCTGGCCGTTCAAGCTGGGCGGGCGGGCGGCCTTCGACACCCTGATGTCGCGTCTGGCTGCTGCCGTGACCAACGCCGCCGCGCAGGCCGCCGAGATGCAGCAGATGCTGGAAGCCAGCTTCCGGCAGCTGAACACCGAATTCGGTTTTGTCTTCTCGCTGTCGCCGCTGCCGACCCTGAAGTCGACCTTTGACGAATTGCAATCCATCGACCGCAACTACAGCCGCTACCTGGGTCTGGGGCAGGCCTGGCGCCTCGCGCAGCCCGGTTTTGTCGAACAGTTCCGGCGCATGTTGCTGTCCAAGCTGCGGGTGGTTTTCGAAAGCGCAGCCAGCGAGCTGGAGGTCTGGAGCCGGGCCGCCACCAACCAGGTCGAAAGCCAGTTGCGCGAACGGCGCAGCAGCTTCGTGCGCCGCCGCGAGGCGCTGCTGCGCGTGCAGACCGCTTCGGGCGAACTGGAGCAACGCATCAGCGAAGTGCAAGAGCAGGACAGCAAACTGGAGCAGGTGCACAGCCTGCTGGCGCAACAGGCCGCCGAGTTGTTGGCCACCGCGCGCCGGGCGGGCGCGCCGGGGCCGGTGTCGCTGCTGGCGGCCGCTCAGTTGCCCTCGCACAGCGCCGTGAACCCGCCGACTCATTTGGCCGCGCGCCAGGACGCGGCTTGACGCGCCCGACCTTGGCCACCCAGGTTGTGGCCTGGCAGCGCCAGCACGGCCGCCACGGCCTGCCGTGGCAGGGCAGTCGCGACCCCTACCGCGTCTGGTTGTCCGAAGTGATGCTGCAGCAGACGCAGGTCAGCACGGTGCTGGACTATTACCCACGCTTCCTGGCGCGCTTCCCCAGCGTGGCCGCACTGGCCGCAGCGCCGCTGGACGAAGTCTTCGGTCTGTGGAGCGGCCTGGGCTACTACAGCCGCGCGCGCAATTTGCACCGCTGCGCGCAGGCCGTGGTGGCCGACCACGGCGGCGCTTTTCCGCCCAACAGCGCGGCGCTGGCTGAACTGCCCGGCATCGGCCGTTCCACTGCAGCGGCCATCGCGGCCTTCTGTTTTGGCGAGCGGGCGGCCATCCTCGACGGCAACGTCAAGCGGGTGCTGACGCGGGTGCTCGGCTTTGCAGGCGACCTGGCTTCAGCCGCTGAAACCCGCCGCCTGTGGGCGCTGGCCGAAGGGCTGTTGCCGCTGCGCGATGTCGATGTCTACACCCAGGGTTTGATGGACCTGGGTGCCACGGTCTGCGCGGCGCGCAAGCCGGATTGCGCGCGTTGCCCGCTGGCTGAGGCTTGTGTGGCGCGGGCCAGCGGCAGGCCACAAAGCTTTCCGGTGAAGACCCGCAAGTTGAAGCGCAGCCACCGTGAGAACGCGCTGCTCTGGCTGCAGCGGGGCAGCGACGTGTTTCTGGTGCAACGGCCCGAAAAAGGCGTCTGGGCCGGGCTGTGGAGCCTGCCGGAATACGCCGGCGTGCAGGCGCTGGACGCCTGGTTGACGGCAGGGCCCGGCCGGGGCGACTGGCTGCCACCGATCGAACACGCGCTGACCCATTTCGACTGGACGCTGCACACACTGGCCTGGCACCTGCCACCCGACGGCGTACTGCCGGATGAGCTGCCAGCAGGCCGCTGGGTCGGCGTCGACGCCGCCTTGACAATGGGCTTGCCGGCGCCGGTGCGGCGCCTGCTTGAAAGCTGATCAGCCGATCACGACCTTTTTGTCGCGCAGGAAGCCGTCCACCAGCGACAGCCGGATCACCGGGTCTTCCAGTTCCATCAGTTTTTGTTTGGCGGCCAGCGTGATGGGCAGCAATTCGCACCAGCGGTTGGCGACCCAGCCGGCGTCTTCCAGCCTTTGCGGTTCGGCAAACGGCGAGGCCTCGTGCACCTGCAGTTTGCGGATGGCCTCGGCCAGCGCGGTGACGGTGGCCTGCACCGCCGGGCCCGGCGCGCGCGGCGTGTCGGCCGCGATGGCCTGCACCGGTGCCGCCCACAGGCCGTTGTCGCGCTGCGCCGGCGCGGCCAGGATGCGAAAGCGTTCCCCGCCCAGGCAGCGCACGCGCAGGATGCCCGCCTGTTCGGCATCGACCTCTTCGATGTGCGCCAACACGCCCACGTCTTCCACCCGCAGCGCCTCGCTGCTGCGGCCGGCCTCCGAGCCCTGGCGCAGGCAGACCACGCCGAAGGCCAGACCGCTGCGCATGCAGTCGGCAATCAGGTCGAGGTAGCGCGCTTCGAAGATCGTCAGGTGCAGCACCGCACCCGGGAACAAGACCATCTTCAGCGGGAACAGCGCCAGCGGTGCGGCCAGCGGCGCACCGGTGTTGATTTCGGAGTTGTGCATCACGGGCTTCACGGCTTCATTCGCGCGCGTCCAGTTCGCGGTGGCGCACCAGCGCGGCATAGGCGCTCTCGAAGCGCCGGGCCAGCCATTCCACACCGTACACCGATCGGTGCTGGCCGCCCGTGCAGCCGATGGCCACGGTGAGGTAGCTGCGCTGGTCGTCTTCGAAGGAAGGCAGCCAGCGCTGCAGGAAATCGCTGATCTGCTGCAGCATCTCGGCCACCTCGGGCTGGGCTTGCAGGTAGGCGGCCACCGCCTCGTCGCGACCCGTCAAGGGGCGCAATTCGCGGATGTAGTACGGGTTGGGCAGCACGCGCAGGTCGAACACGTAGTCGGCGTCCAGCGGCACGCCGTGCTTGAAGGCGAAGGACTCGAAAACCAGTGTCAGCGCGGCTTCGCGGGCGTCAACCAGCGAACGCACCCAGTTGCGCAGCAAGGCCGGGCGCAACTGGCTGGTGTCAATGACGGTGGACTTGTCGCGCAGGTCGGCCAGTAGCGCGCGTTCCAGCTCGATGGCGTCGACCAGCGCGCGCGACACATCGCCGGCCGTGGCCGCCGCAGTCAGCGGGTGCGGGCGCCGGGTTTCGGAAAAGCGGCGCAGCAGGGCGTCGGTGCTGGCGTCGAGAAACAGCGTGCGGATGCGCACGCCCTCGCTGCGCAACTGGTCGATCAGCGGCACCAGGCTGGGCAGCGAACCGGCGGTGCGCACGTCCACCGCCACGGCCACGCGGTGGGTGTAGCGCTCGTGTTCCAGGCGGATGAAATCGCGCAGCAGTTCGGGCGGCAGGTTGTCGACGCAGAAGTAGCCGGCGTCTTCCAGCGCGTGCAGCGCCACCGATTTGCCTGACCCTGAAATGCCGGTGACGAGCACCACCTCATTGCGCCCGGCGGCTTCGTTGAGATTGATGGAAAGGCTCATCCAGCGGTCCCCAGACTGGCCTGGGTGCCCAGCCCCAACAGGGCCTGCGCGTGCGCCGTGCCCGACAGTTTTTCCCCACCCAGCATGCGGGCGATCTCGGCCACCCGGGCTTCGCCCTCCACGGGCCGGATGTCCGACAGCGTCTGCTTGCCGCGCAGCGCCTTGGTGACCACGAAGTGGCCGTCGGCACAAGCCGCAACCTGCGCCAGGTGGGTCACGGCCAGCACCTGGCAGGACAGGCCCAACTGCTTCATCAAGCGCCCCACGCTGTCGGCCACGGTGCCGCCCACGCCGGCGTCGATCTCGTCGAAGATCAGTGTCGATGCGCCACTGCGCTGCGCCGCCGCCGTCTTGCTGGCGCCCTGCGCGGTCGTCACCGCAATCGCCAGGGCCAGGCGCGACAACTCGCCGCCCGAGGCCACTTTGACCAGCGCGCGCGGCGTGCTGCCGGCGTGGCCGGCGACGCGGAATTCAGCGCCTTCCAGACCGAAGGCTTGCGGCTCGCTTTGCGGCAACAAGGCGACTTCGAAACGGCCACCGGCCATGCCCAGCTGCTGCATCGCCTGCGTGACGGCGTTGGACAGCAGCGGTGCTGCCTGCTTGCGCAGCTTGCCGATGCGTTCGGCGGCACTGCGCCAGGCGCGTTCGGCCGCAGCCACGGCGCGCTCCAATCCGTCCAGGTCGGCCGCTGCGTCCAGCCGTGCCAGCTCAAGCTGCCAGCCGGCCAGCAGCCCCGGCAGCTCAGCCGGCGTGCGGCGGTAGCGGCGGGCCAGCGCCACCCACACGCCCAGGCGTTCGTCCAGCGCGGCCAGGCGGGCGGGGTCGGGTTCGCGGTGGCCCAGGTAGCTGTGCAGGGTGTGCCCGGCGTCTTCCAGTTGGGCCTGCGCGGCGCGCAACTGGTCGGCCACGGCGCCCAGTTCGGCGTCGTAGCGCTGCACGCCGTCCAGCGCGCTGATGGCACGGGTGGTCTGCTTGTTGGCGTTGTCGCGGTCTTCGGCGATGGCGTTCAGCGCCAGCCGCGCGCCGTCGATCAGCGCCTGCGCGTGGGCCTGGCGCTGGTGCTCGGCGTTCAGCGTGTCCCACTCGCCATCGGCCGGCGCCAGCTTGTTCAGTTCGGTGATTTGCCAGGCCAGCCGCTCGCGTTCGCGTTCCAGCGTGTCGCGCTGGCCGCGCGCGGCGTCCAGCTGCGCGATGGCCTGCCGCCAGGCCTGCCAGGCGGCCGCCATGGCGCTGCCGTCCACGCCGGCCTGCGCGTCGAGCAGCGCGCGCACGGCGGCCGGCCGGGTCAGGCTTTGCCAGGCGTGCTGGCCGTGGATGTCGACCAGATGTTCGGCCGCCTCGCGCAGTTGCGCCACCGTGGCCAGGCTGCCGTTGATCCAGGCGCGGCTCTTGCCTTGCCCGTCGACGGTGCGGCGCAGCAGCAGGGTCTCGCCGGGGTGGTCCTCGGGGGAGGCTTCAGGGGCAGCCTCGTGCTGAAAGCCGGCTTCATCCAGCCACGGCTTCAACGACAGTGGCACATCGAATTCGGCGCTCACTTCAGCCCGCGTCGCGCCCTCGCGCACCAGCGCGACATCGGCGCGGTTGCCCAGCGCCAGTTGCAGCGCGTCGATCAGGATGGACTTGCCGGCACCGGTTTCGCCGGTCAGCACGCTAAAGCCGGACTGGAAGACCACCTCCAGCTCGGACACGATGACCACATCGCGCAAAGACAGCCTGCGCAACATGGCTAGACAACGCCTTCGTACCAGCGCAACTTGCGGCGCAGCGTCGCGTAAAAACTCCAGCCGCGCGGGTGCAGGAAGCGCACCTTGAAGGCCGAACGGCGCACGCGGACCTGGTCGCCGATCATCAGGCTGGCCAGCGTGTGCATGTCGAAATTGGCCGACACGTCGCGGCCCGAAACGATGCCGATGCGCACCTCGCCGGTGTCGGGCAGCACGATGGGGCGGTTGCTCAGCGTGTGGCTGGCGATCGGCAACACCACCAGCCCGCCGATGCTGGGGTGCAGGATCGGCCCGCCGGCCGACAGGGCATAGGCCGTGCTGCCGGTGGGTGTGGCCACGATCAGGCCGTCGGCGCGCATGTTGGCCACGAAATCGTCGCCCACATCGACCCGCAATTCGACCATGCTGGCGGTGGCTCCGCGGCTGACCACCACATCGTTCAGCGACAGGCCTTCGAAGATGCGCCGGCCGTCACGCCAGACATCGCTTTCCAGCATGGCGCGCGATTCTTCTTCAAAGTCGCCGGCCACGATGGGGGCCAGCGCTTCCTTGTACTGGCCCATCGCGATGTCGGTGATGAAGCCCAGCCGACCCTGGTTGATGCCGACCAGCGGCAGCTTGTGGCGGGCCAGTTCGCGGGCAATGCCCAGCATGGTGCCGTCGCCGCCCACCACCACGGCCAGGTCGCAGCGCTGGCCCATCTGCTGCGGTGTCAGGGCTTCGAAATCGGTGACGCCGGTGTTCAGCGCCGTCTCGGCTTCGAAGGAGACCTCCAGGCCCTGGGCCATCAGGAAATGCGCAATCTCCTCCAGCGCCGGGCGGATGCCCTGCGCCTGGTATTTGCCCACGATGGCTGCATGACGAAAACCTGAAGGCATGCGCCGCATTACACCATAGGGCCCCTGCTGAATCGGCCCTGCGCCGGGGGCTTTCCCACGCTGTTTTCCTCGGTGGCCCATCCCTACAATCGGCCCATGCTGGATGACCGCGCACGCACGCTGCTGAAGACCCTCGTCGAGCGCTACATTGCCGACGGCACCCCCGTGGGTTCGCGCACCCTCAGCCGCACCTCGGGCCTTGATTTGTCGCCGGCCACCATCCGCAATGTGATGTCCGACCTGGAAGAGCTGGGCTTGATCGCCAGCCCGCACACCAGCGCCGGGCGCATCCCCACGGCGCGCGGCTACCGGCTGTTCGTCGACACCATGCTGACGGCTCGGCCGCTGGACTTCGAGCGCACCTCACAAGATGTGGCCGCCGCGCGCGAGCAGTTGCACCCCGACCAGCCGCAACGCGTCATCGCGCAGGCCGCGTCGCTGCTGTCCAGCCTGAGCAGCTTTGTGGGCGTGGTCACCGCGCCGCGCAAGGCCAGCGTCTTCCACCACATCGAGTTCCTGCGCCTGGGTGAGCGCCGCGTGCTGGTCATCCTGGTGGCACCCGATGGCGACGTGCAGAACCGCGTCATCTTCACCACCCGCGACCACTTGCAGAGTGAACTGGTAGCAGCAACCAACTTCCTCAACGCCCACTACGCCGGCTTGACCATCGAAGCGGTGCGCGAACGTTTGAAGAACGAGGTTGACACATTGCGCGGCGAAATCGCGGCGCTGATGCAGGCCGCGGTGCAGGCCGGCAGCGAGGTGCTGGCCGAAAGCACCGACAACGTCATCGTTGCGGGTGAACGCAACCTGTTGACGGTGCAGGATTTCGGCAACGACATGAGCAGCCTGCGCCGCCTGTTCGACGTCTTCGAACAGAAGACCGAGCTGATGCGCCTGCTGGAAGTCAGCAGCCGCGCCGAGGGTGTGCGCATCTACATCGGCGGCGAGAGCCGCGTCGTGCCGTTTGAAGAGTTGAGCGTGGTGACGGCACCCTACGAAGTCGACGGCCGCATCGTCGGCACGCTGGGCGTGATCGGGCCCACGCGCATGGCCTACGACCGCATGATCCAGATCGTCGACATCACCTCGCGCCTGGTCGGCAGCGCCTTGTCGGCGCGTTGAGCCGGGCCTTCTAGAATCGTCCCGGTTCGGGGGCCGTTAGCTCAGTTGGTCAGAGCAGAGGACTCATAA
>JANMZP010000264.1:0-11069 GCA_031383435.1 Betaproteobacteria bacterium | reverse complement strand
CTGGTGGAACCGGGGGGAATCGAACCCCCGTCCGCAAGCCATTGCCGGACAGTTCTACATGTGTAGCTGACTGATTTGGATTTGAGTTCCCAAGTCGCGCAGCAGCACGCTACTTGGTCGCCGAGTCATTTGGTTTTAGGTCCACTGCGAATGACACGCAGCAGCACGAGCCTATGTGTATGACCTCGCAGCTATCGGTCTTTCGACGTCAAACCCAGCCCATAGACAAGCTGTTGCGAGGCTCACCGGTTTTAAGCGGCGAGGGCGTACGTTTGATCGTTCGCAGTTACTTTGTTTCCAGTGGTTTTACGAGCGAACTGGTGCTCGACATGCCCTGCGCCGACTCCGTACCCACGTCGAAGCCAAGTCGGTCCCGAGGCGTGGAGTTTAGGGCAGATCGAGCCAATGCAAGAGTTCGCTCGGGTGATCCAGCACACGATCAGCACCCCAGGCCTGAGGCGGGCTGTCCGGGCCGAGGTAGCCCCAGGCCGCAGCCAGCGTGGCCATGCCAGCGGCGCGGCCGGCGGCAATGTCACGCGGATCGTCACCGACGTAGACGCAACGTTCCGGCACCAAACCCATGCGACGCGCGGCTTCCAGCAAAGGCGCAGGGTGCGGTTTGGTGTGCGGTGTGCAGTCACCCGCAACAAGAGCACCGGCGCGCTGCCAAAGCCCCAAGGCCTGAGCGCCGGGTTGCGCGAACCGCAAGGCCTTATTGGTGACGATGCCCCACGGCAATTGGCGTTCGTCCAGCGCATCCAGTAGGCTGGCAACCGCATCGAAAAGCCGGGTTTGCTCCAGCATGCGCCGTTCGTAGGCCCAATAGAACTCGTCCTTGAGCGCTTCGTATTCGGCCATGGCAGGCCGCACATCGAAAGCCGTGCCCAGCATGCCGCGCGCCCCCGATCCGGCGTGCGGCCGCAAGGTCGCATAGGGAAGAGCAGCCCGGCCGCGTTGCTGCAGCATGGCGTTCACCGAACTGGCCAGATCGGGCGCGCTGTCGATCAGCGTGCCGTCCAGGTCAAACAGCACCGCTGAAATGCGCCGGCCCACGCGGTTCAGCCCGCCTTGCGGCAAGAGACCAGGTAGTTGACGCTGGTGTCGTCGGTCAGCGCATAGCGCCGCGTCAACGGGTTGTAGCCCATGCCCCGGGTGCCCTGCGCCGACAGCCCGCAGTCACGGGCCCAACGCGCCAACTCACTGGGGCGGATGAAGCGCGCGTACTCATGGGTGCCGCGCGGCAGCAAACCCAACACGTATTCAGCGCCCACGATGGCGAACAGAAAGGACTTGGGGTTGCGGTTCAGCGTGGAGAAGAAAACCCAGCCACCCGGCTTGACCAGTGCCGAGCAGGCTTGCACCACCGCCGACGGATCGGGAACGTGTTCCAGCATTTCCATGCAAGTCACCGCGTCGTAAGTGCCCGGCCGTTCGGCGGCCAGCGCTTCGGTCGCGATCTCGCGGTATTCGAGATTCGCGACACCGGCTTCCAATGCGTGCAAGCGGGCCACGCCCAAGGGCCTGGCGGCCAGGTCGATGCCGGTGACATGCGCCGAACGCCGCGCCATCGCCTCGGCCAGGATACCGCCGCCACAACCCACGTCGAGCACCTGCTTGCCGCGCAAGCCAGCCAAGGCGTCGATCCATTCCAGGCGCAGCGGGTTGATCTGGTGCAGGGGCCGGAATTCACTCTCAGGATCCCACCAGCGGTGGGCCAGTTCGCTGAATTTGGCCAGTTCTTGTGCGTCAACGTTGCTCATGGCGCAATGGTACCCATGGATGCTCGCCGCAGACGCCGGCGCACCAGGAAGCCGCTGAATGCGACGGGCCATAAAAAAACCCCGCCGAGGCGGGGTTTTGCCAAGAGCGCGGCCCGCAGGCCGCAGCCCTTATGGCTTGGCGCGGGTACCGACGACCTCGACTTCCACGCGACGGTTCTTCGCGCGGCCTTCGGCGGTCTTGTTGTCGGCTGCAGGCTGCTTGGAGCCCTTGCCTTCGGTGTAGACGCGGTTCTTCTCGACGCCCTTGCCCGTCAGGAAGGACTTGACGGCCTCAGCGCGGGCGATCGACAGCTTGTTGTTCAGCGCATCGTTGCCCACCGAGTCGGTGTGACCGACTGCGATGATGACCTCCAGATTCACGCCCTTGGTCTTGTCGACCAGGTCGGCCAGCTTGGCCGCGCCTTCAGGCTTCAGCGCCGACTTCGCGAAGTCGAAATACGCATCGGCAGCGAAGGTGACCTTCTCTTGCACCGGCTTGACGGCGGCGGCAGCCGCAGCTGCGGCGGCGGCAGGCGGCACGACGACCGGGGCGGGCGGCGGAGCGACCGGCGCGGGCGGGGGCGGCGGTGCCATCACCGGCGGCGGGGCCGGAGCGGGCGGCGGCGGCGGCTTGATGGCACCGTCGCACTCGGCCTTGGCCGTTGCCGGCGTCCAGCCCGCATCACGCCAGCACAGTTCGTTGGTACCGTTTTTCCAAACGGTGCCATCGGCGGCGACCCAGTTGTCGACCGTCTTGGCTTGAGCGAAAACGCCCATCGGCGCGGCGAGTGCAGCAGTTGCAAACAGCACCGCCACCTTGTTCAATTTCTTCATGATTCTCCTCTCGAGGAAAGCCGCAGTACCCTGCGAAACGTCTGGTTGACCGGCGTGCGTCTCGGGCAAATCCCCACTGCCACGAGCACCGTTCACCGACGAAATATTGTGCCATAGGGCGCTGACACGCCAGTCGGCCCCAGCCCCGGCAGCGGCTTGAGTGCGGGTGTTGTTGCAAAGTCACGACAGCCAGCGGCCCTTAGAATGCGGCCCGCTGCTCCGGTGCACGTCTGGCTCGGAGGCCCTACCCCAACCTGTGTGCGCATGACCTCCTTCGCCAAGGAAACACTCCCCGTCAGTCTCGAAGAAGAGATGCGTCGTTCTTACCTCGATTACGCGATGAGCGTGATCGTGGGGCGCGCCCTCCCCGACGCCCGCGATGGCCTGAAACCCGTGCACCGGCGCAGCCTTTTCGCCATGCACGAGCAGTCCAACCACTGGAACCGGCCGTACAAGAAAAGTGCACGCATCGTCGGTGACGTGATGGGCAAGTACCACCCGCACGGCGACTCGGCCATCTACGAAACCATCGTGCGCATGGCCCAGCCGTTTTCGTTGCGCCACATGCTGGTCGACGGCCAGGGCAATTTCGGCAGCGTGGACGGCGACAACGCGGCCGCGATGCGCTACACCGAAATTCGCCTGTCGAAGATCGCGGCTGAAATGCTGGCCGACATCGACAAGGAAACGGTCGATTTCGCGCCCAACTACGACGGTTCCGAGAGCGAGCCCACGGTGTTGCCGACGCGGCTGCCCAACCTGCTGGTCAACGGCAGTTCCGGCATTGCCGTGGGCATGGCCACCAACATCCCGCCGCACAACCTGAACGAGGTGGTCGACGGCTGCCTGCACCTGCTGAACAACCCGGACGCGACCATCGACGAGTTGATGGAGATCATCCCGGCGCCCGACTTCCCGACGGCCGGCATCATCTACGGCCTGAATGGCGTGCGCGAGGGTTACCGCACCGGCCGCGGCAAGGTGGTGATGCGCGCCAAGTGCCACTTCGAGGACATCGGCAAGGGCGAACGTCAGGCGATCATCGTCGACGAGATTCCTTACCAGGTGAACAAGAAGACGCTGCTCGAGCGCATGGCCGAGCTGGTCCACGAAAAGAAGATCGAAGGCATCAGCCACATCCAGGATGAGAGCGACAAAGACGGCATGCGGGTCGTCATCGAGCTCAAGCGCGGCGAAGTGCCCGAGGTGGTGCTGAACAACCTGTACAAGCAGACCCAGCTGCAGGACACCTTCGGCATCAACATGGTCGCGCTGATCGACGGCCAGCCCAAGTTGTGCAACCTGAAACTGCTGGTCGAAGTCTTCCTCGACCACCGCCGCGAAGTCGTCACGCGCCGGACGGTCTACGAACTCAAGAAGGCCCGCGAGCGTGGCCACGTGCTGGAAGGCCTGGCCGTGGCGCTGGCCAACATCGACGAGTTCATCGAGACCATCAAGACCAGCCCGACGCCGCCGGTGGCCAAGGCCGCCTTGATGGCCAAGGGCTGGGACAGTTCGATGGTGCGCGAGATGTTGGCCCGCGCCGAAGACAGCACCGCTGGTGGCCGTGAGGCCTACCGCCCTGAAGGCCTGGCCGCCCACTACGGATTGCAGGCCGATGGCCTGTACCGTCTGAGCGACGACCAGGCGCAGGAAATTCTGCAGATGCGCCTGCAGCGCCTGACCGGCCTGGAGCAGGACAAGATCATCGGCGAGTACCGCGAGGTGATGACGCAGATCGCCGACCTGCTGGACATCCTGGCCAAGCCCGAGCGGGTGGCGACCATCATCAGCGGCGAACTGGCCGACGTGAAAACTGAGTTCGGGCAGACCAAGCTGGGCGCTCGGCGCAGCCACATCGAACGCAATGCGCTGGAACTGGGCACCGAAGACCTGATCACGCCCACCGACATGGTGGTCACGCTCAGCCACACCGGCTACATCAAGAGTCAGCCGCTGACCGAGTACCGCGCCCAGAAGCGCGGCGGGCGCGGCAGGCGGGCCACGCAGACCAAGGAAGACGACTGGGTCGACCAGCTCTTCATCGCCAACACCCACGACTGGATCCTGTGCTTCAGTGACCGTGGCCGCGTGTACTGGGTGAAGGTCTGGGAAGTGCCGCAGGGCGGGCCGAATTCGCGTGGCAAGCCCATCGTCAACATGTTCCCGCTGCAGCCCGGTGAAAAAGTCACCGTGGTGCTGCCGCTGACCGGTGCCACCCGCACCTTCCCCGACACGCACTACATCTTCATGTCCACCGTGCTGGGCACGGTCAAGAAGACGTCGCTGGACGAATTCAGCAACCCGCGCAAGGCCGGCATCATCGCCGTCGACCTGGACGAAGGCGACCACCTGATCGGTGCCGCGCTGACCGACGGCCAGCACGACGTGATGCTGTTCAGCGACGGCGGCAAGGCCGTGCGCTTTGCCGAAGACGAAGTGCGCCCGCTGGGCCGCACGGCACGCGGCGTGCGCGGCATGGCGCTGGAAGAAGGCCAGCGCGTGATCGCCATGCTGGTGGCTGAAGACGAAACGCAGAGCGTCCTGACCGCCAGCGAAAACGGCTACGGCAAGCGCACCAGCATCGTCGAGTACACCCGCCACGGGCGGGGCACCAAAGGCATGATCGCCATCCAGCAGACCGAGCGCAACGGCAAGATCGTGGCCGCCACGCTGGTTCGTGCGAATGACGAAATCATGCTGATCACCGACAAGGGCGTGCTGGTGCGCACCCGGGTCAGCGAGATCCGCGAACTCGGTCGCGCCACGCAGGGCGTGACGCTGATTGCGCTGGACGAAGGCACCAAGCTGTCGGGCTTGCAGCGCATCGTCGAGAACGACACACCCGCCGACCCCGAAGAACCCACAGACGCTGCCGGCACGCCCGGCACGGAAGGATCCTGATGTTCAAGGCCACCTTGCTGGCCGCCGCACTCGCGGTGGCCGGGGCTGCCGCTGCTCAAGCGCAAGCCCCAGCCCCAAGCCCTGCACCGACGGCTGCCAGCCCGGCCAAGAAGGAACTGATCGCCCGCGTGTTGAAGCTGCAGCAGCCTGACATTGAAAGCGCCGCGCGCGTGCTCACCGAACAGCCGGCCATGCAACTGTGGCAGCAGGCCGGACAGGCCTTGCAACGCATGCCCGCTGAACGCCGCGATGCACTGGTGCAGGACATCCAGGCCGATTTGCGCAAGTATGTGGAAGAAACCACACCCATCGTGCGCGACCGCGCCATCAAACTGGCACCGACAACCATCGGCACGCTGCTGGACGAACGCTTGAGCGAGGACGAATTGCGCCAGATCGTGGCCTTGCTCGAATCGCCCTCGGTGAACAAATACAAAAGCCTGTTCCCCGACATGCAGCGCGCCCTGAGCGAAAAGCTGGTGGGCGAAACGCGCGGCGAAGTCGAGCCCCGCTTGCGCGCGGTGCAACAGACCGTGGCCCAGCGCCTGGGCGTGACGCCGGCGGCGTCAGCACCCAAGGCGGCGGCCAAGGCTTCCGCACCCACCAAGAAGTAGGTCGCGGGGCCCGCTCCATGTCTGACGATTCCGCCACCCACGCGGGCGCAAGTCCGGCCCCGGGCCTGCTGGGGCTGCGCGACCGGATAGACGCAGTCGACCGTGAATTGCTGGCCCTGCTGAACCGCCGCGCCGGCTTGGCGCTGGAGGTCGGCGCACTGAAGAAGAAGGAAGGCTCGGTGGTCTTCCGCCCCGAGCGCGAAGCCCAGGTCATCAGTGGCTTGAAGGCCATCAATGCCGGCCCGTTGCCCAACGAATGCGTGGCACCGATCTGGCGCGAAATCATGTCGGCCAGCCGCGCTTTGGAAACGCCGACACGCGTGGCCTACCTGGGCCCCGCCGGCACCTTCAGCGAAGAGGCGGCGCTGGGCTATTTCGGTGCCTCCATCGTGCGCGTGCTGTGCGCCAGCATCGACGAGGTGATGCACGCCACCACCTCGGGCGCGGCCGATTTCGGCGTGGTACCGGTCGAAAATTCCACCGAAGGCGTGGTCGCCCGTTCGCTCGATCTGTTCTTGACGACGCCGCTGTTCATCATCGGCGAAACCAGCCTGATGGTGCGCCACAACCTGCTGCGCAAGACCGACAGCCTGGTCGGCGTGAAAGCCGTCTGCGCCCACCCCCAGGCGCTGGCGCAATGCCACCGCTGGCTCAGCCACCACCTGCCCGACGCCGAGCGTCGCCCGGTGGCGAGCAATGCCGAGGGCGCTCGCCTGGCCAGCCTGGACGCCGATTGCGCCGGCATCGCCAGCCGACGCGCGGCGGCCGAGTACGGCCTGCATGTGGTGGCACCGGCGATCCAGGACGACGCCCACAACCGCACCCGCTTTGCCATCGTCACCCACCCCGACCGCCACCCGGCACCCAAGGCTTCAGGCCACGATTGCACCAGCCTGGTGGTCTCGGTCAGCAACCGCCCCGGTGCCGTGCACGACATGCTGGTGCCGCTGAAGACCCACGGCGTGTCGATGAGCCGCTTCGAATCGCGCCCGGCGCGTTCGGGCCAGTGGGAGTACTACTTCTACGTCGACCTACAGGGCCACCCGGACGAGCAGCATGTCACCGCTGCGCTGCAGGAATTGCGGGCGGCCTGCGCCTTCTTCAAGGTGCTGGGCACCTACCCCATCGACAGCCACTGACAGCGACCCCTCACAAGATGTTCCAGCAACTCGGTGTCATCGGATGTGGCTTGATGGGCGGCAGCTTCGCACTGGCGCTGAAACGCGCTGGCCTGGTCAAGCGCGTGGTCGGTTACAGCAAGTCGCCGTCGACGACGGAGAAGGCGCGCAAGCTGGGCATCATCGACGTGGCCGCCGAATCGGCGCTGCTGGCGGTGTCGGGCTCCGACATCGTGCTGATCGCCGTGCCCGTGGCGGCCAGCGAAACCACCTTCAAGGCCATCCGCCACGCGATGGAGCCCGGCGTGCTGTTCATGGACGTCGGCAGCACCAAGCGGGATGTCGTCGATGCCGCGCGCCGCGTGCTGCGCGAACGACTCTCTTCATTCGTGCCGGCGCACCCCATCACCGGCAAGGAAGTCTCGGGCATCCAGCATGCCGACGGCGCGCTGTACGCGGGCCGCCAGGTGATCATCACACCTTTGGCGCAGACCTCGCCCGAGCTGGTCCAGAAGGCAACCGACGTGTGGTCGGCCATCGGTGCGCAGGTGCTGAAGATGACGCCCGAGAACCACGACGCGGCTTTCGCGGCGGTCAGCCACTTGCCGCATCTGCTGGCTTTCGCCTACTTCAGCGCGGTGGTCAACCAGCCGGCGGGCCGCGACTTCCTGTCGCTGGCCGGCCCGGGCTTCCGTGACTTCACGCGCATCGCCGCCAGCAGCCCGGAGACCTGGCGCGACATCCTGGTGGCCAACCGAGAAGAGGTGCTGAAGCAGTCGGCGCGTTTCCGGCAGGCGCTGGACGCGCTGGAGCACGTGATGCGTGAAGGCAATGTGGACGCGCTGGAAGGCCTGATCCGCGCGCCGTCGGAAGGCCGCGCCGCCTGGCAGATGGGCGCACCGCGCGTGCCCGGCACGCCCAAAGCCTGACCCCTCCTTTTCCAGCCGGCCCCGGCCGCCCGCATGTACGACATTCCCTTTCTCGACCTGCCGCCGCTGAACGGTGCCTCTGGCACGGTGCGCCTGCCGGGCAGCAAGAGCATTTCCAACCGTGTGCTGCTGCTGGCCGGCCTGGCCGAGGGCACGACTGCGGTACACGACCTGCTGGACAGCGACGACACGGCCGTGATGCTGACTGCGCTGAAAACGCTGGGCTGCACGCTGCGGCGCGACGGCGCGGTGCTGCACCTGACCGGTATCGCGGGCCGGCTGACCGTTCGCGAGGCCTCGCTCTTCCTGGGCAACGCCGGCACCGCGATGCGCCCGCTGGCCGCCGCGCTGGCGGTGCTGGCCACCACGCAGGGCGGCCGGTTTGAATTGAGCGGCGTGCCGCGCATGCACGAACGGCCCATCGCCGACCTGGTCGATGCGCTGCGCCCGCTGGGTTGCGCCATCGACGACCTGGGCACACCCGGCTACCCGCCGCTGCGCCTGCACGGCGTGGCCGGCGGCCAGCTCGCCACCGCGCAGCCCATCCGCGTGCGCGGCGACGTGTCCAGCCAGTTCCTGACCGCCCTGCTGCTGGCCCTGCCGCTGGTCGCCCAGGACCGCGACATCGTCATCGAGGTGCAGGGCGAACTCATCTCCAAGCCCTATATCGACATCACGCTGAACCTGCTGGCGCGTTTCGGGATTGCGGTGCAGCGCGACAGCTGGGCCCGGTTCACCATCACGCAAGGCAGCCGCTACCGCTCGCCGGGCAGCATCCACGTCGAAGGCGACGCGTCGTCGGCGTCCTACTTCATCGCCACGGGTGCCATCGCCGCCCACGGCGGCGCGCCGCTGCGCATCGAAGGCGTGGGCAGTGAATCCATCCAGGGCGACATCCGCTTCGTCGAAGCCGCCCAGGCCATGGGTGCGCAAGTGAAGAGCGGGCCCGGCTGGCTGGAGGTGCACCGCGGCCGCTGGCCTTTGACCGGCATCACGCTGGACTGCAACCACATCCCCGACGCCGCGATGACGCTGGCCGTGATGGCGCTGTACGCCGATACGCCGACACGGCTGACCGGCATCGCCAGCTGGCGCGTCAAGGAAACCGACCGCATCGCGGCCATGGCCACCGAACTACGCAAGGTCGGCGCCCACGTCCTCGAAGGGCCCGACTTCATCGAGGTGGCCGCGCCCACGCACTGGCAGGCCGCCGCCATCCGCACCTACGACGACCACCGCATGGCAATGTGCCTGTCGCTGGCCGCCTTCAACCCGCTGGCGGCTGCAGTGCCGCCGGTGCCGGTGCGCATCCTCGACCCGAAGTGCGTGGCCAAGACCTTTCCCGACTACTTCGAGGCCCTGTTCGGCGTGGCCACCGCCGAGGCGACGGCCGTGCCGGTGATCTGCATCGACGGCCCCACCGCGTCTGGCAAAGGCACGCTGGCCGCCCGTGTGGCCGATGCCCTGGGCTACCACCTGCTGGACTCGGGCGCGCTCTACCGCGCCACCGGTCTGGCCGCGCAGCGCCACGGCATCGCGCCCGACGACGAGCCCGCCGTGGCCCGCGTGGCGCAGTTCCTCGACCTGCGCTTCGGCCACGGCCCTGAAGGCAGCCGCGCCTGGCTGCGTGGCGAAGAAGTCTCGGCCGAATTGCGGCTGGAGAGCACCGGGCTGCTGGCCTCATGCGTGTCGGCCATCCCTGCCGTGCGCCAGGCCCTGCACGGCCTGCAGCTGGCCTTCCGGCGAGCGCCCGGCCTGGTGGCCGACGGCCGCGACATGGGCACCGTGGTCTTCCCCGGCGCGGAGCTCAAGGTCTTCCTCACCGCCAGCCCGGCAAAGCGCGCCGAACGGCGGCATAAGCAATTGATTTCAAAAGGAATTTCGGCTAATATCGACATCCTTCGCGCGGATCTGGAAGCCCGTGACGAGCGCGATGCAAAGCGCTTGGTCGCACCTTGCAAACCCGCAGAAGACGCGCTGTTGATGGACAACTCGGAACTGGGCATCGAAGAATCGGTGCAACTTGTTCTGAAGCATTGGCAGCAGCGCCGACCTTTTTAGTGCGACTTTCCAGTTCGTCTTTTGACCCCGCGGCACCTGCCGCAAGCAAGCCCGCTCTGCTTTCAACTACCCCGGGCAAGCCAGGAAACACATGACCGTCATCACAACCGTTACCGCCGCCGGCGGTGCAGATATGTTCGCCGCTCTGTTTGAAGAGTCGCTGAAATCGAACGACATGCGCGTCGGGGAAGTCATCTCCGCTGAAGTCGTGCGCATCGAGTTCAACCACGTCGTGGTGAACGCCGGCCTCAAGAGCGAAAGCTATGTGGCCATCGAAGAATTCAAGAACGACCAGGGTGAACTGGAAGTTCAGGTTGGCGACTTCGTGTCGGTGGCCATCGACGCCGTCGAAAACGGCTACGGCGACACCATCCTGTCGCGCGACAAGGCCAAGCGCCTGGCCAGCTGGATGTCGCTGGAGAACTCGCTGGAATCCGGCGAATTCGTCACCGGCACGGTCAGCGGCAAGGTCAAGGGCGGCCTGACCGTCCTGGTCAACGGTATCCGCGCCTTCCTGCCCGGTTCGCTGCTCGACACCCGCCCCGTGAAGGACATGTCGCCCTACGAGGGCAAGACCATGGAATTCAAGGTCATCAAGCTCGACCGCAAGCGCAACAACGTCGTGTTGTCGCGCCGCGCTGTCGTCGAAGCTTCGATGGGCGAAGAACGCGCCAAATTGTTGGAGACATTGAGCGAGGGTGCCATCGTCCACGGCGTGGTCAAGAACATCACCGAATACGGTGCCTTCGTCGACCTGGGCGGTATCGACGGCCTGCTGCACATCACCGACATGGCCTGGCGCCGTGTCCGTCACCCGAGCGAAGTGGTGACGGTGGGTCAGGAACTGAC
>JANMZP010000122.1:0-3677 GCA_031383435.1 Betaproteobacteria bacterium | reverse complement strand
CCGCCGGCCATCCAGCGCGACGGCGTCACGAACACGGCGTAGCGCGGATCAAGGTCAAGCGCCTTCTCCACGAACAACTGGTAGATCGGCGCTGCGCTCGTGCCGTACCCGCCGTCGTCCAACTGGTACGGCGGGTTACCTATGATCACGTCGAACTGCATGTCGCCTCCAAACAGCTCGGCAATCCGAGCCCTGATGTCGTCGGTGTGGATGAACGCGTAGGCATGGGTTTCCAGCCCGTCGCCCCGATCCAGGATCTTCTGGCTGGCACTGCAGTACCTGCACTTTCCATCCAGCCACGTGTGTTCCATCCGCTCGAACCAGATGTTCCCTGCGTCGTTGGGAAAGCCCTTCGCGATGGAGTGTTTGCCATTGGCGTGCTTCGAGCAGTACACGCTGCGTCGCGCCAGCAGACTGGTGAGCTGCGTGATCCCAATGCCGAACACCTGCTTGGTCAGGATGTGATTGACGCGCTCCTCCAGGTCTGGGATCTCGCTAGCCAGCCCCTTCGTGAGACGGCTGGTGATCTCGCGCAAGAAAACCCCCGACTTCGTGCACGGGTCCAGGAACTTCACCGACTTGTTCACCCATAGATTCGCGCCCGCATTGTCCTCCGCCCAAGCCGCCGCCAGCGTGTCCAGCATCCGGCTGGCGAACGCCGGCGGTGTGAAGACCACGTCGTTGGAGAGGTTGGCGATGCAGGTCAGAACGTCCGGATTGCGGCCGCGCATGCTGAAGCTGGCTTGCTCGATCATGCATGCGCACCCAGCACGAACCGTGCTTGTTCGATGCGCAGCATCTGGTAGGGCGTCATGAACCGCACGCCCAGGCCGATGCAGGCATTCGGTATCTTGATGCGCCCCGGCGAGTTGGCGGGAACTTCGTGGGTCACCACCACATGGTTGCCGGCCAGCCCATGGGCAAGCAGGTAGAAGTCGGCGGCCTGCAGAAATGTGTTGATGGCGGCCGGTGTGTACTGCTGCCCGGTGGCCCATGTGCTGACCTGGGTGAACTGCGGCGCCAGTGCCGGCGGCGTGCGCCGAAAGAGCGCGTGGCCGTGATTCCTGGCCCAAGCCGACAACTCGTCCTGACCGGCCTCGATTTCATCGGCGACCTTGTCGATGCTGCACACTGAGCCCGTATGGCCCTTGTGCGCCAGCCAGTCCCAGAACGCCGGGCAGAAGTCCAGACCGTAGTGCAGGTTCTTCGCGGACATGAAGACATTGGCGTCCAGCAGATAGCTCATTGGGAGCCTTCGTGCGGCGCACTGCGGTGTTCGCCCTTGGGGCGGCCCGGCGGGCTCACGTCGTCACCCCCAGCTCGCGCGCCGCTTCGTAGAACGTGGCCGTCTTGCGCACGCCGAGCATGCGAAAGGCATCCGGAAACGAGGTCAAGCCCTCCAGCGTGCTGGAGACAATCGCACGGGCAAAACGCTTGCTGGTGCGTGCGCTCAAGGACCGGTAGAAGTCGCCGCCACTGCTGGCGCGCTGCTTCAGCGTGCGCAGCCTTTCCTGTTCGTCCCGGTAGTGCTGCCACAGCGTAGCCCGGTTGATGGTGCCGGCATCGAACAGGCGGCGCAACACGACCAGCGTGCTGATCTTGAACTCGCGTGCCAGCCGCTGGATTTCTTCCGGAATCGTCGCATTGCTCTGGTGTGCTGCGCGCAGCTCGTCCATGGGCATCAGCAGTTCCGCAGCGACCTGGTTGCACCAGCGCTCGGTTTGCTGCTCAGGCACCTGGCCCGCCTGTGTGTCCGACACGCCCGTTGCGCCCAGCCACACATGGGCCAGCTCGTGCGCCAGCGTGAACATCTGCGCGGCCTTGCTGTCGGCGCCGTTCAAGAAGACCAGCGGCGCAAGGCGGTCCGCCAGCGCGAAGCCGCGAAACTCGCCCACGTCCAGCAAGCGGTGGCTGTTGCTGCCCACCACGGAACTCACCATCACCATCAGCCCGGCGTCTTCCGACTTGGCGATCAACTGGCGCAGCGCATCCGTCCACGTGGGCAAGCGGCGCCGCTCTTCGGTGGACAGGCCCAGCGTCTCGCGCAGGCCTTGCGCCACCGCGGCTGGCGCTTGCTGCAGGCTGGCGCTGCTGACAAAGGGCAAGGGCGGCAATCCGTGCATGCGGGCGTGGTCGCGGTACCAGTCTTGTCGTTGCTGGCACAGGTAGAGCGTGTCAAGCAGGTCGCTGCTGGGTTCGGCGAGAACCTTGTCGCGCAGGGTGCGAAAGTCCGGCACCGGCAGCGCCAGCTCGGGCGGTTGGGGCAGGAAGAAGTAGCCGAAGGCTGTGTGCGTGAGACGCGCGAAGTCTTCCAGTTGTTTGAGCGTGGGCTGGGCCTCGCCGCTGAGCCACAAGGGCCACTTGTTGAAGCGCGCCGCCAGCTGGCCGTCATCCAGGCGCGCGCGCTTCGCTGCCCAGCGAAGTACGGGCACGGAAGCAGCCACCGTTGTCATGCCTCCTCCTTGGGCGATGGTGCAACTACCCCTTGCGCAAACCCGGCAGCCAGATCGCCCACGGTCATCGGCGGCCAGGTCTTGGCCGGCGTGAAGATTTCGTGCTTGCCCAAGTGCGCAAACAAGGAGCCGTCTGCGCTGAACGCCGAGGAATGGGTCAGGATGTCGAATCTGAAGTCACGCCGCTGGAACTTGCCTTTGCCCAGATAGCCCCATTCAGCAAAGGTGATAGGTACTCCGTCGCTGTCGTTCATGGTCAGCGCGTCGCCATGCACTAGGTTGAGCAAAAGCACAAGGCTGGCGGCGCGATACAGGTCGCCCGTCTGATCGAGGTTCAGGTACTCGGCGAAAATGTCGAGCAGGTTGGTGCGGCATTCAGCGATGTTGTCTGGCAGCAGTTCAATGCCGTAGATGCACATCAGCGCCAGCAGCGCGTAGTGCCGCCGCTCGAAGTCGGAGCTGCCGTACTTAAGCTCCACGCCGGTGAGCTTGCGCCGAAGGACCTGAACGAGAAAGTTGCCGCTGCCGCAGGCGGGCTCAAGGAAGCGCGAGTCGATGCGCTGAGATTCGTCCTTCACGAGGTCGAGCATGGCCTCGACCATCCACGCGGGCGTAAAGACTTCCCCGTGGTCGGCAACGCGCTGTTTGGATTTGACTAAGGGCATCGGAACACTTTGGCTTGGGTAGCGCATAGGTCAGCAAAGTGCCGCCCTTTTTTGCTTGATTCTCGCGCCATTTTCAACGGCTGCCACATCAAGCACGACGCCATCTCGTCAGGTAGTGCGGTGCGTTCGGTACGGCGTCCCACGGACGCAGCATTCGTTCCTCACCGTCGCTCGATCGGACGCCAGCCGGCGTTCCGCCGCCCATCGCTGCTCAGCTTGATCGTCTGATGCGTGGTGCTCAACGAAGAGCTGCTCGAAGTGCTGGGCGAAGACGTGACGCAGGACCAGGCCTTCGCCCATGCCAACGACGTGCTGAAGAACGCGGTCGGCGGCATCAGCGACATCATCCACATGCATGGCCTGGTGAACGTCGACTTCGAAGACGTCAAGACCGTGATGAGCGAGCCCGGCTTGGGCGTGATGGGCACGGCCGTGGCCGGTGGCCCCGACCGCGCCAGCAAGGCCGCCGAAGCGGCCGTGGCCTGCCCGCTGCTCGAAGGCATCGACCTGTCCGGCGCCAAGGGCGTGCTGGTGCTGATCGCGGCCAACCGCAACAACT
>JANMZP010000062.1:0-12742 GCA_031383435.1 Betaproteobacteria bacterium | reverse complement strand
GCCCTCGGTGTCATCGCTGAAGTTCAAGGATTCAATTGCAGACCGCTGACGCGCAGCAGGCCATCCGGAATTTGCCGCACGCCGCTGAGTTTGGCGTTGTAGGCCCACAGCCAATTGCGGTGGTAGACGTAAATGATGGGCCGTTCTTTCAGCACGCGGGCAGCAATCTGCTCGAAGACTTTCTTGCGCTCAGCCGGTTCGCGCAGCGTGCGCGACTGTGCCAGCAGCTTGTCGGTTTCGGCGTCGCAATAGCCGGCGTAATTCAGCGGTTGCTTGCAGCCGTGGAAGCTGAACAGGTTGCCATCGGGGTCGGGTCGGCCGCTCCAGGCCAGCACGTAGGCGTCAAAGTCGCCCTTGTCGGCCATGTTGATGCTGGTGGCGAATTCGGCCGACTGGATCTTCACGTCGAAGCCGGCTTCGCGCGTCATGGCCTGCACCACCAGCGCCAGGCGCTGCGCGTCGGAGGTGGTCGGCGTCAGCAGTGTGAAGCTGGGCTTGGGCACGCCGGCTTCCTTCAGCAATTGCTTGGCGCGTTCGATGTTGCGTTTGGGCACCGGCAAGGTCTTGGCGTAGTACGTGTTGCCCGGCGCCACCCACTGGTTGCCGACCACGGCTTCGTTGTCCATCACCACCTGGGCCAGGCCTTGGCGGTCGATGGCCAATTCCAGCGCTTCCCGCACACGCGGGTCCTTGCCCAGCGGGTTGGCCTGCGCCTTTTCGCTCTTGCCGATGTTGATGGTGATGCCCTGGTAGCCGATCTCGGTGATGCTGGCCGTCTTCAGCTTCTTGTCACCTTTCAGCTTTTCGATGTCGCTGCTGGCGATGCGTTCGGCGAAGTCCAACTGACCCGATTTCAGGTTGGCCAACCGCACCGTGGCGTCGGGGATGGGCGTGTAGGTGATGCGGTTGAAGTGGATGGCCGGCTTGTTCCAGTAGCCGTCAAAACGCTCCAGCACGATGCGGTCTTGCGCAACCCGTTCGACCAGCTTGAAGGGCCCCGAGCACACCGGCTTGTTGCCGAACTTGTCGCCCGCAGCCTGCGCCGCTTTCGGGCTCACCATCATGCCGGCGCGGTCGCTCAAGGCGGCCAGCAGCGGCGAGAACGGCGCGCTGAGGTTCAGCCGCACAGTCATCGGGTCCACCACGTCGACCGTGGTGACGGGCGCCAGTTCGCCGCGGCGATTGCTGCCGGGCAGGGTCTTGTGGCGTTCGATGTTGAACTTCACCGCTGCCGCGTCGAACTTCTCGCCGTCGTGGAAGGTGACGCCGGGGCGCAGCTTCATGGTCAGCGCCTTGTTGTCGGCCGACCACTCCCAGCTCAGCGCCAGTTGCGGCACCAGGTTCAGCTTCTCGTCGATGTCGATGAGCTTGTCGCACAGCGCACTGAACACGATGCGGCCGACGAAGGTGCGGGCCAGGCTGGGGTCCAGCACGTCGGGGTCTTCGGCCAGACCGATCTTCAGATTCGGCAGGGTCTGTGCCTGCGCGGCGGTGGCGGCCAGCAGCGTGGCGAGCGCGGCGGCAAACAAGAGGTGCTTCTTCATGGTGGACGGCTTTCTTCGGCGGGCTTCAGCGGATGAAGGCCGACTGCAAACGCTGCAGCCGGGTGTTGATGGGGGGCGCCCGGCGCAGCGATGCGGGCGGCAGCACCTCGCGCCAACGGAAGCAGGCCACGGCGTGGCCGTCTTGGGTTTCCAGCGGCGGCACGGCCTGCGTGCATGCGGGCTGCGCATGCACGCAGCGCGTGTGGAAGGTGCAGCCGGCGGGCGGTTTCGTCGGGCTGGGCACGTCGCCCTGCAGCAGCACGCGCGCGCGTCCGCCGTCTTTGCGCAAATTCGGCACGGGTTCGGGGATGGCCGCCAGCAGGGCCTGCGTGTAGGGGTGGCGCGGCGCGACGAAGATTTCGTCTTTCGGCGCCAGTTCGACGATGCGGCCCAGGTACATCACCGCGATGTGGCTGGCGATGTGCTTGACCACCGCCAGGTCGTGCGCGATGAAGATGTAGGCGATACCCAGGCGCTGTTGCAGGTCTTGCAGCAGGTTGACCACTTGCGCCTGCACCGACACGTCCAGCGCCGACACCGCCTCGTCGCAAACGATGAGTTGCGGCTCCACCGCCAGCGCGCGCGCGATGCCCACGCGCTGGCGTTGCCCACCGCTGAATTCATGCGGATAGCGCTGGGCGTGTTCCGGCGCCAGGCCCACGGTCTGCAGCAGTTCGGCCACGTGTTCGGTGTGCCGGCCGGTGTGCAGGCCGTGCAGGCGCAGCGGCTCAGTCAGCGTCTGCCCCACCGTCATGCGCGGGTTGAGGCTGGAATACGGGTCTTGAAAAATGATCTGCATGGCGCGGCGTTGCGCACGCAGCGCACCAGCCGGCAGCAGCCCCAGGTCGCTGCCGTTGAAGACGATGCGCCCGGCGGTGGGTTCGATCAGCCGCAGCACCAGGCGGCCCAGCGTGCTTTTGCCGCAGCCCGATTCACCGACAACGCCCAGCGTCTGCCCGGCCTGCAACGTGAAGTCCACGCCCTGCACCGCCTGCACGGCACCGCGTGCGCGGCCGAACAGGCCCTGGCGCACCGGGAAATGCTTCACCAGGCCTTGGACCTGCAACAGCGGAACGTTCATGCGGCGGTGGCTTGCAAGGGCCGGGCCAGCAGCGCGTCGGCATCCAGCGGCGCCAGCCAGCAGGCTGAGGCATGGCCGTCGCCCAAGTCCCGCAAGGGCGGCGCCTCGGCGCGGCAGCGATCCTGCGCAAACGGGCAGCGCTCGGCGAAGGCGCAACCCGCCGGCCGGGGCAGCGGCGGCGGCACCTGCCCGGCTATGGCCGCCAGCCGCGTCGCCTGGCCGTGCAGGCGCGGCATCGAACCCAGCAGGCCCACGGTGTAGGGGTGTTGCGGGGCCTCGAAGAGTGCAGCGACGGGTGCTTGTTCAACGACGCGGCCGCAGTACATGACGACAACCGCATCGGCCACTTCGGCCACCACGCCCAGGTCGTGGTTGATCAGCACGATGGCGGTGCCACTGTCTGCCTGCAAGCTGTGCATCAGCGCCAGGATCTGCGCCTGGATGGTCACGTCCAGCGCCGTGGTCGGCTCGTCGGCGATCAGCAGGCGCGGCTGGTTGGCCAGCGCCATCGCGATCATCGCGCGCTGCCGCATGCCGCCCGACAGCTTGTGCGGGTGTTCGTCCAGGCGCTGTTCGGGTGCGGGAATGCGCACGCGCTCCAGCATCTTCAAGGCCTGCGCGCGGGCCTCGCTGTCGCTGAGGTTCTGGTGGCATTGCAGGCTCTCGATGATCTGCTGGCCGATGGTGAACGCCGGGTTCAGCGAACTCATCGGTTCCTGGAAGATCATCGCCAGGCCGTTGCCGCGCAAGGCCTGCAGTTCACGCGCGGCCAGGCCGATCAACTCGCGGCCTTCGAAGCGGATGGACCCGCCCGCGATGCGCCCTGGCGGGTTCGGAATCAAACCCATGATGGACAGCGCGGTGACGCTCTTGCCGCTGCCCGATTCGCCGACGATGGCCAGTGTCTGCCCGGCGTGCACGCTGAAGCTGACACCGTCCACCGCCGGGAATTCACCGTCGTCGGTGTTGAAGTGGGTGCGCAGGTTCTGAACCTGCAGCAGCGGTGCGGCCCCTGCGGCCCTCGCTGCGCCTGTCACGGCCGCCCCTTCACGGTCATTCCACCTTGCCGATCTTGCGCACCGCTTCCACCATCAGCTTGGCGTCGGCGTCCCAGTAGGTCTGGAAGTCGGGCGCGTCCAGGTATTCGACCGGGCTGCCGGCGCGGTTGATGATGGCGATGACGGCCGGGTCGGCGGCCACCTTTTTCGCGGCGGCGCGCAGCCTGCTGGTGATGTCGTCGGGTGTGGCGGCCGGCACGAACAGCGCCGACCATTGCGCGAAGCGCGTCGCGTAGCCGCTTTGCGTCAGGCTGGGCACTTCGGGCAGTGCCACCAGCGGCTTGTCGCCCCAATGCGCCAGCGCGCGCAGCTTGCCGGCCTTGATTTGCTGCGCCACGGCGCTGGGGCCGGCAGCCACCGCATCGACCTGGCCGCCCAGCAGGGCCAGCACGGCCGGGCCGGCACCGGTGTAGGGTATGTGCGTCATGCGAAAGCCCGCGCTGGCTTTCAGCATTTCCATCGGCACGTGCATGGTGCCGTAATTGCCGCTGCTGCCGTAGTTGTAGGTGCCGGGCTTCTTCTTCGCATCGGCGACGAATTCGGCCAGCGTTTTCCACGGCGCGTCGGCGCGCACCACCAGCACTGTCGGGTCGGCGGTGAAGCGTGCGATGGGCTTGAACTGGTTCAGCGTGTAGGCCGGCTTGCGGCCCAGGATGTGGTCGGCCTCGGGCAGGATGGAGATGGACGACAGCGTCAGCAGGACGGTGTAGCCGTCGGCCGGCGCGCGGGCCGCCACGCCCATGCCCAGGGCACCGCCGGCACCCACGCGGTTTTCGACGATCACCGTCTGCTTCAGCTCTTTGCCCAGCGCTTCAGCCACCGGCCGCGCCACCGTGTCGGCCACGCCGCCGGGCGGGAAGGGCACGATCATGGTGATGGGCTTGTCGGGCCAGGCGGGCTGCGCGTGCACCGCGCCCGCCAGTTGCAAGCCTGCCAGCAGGCCGGCCAGCACCCCGGCCCGCGTCAGCAGCGTGCGCCGCGCCCCTTCGCGCCTCATGCGCCGACCCCGTCGATGGCGTTCTCGAAGCGCGTTGCCAGCACGCCCAGGCCATCGACCTCGATGCGCACCACATCACCGTGGCCCAGCCAGCGCGGCGGCGTCATGCCCATGCCCACGCCGGCCGGCGAGCCGGTGGCGATGACATCGCCCGGCAGCAAGGTGATGCCGCGCGAGCAGGTTTCGATCAGGGTGGGCAGGTCGAAGATCAGGTCGGTGGTGCGGGCGTCCTGGCGCAACTCGGCCATGCCGCCGTGCGGCGTCACCCAGCAGCGAACGCGGGTGTCGGCGGCGTTCAATTCGTCGGCGGTGACGATCCACGGCCCCATCGGGCAGAAGGTGTCGAAGCTTTTGCCCAGGTCCCACTGCGCGTGGCGCATCTGCACGTCGCGCGCGGTCACGTCGTTGACGATGGTGTAGCCGAAGACGTGCGACATCGCGTCAGCGCGGCTGATGTTGCGCCCGCCCTTGCCGATGACGATGGTCAGCTCGGCCTCGTAGTCGATCTGCGACGAGATGGCCGCGCCCGGCAGTTGCACCGCGTCGTTGGGGCCGATGACGGTCTCGGGTACCTTGGTGAAGACGATCGGCCAGGCGTCCACGGTCTTGGTGTTGTCCTTGAAGACGCTGGCCTGCAGTTCGGCCGCATGCGCGTGGTAATTGCGGCCCACGCACCACAGGTTGCGGCGCGGTGCGGGCAGCGGCGCCACCAGCATGGCGGTGGTGAAGGCCACGCTTTCGGTGACAGCGGGCAGCACCGAGCGGGCCACGCTCAGCTCGATCAGCGCCAGCGCGCCCCGGCTGGCGTCGATGTCGAAAAGATCGATGGTCAGGCCGTCAGCGGCGACGCGGCCCACACGTTGCTGGCCTTGGTGGATGACGGTGGCGATGCGCATTTGTGCTCCGGTTGATCACCCAAATGCTACCATTAAGGCCCAACATCGCTAGACCCCTCAGGCCATGGACGCTGCCTCAGCCCTGCGCGAGAACATCTTCGAGAACCTGCGGTCGCGCACCTGGCGGGCCGGCCACCGCATCCCCACCGAACGCGCGCTGAGTGAGTCATTCGGTCTGAGCCGCTCCACCGTGCGCCGCGTGCTGCTCGACTTCAAGCGCAAGCGCTTGATCACCCAGACGGTGGGCAGCGGCACCTACGTGTCGGACCAGGTGCACGAAGCGCTGGCGGAACTGACGCCGGCCGTGGCCGCCCACGCGGTCAGCCCGGCCGAACTGATGAGTGCCCGCATGGTGCTGGAACCGGCCCTCATCGAGATGGCCATCGGCAACGCCACGGCGGCCGATTTCAGCAGGATGGACGAGTGCAACCACCGCGCCGAAGTGGCCACCACGCTGGAAGAGTTCGAGCACTGGGACGGGGCCCTGCACGAGGCCATCGCCGAGGCCGCGCACAACGGCTTCATCAGCGGCGTCTTCAAGCTGATGAGCGACGTGCGGGCCAACAACGAATGGGGCGCCTTGAAGCGCCGCAGTGCCACGCCAGAGCGCCGCCTGGAGTACCAGCAAGAGCACCGCGCGCTGGTCGCCGCGCTGAAAGCGCGCGACGCCGAGCACGCCCGCGCGCTGTGCCTGGCCCACCTGGTGCATGTCCGCACCAGCATGTTGGGCTACTGAGCGGAACGGCAGCGGCGCGCTACAGTCGCCGCCTTGCAAACGGCTCAGCCAATAGAGCCCAATTCAAACCAATAACGGAGACCCGCATGAACAACCTTCACGCCCGACGCCGCGCCACGGCCCTGCCCCTGCTGCTGTTGATGTTGCTGGCCTCGGCCAGCGCGGCCCTGCTGCCCGCCCCGGCCCTGGCCCAGGACTACCCGGCCAAGCCGGTGCGCATCGTGGTGCCCTTCGCGCCGGGCGGCTCGGCTGACGTCTATGGCCGCTTCATCGCGCAGAAGTTGCAGGAAGCCACGGGCCAGAACTTCATCGTCGACAACAAGCCGGGTGGTGGCAGCGTCATCGGCACCGATGCCGTGGCCAAAGCCGTGCCCGACGGCTACACGCTGCTGTTGATGTCGAACACCCAAACCGTGAACGAGTCGCTGATCCCCAGCAAGCCTTTCGTGCTGATGCGCGACTTCGCGCCCATCGCGCCGATCAACGCCTCAGACCTGGTGCTGGTGGTGAAGGCCGGCCTGCCGTTCAACAGCCTGGGTGACCTGCTGAAGGCCGCCCGGGCCAAGCCGGGCGGCATGAGCTATGCGTCTTCGGGCCCCGGCACGCCGTACCACATGGCCGGCGAACTGATGAAGGCCCTGGCCGGCATCGACGTCGTGCACGTTCCCTACAAAGGCAGCGCCGGTGCCCGCACCGATGTGCTGGGCGGCCAGCTGGAGATGATGTTCGACGCCATCCCGACGATGAGCGAGCACATCAAGTCGGGCAAGGTCAAGGCGCTGGCCACGACAGGTCTGAAACGCTCGGCCACGCTGCCCGATGTGCCGACGATGGACGAGGCCGGCATCAAGGGCTACGAGGCCACGATCTGGCTGGGCCTGATGGCACCCAAGGGCACGCCGGTGGCGGTCGTCAACCGGCTGAACGCCGAGCTCGCCAAGATCACCAGCAACGCCGACGTGCGCCGGGCCTGGGCCGCGCAGGGCACCGCGCCGCTGACCATGGGCGTGGACGAGTTCACCCGCTACCTGAACGAGGACATCGCCAAGTGGGCGCGCATCGTGAAGATCTCGGGCACCAAGGCCGAGTGAGCAGCGGAAGCATCCCCATGACCGTTTTGAATCTGCTGTGTGCCGGTGCCGCCCAAGGCCTGGTGGGTGCGCTGCAAGCGCGCTTCAAGGCCGACACCGGTGCCGACATCCAGGCCCGTTTCGGCGCCGTCGGCGCGATCAAGGAAGCGCTGCTGGCCGGCGAGCCTTGCGACGTGCTGGTGCTGACCGAAGTACTGATCAGCGGCCTGGTGGCCGACGGCCGCCTGCAGGCCGGCAGCCCGGCCTTGCTGGGCCGCGTGCGCACCGGCGTGGCCGTGCGGGCTGGCACGCCGTGGCCCGACGTGGCCAGCGCGGCCGGCCTGAAGGCTGCGCTGCAGGCGGCCACCGGCATCTACTTCCCTGACGCCGTGCGCTCCACCGCCGGCATCCACTTTGCCAAGGTGATGCGCGAGCTGGGCGTGCACGACGAAGGGGCCGCGCGCTTCAGGACCTACCCCAACGGTGCCACCGCGATGCGCGAGATGGCGGCGTCGGCCGAGGCCAACCCCATCGGCTGCACCCAGGTCACCGAGATCCGCTACACGGCCGGGGTCGAGCTGGTGGCGTTGCTGCCGGCCGAATTCGAGTTGGCCACGCCCTACACCGCGGCCATCACGGCCAGCGCAGCGGCTGGCCCGCAAGCCGCGCTGGCCGCGCGTTTCATCGCTTTGCTGACCAGCCCCGAAGCCCTGCCCTTGCGCAGCGCCGGTGGCTTTGAAAACTGAAGGAGGCTGCACCATGCGCCGTCGTGAACTGATTGCCGCCCTGCCCGCCGCACTGGCCTTGCCGCAGGCGGCCTGGGCCCAGTCGCAGTCACCCGCCTTTCCGAACAAGCTGCTGCGCTACATCGTGCCGGTCTCGGCCGGTGGCGGCAGCGACCTGGTGGGCCGCACCCTGTGCGACCGCTGGGGCAAGTTGCTGGGGCAGAGCTTCATCGTCGACAACATCGGCGGCGGCGGTGGAGCCATCGCCTGCCAGACCACGGCCAAGGCACCGGCCGACGGCTACACGCTGATGCAGGGCTATGTCGCCACCCACGGCACCAGCCCGGCCACGCGCAGCAAGCTGCCCTATGACGCGATCAAGGATTTCACGCCGGTGGGCATGATCGGCGGCACGCCGAATGTGCTGGTCGTGAATTCGAGCCTGCCGGTGCGCACCGTGGCCGAATTCGTGGCCTACCTGAAGCAGAACCCGGGCAAGCTCAGCTACGGCTCGGCCGGCCAGGGTTCGCTGACCCACCTGACGATGGAACTCTTCAAGCAGGCCAGCGGCACCTTCGCACTGCACATTCCTTACCGGGGTATCGCGCCGGCCTTCAACGACCTGCTGGGCAGCCAGACGCAGGCCATGTTCCCGGGCCTGGCGGCGGCCTTGCCACACCTGCGTTCAGGCCGCGTGCGCGCCCTGGCCGTGACGGGTGTGGCGCGCCACGCGGTGTTGAAAGACGTGCCCACGCTGATCGAGTCGGGCTACAAGGGTTTCGACGCCATCCAGTGGTACGGCGTGGTCGGCCCGGCCGGTCTGCCGGCACCGGTGCTGGCCACCTTGAACGAGACCCTGAACAAGGTGCTGAGCGGCCCCGACCTGCGCGACCGCCTGTCGGCCGAGGCGGTGGAGCCGATGCCGATGTCGGCCGCCGATTTCGGCAAATACATCAAGGCCGACATCGCCCGTTGGACGGCCATTGCCCGTGACCGCAAGATCGATCTCGACGCTTGAACCCGCGCACGCTTGAAAGGCGCCACTGCATGAAACCTATCGCTGTACTGTTTGCGGCCGGCTTGCTGGCCAGCACCGCCTGGGCCCAGGACTACCCGAACAAGCCCATCCGTATCGTCGTGCCCTTCTCGCCCGGCGGCGCGGTGGACGGGCCCACGCGCATGGTGGCGCAGGAACTGGGCAAGCGCCTGAAGCAGCAGGTCTTCGTCGAGAACAAGCCGGGTGCCGGGGCCACCATCGGCAGCGGTGAAGTGGCCAAGGCCGCGCCCGATGGCTACACGCTGCTGCTGGCTTCGCAGACCAACGCCATCAGCGCTTCGCTGTACCCCAAGTTGCCCTTTGCACCCATCGATGACTTCGTCGGCATCAGCCTGCTGGGCCGTGAACCCGGTGTGCTGGTGGTGCACCCCAGCCTGCCGGTGAAGAGCGTGGCCGAACTGATTGCGCTGGCCAAGGCCAAGCCCGGCACGCTGAATTACGCCAGTTCGGGCAATGGCAGCGGGCAGCATCTGTTCATGGCGCAAATGACCAGCATGGCCGGCATCAAGATGGTTCATGTGCCCTACCGCGGCAGCGGCCAGGCCACCACCGACCTGCTGGCCGGCACGGTGCCCATTTCCATGCCCGGCACGGCCGGCATGGTGGCCCACATCAAGGCCGGCAAGTTGAAGCCGCTGGCCACCAGCGGCGCCACGCGCAGCCCGCAACTGCCCGATGTGCCGACGCTGGCCGAAAGCGGTCTGAGCGGCTATTCGGCCTATGTCTGGATGGGCCTGCTGGCGCCCAAGGGCACGCCGCCGGCCATCATCGAGCGCTTGAACCGCGAACTGAAGATCGTGATGGCGGTGCCCGAACTGAAGGCTTATTTCGCCGAAGCCGGCATCGAGATCGTGGCCTCGACGCCGGCCGAGATGGACAGCTATTTCCGCGACGAACGCGACCACTGGGCGCGTGTCGTCAAAGAGTCCGGCGCAAAAATCGATTGACTCTCCACCAGGAAAAACCATGACCCAAGTCACCGGCCAGGAACACTGGACCACCAAGAAAACCGCCGACGGCGATGTCAAGCTTTTCCTGTGGGAGAAGTACGTCGGCAGCCCTGAAGAGCAGGCCGGCAAGCCGGCGATGCTGTGGGTGCACGGCTCGTCGATGGCCAGCCAGCCGACCTTCGACCTGACCGTGCCCGGCCGCCCCGACAGCAGCGTGATGGACTGGTTCGCCGAGCGCGGCTTCGTCTGCTGGTGCGTGGACATGGAAGGCTACGGCCGCAGCGACAAGAGCCGCGACATCTACTGCGACATCGCCAACGGCGCGGCCGACCTGGCAGCCGCCACCGACTACATCTTCGCCACGCGCGGCGTGCGCAGCTTCCTGACCTACGGCATCAGCAGCGGCGCGCTGCGTGCGGCGCTGTTTGCGCAGAACCACCCGGAACGCGTCAAGCGCCTGGCGCTGGACGCTTTTGTGTGGACCGGTGAGGGCGCTCCGACGCTGGAACAACGCCGCAAGTAGCTGCCCGAATTCATCGCCACCAAGCGCCGGCCGATCGACCGCGCCTTCGTGCGCAGCATCTTCTCGCGCGACCACGCCGACTGCGCCGACGCCAACACGGTAGAAGCCTTCGCCCACGCCATCCTGGCGCTGGACGACAGCATGCCCAACGGCACCTACATCGACATGTGCAGCAAGCTCCCGGTGGTCGACCCGCTGAAGATCACCGTGCCCACGCTGGTGCTGCGCGGCCAGTTCGACGGCATTGCCGGCATCGACGACCTCTTGAGCTTTTTCAAGCATCTTCCGCACCCGGACAAGCAGTTCACCGTGCTCAACGGCATCAGCCACGCCAGCTTCCAGCAGAAGAACTACAGAACGGTCTACCAGATCCTGCATGCGTACTTCACTCAGCCGGAGCCGGCCTACACGGACTACGCGGACTGCCCGGCACTTTGACGCAGCGGCTCTCAGGCGCAAGCGGCCGGCAAGATACCCGGTTGCAGTGCCTGATGGGTTCGGCAATGCCGTGAACTCGACGGCGGGACGCGGCAGAATCCCGCGATGAAACCCCCGGTCCCAAATCAAGTCCCCAGCAAGGCACAGGCCGCTGAACTCCGAGAACGGCTGCGTGGGCTGGCGTCCGTGCCGGCCGAGATGATGCGCCAGGTCATGCGACTGCATGCCCAGGGCGACCGCCTGATGTCGGCCCAGTGGTTGTTGCAGGCAGCGCGGCAGGCGCCTGACCACCCCGAGGTGCTGTTGTGGCAGGGCCTGGGCCATGTCGAGGAAGGCGCCTGGCCGCTGGCCGTGCAGGCGCTGGGCCGCGCCGCCGCGCAGCGCAGCGGCGACATCCGACTGTGGTCGATGCTTGCATCGGCGCAGGGCAACGACGGCGACGCCGCCAGCGCCCGGCAGAGCCTGGGTCACGCCGCAGGTTGCGCACGCAGTGCCGGCGACTGGCTGAACCTCAGCATCGAATGCGACCGGCAGGGCTTTTACGAAGACGCACTGCAGGCTGCTGACGCCGCCGTTCAGTTGCAGCCGAACTCGGCCGCCAGCCGGCTGCAGCGGTCGCGCTGCAACAAGGCGCTGGGCCACGCCGAAGCGGCGGCGGAAGACTGCCGTAGGCTCATCGCTTCAGGCCAGGAAACTGCACGCGCCTGGTTTTCATTGGTCGACCTGAAGACCGTGCCGTTGACCGAGACCGAATTGCGGCAACTCGAAGCCGCTGCGGTGCGCGCTGGTCTCTCCGCCGTCGAACGGCAGATGGTGGACTTTGCATTCGGCAAGGCGCTGGAGGACGCCGGCGACTTCGAAGGCGCGCTGGCGGTGTTCAGTCGTGCCAACGATGCGGTGCGTGCCGCCGTGCCTTGGGACAGCGCCGCCTTCGCGCGGCGTGTGGACGACATTCGCAGCGCCTTCGAGCACGGCCCGGTGGCGCATGCCGCGCCCCAGGGCCGCGAGGTGATCTTCATCGTGGGACTGCCGCGTTCTGGCAGCACGCTGGTCGAGCAGGTGTTGGCCGCCCACCCGGCCGTCGAAGGCGCCAGCGAACTGCCTTACCTGCACCAGGTCATCGACGCCGAGTCACGCCGCCGCGGCCGGCCCTTTCCGGCCTGGGTGGGCGAGGCTGCGGCGCAGGACTGGACGCGGCTGGGCCAGCACTACCTGCGGCTGAGTGCCCGCTGGCGCCTGCACAAGCCGACCGCCACCGACAAGTTGCCGGACAACTGGCTGTATGGGGGCGCCATCCGCGCGATGCTGCCCGAGGCCCGCATCATCGACTGCCGGCGCGACGCGCTGGAGACCTGTTGGTCCTGCTACAAGCAGCTCTTCGGGCCGGGGCTGGCCAACTTCAGCTATGGCTTCGACAGCCTGGCGCAGTACGGGCAGGCCTGTGAGCAACTGGGCGACCTGTGGGCGCGTCAGCATCCGCAGCATGTCCGCCTACAGGGCTATGAAGCGCTGGTCGCCGAGCCGGAGCCGCAGATTCGCGAACTGCTGGCGTTCTGCGGGTTGCCCTTCGACAGCGCTTGCCTGGCGTTCCAGAACGCCCGGCGCGCCATCCGCACGCCCAGCGCCCTGCAGGTGCGCCTGCCGATGAACAAGGCCTCGACGCCCGC
>JANMZP010000029.1:0-26096 GCA_031383435.1 Betaproteobacteria bacterium | reverse complement strand
ACACGCGGCCAGCCTGTTCAACCTGGAACGCAGCGGCCACGTCTACAGCCGCATCAGCAACCCGACCAACGCGGTGCTGGAAGAGCGCATCGCGGCGCTGGAAGGCGGCGTCGGCGCGGTGGCCACGGCCAGCGGGCAGGCGGCGCTGCACCTGGCCGTGACCACGCTGGCCGGCGCCGGTGCACACATCGTGGCCAGCAGCGCGCTGTACGGCGGCAGCCACAACCTGCTGCACTACACGCTGGCCCGCTTCGGCATCACCACCACCTTCGTCAAGCCGGGCGACGTGGACGCCTGGCGCGCCGCCATCCGCCCCGAGACCAAACTGCTGTTCGGCGAAACACTGGGCAACCCGGGCCTTGATGTGTTGGACATACCCACCATCAGCGCCATCGCCCACGAGGCCGGCATTCCCTTGCTGGTCGACAGCACCTTCACCACGCCGTGGCTGATGAAACCCTTCGAGCACGGCGCCGACCTGGTCTACCACTCGGCCACCAAGTTCCTGGGCGGGCACGGCACCGTCATCGGCGGCCTGGTGGTGGACGGTGGCTGTTTCGACTGGCACCAGGCACCCCGCTTCCCCGAACTGAACCAGCCCTACGCCGGCTTCCACGGCATGGTCTTCAGCGAAGAAAGCACCGACGGTGCCTTCCTGCTGCGCGCCCGCCGCGAAGGCCTGCGCGACTTCGGTGCCTGCATGAGCCCGCACACCGCCTGGCTGATCTTGCAGGGCATCGAAACCCTGCCACTGCGCATGGCACGGCATGTCGAGAACACGCGCAAGGTGGTGGCTTTCCTGGCTGCGCACAGCATGGTGGCGGGCGTGGGCTACCCGGAACTGGAAGGTCACCCCAGCCACGCCCTGGCGAAGCGGCTGCTGCCGCGAGGCTGTGGCGCCGTCTTCAGCTTCGACCTGAAAGGCTCGCGCCAGCAAGGCAAGGCCTTCATCGAAGCGCTGAAGATCTTCAGCCACCTGGCCAATGTGGGCGACTGCCGCAGCCTGGTCATCCACCCGGCCAGCACCACGCATTTCCGCATGGACGATGCGGCGCTGGGGGCAGCCGGCATCACGCCGGGCACGATCCGGTTGAGCATCGGCCTGGAAGACGCCGACGACCTGATCGACGACTTGAAGCGGGCTTTCAAAGTGGCGGAGAAGGCGCTGTGAAGCTGACGGTCCAACACCGCGAGGCCTATGCCTACACCGGCGGCAAGCCTTTCGATGCCAGCCTGCCCTGCGTGGTCTTCATCCACGGTGCGATGAACGACCACAGCGTGTGGACGCTGCTGGCGCGCTGGTACGCCCCCCTCGGCCACAGCGTGCTGGCGGTGGACCTGCCCGGCCACCTGCGCAGCGCCGGGCCGGCGTTGGCCACGGTGGAAACGATGGCCGACTGGCTGCTGGCGCTGCTGGACGCCGCCGGCGTGCAGCGCGCCACGCTGGTCGGCCACAGCATGGGCTCGCTGGTGGCGCTGGCCGCTGCGGCGCGGGCCCCCGACCGGGCCAGCGCACTGGCGCTGCTGGGCACCTGCGTGCCCATGCCGGTGCCGCAGGCGCTGCTGGATCTGTCGCTGAGCGAGCCCCTGGCGGCCATCGACCGCGTGGTCACGTTTTCCTTCTCGACGCTGGCCGCCAAGCCGTCTTACCCCGGCCCCGGCGTGTGGCTGCGCGGTGCGAGCCGCGCGCTGATGCGGCAGGTGCTGGCGGCGCAGGGCGACGCGGCTTTGTTCCACACCGACTTCACGGCCTGCAACGCCTACCGCGATGGTTTGCAGGCGGCGCTGCAAGTGACCTGCCCGGCGCATCTGGTGCTGGGCGAATTCGACCAGATGACCCACCCCAAAGGCGCACGCGCCGTGGCCGATGCCTTGAAGGCCCGGGTCCACACCGTGCCGGCCGGCCACCACCTGATGGCCGAGTGCCCGGATGCGGTACTGCACACCTTGCGCCTTGTTTTACGCAGCGCGGTGGAAGCGGCATCCGCCAGCGCAACAGGCGGGCGCTAATATGCCGCCACCCACCCACACTTCAACAGGACTTGCCATGTTCCGCAGCACGCAGCGCCTTCTTCCCGTCGCCGGCCTGGCTTTGCTGCTGGGCAACGCAGCCTTGCCAGCGCTGGCCGCCAGTTCCGCTTCTTCCGAAGCGTCAGGCAGCAGTTCCACCTCGGTGGGCAGCCTGTCGAATTCGGTGGGCAAGTCCAGCGACAGTTCATCCGGCAAAGACAAGGCAGTGGCCGAGGGCGACTACCGCGTCATCGAAGTGGCGGCGGCGGCCGACCAGCCCGGCAAGCTGCGCGTCCAATTGCAGGCCACCGCCGATGACAGCGTCAACGGCGCGTTGTTCCTGACGCTGCCGCAGGGTGCCGTGGCGCGCGGGCAGTTGTCCCGCGGTGCCCTGGTCAGCGCCAGGCAGCGCGCTTACGGTGTCGAATTCGCAGCCGGCGTCGGCAGCGCACGCGAGCCCTTCTTCCTGGTGATGCGCGACGACTGGTTCCGCGAGCTCGACAGCAAGCCGGTCGTGCTCTGAACCTGACGGCACGCCAGGGCTGGACGGCAGCGGCGCTGCTGGCCAGCCTTTGCTTTTTGGGGACGGCCGCCGAAGCCAGCGCCTTGCGCCTGTGCGCCAACCCCGAGGCGCTCAGCCCGACCGACAAGGACCGGCTGTTTCGCTTTGCTGCCATCGTCAAGGCTGAACTGGAACAGTCCGGCGAACGGGTCGCGCTGATCGCCCGTTCGGGCATGAACCTCAGCCGTTTCGCCACGCGCTATTCGCATGCCGGCCTGACCTTGAAAGCCAGCGCCAATGCACCCTGGTCGGTGCGTCAGCTGTACTACGCCTGCGACGAAGAGCGGCCGCACATCTACGACCAGGGCATGTCGGGTTTCGTGCTCGGCACCGACGAGCCGGCGGTGGGCTACATCTCGCTGGTCTTCCTGCCGCCGTCCGCTGCCGCCGCGCTGGAAAGCACCGCGCTGGACAACCGGCAGGCGCTGCAGGTGCTGAACGCCCGCTACAGCGCCAACGCCTACCCCTACAGCTTGCAGTACCAGAACTGCAACCAGTGGGTGATCGAGGTGCTGGCCCTGGCCTGGGCACCGCTGCCGCTGACCGCGCCAACCGGTGCCACCGCGCGGCAGGACGCGCAGCAGTGGCTGAAGGCGCGCGGCTACACGCCCAGCGTGATGGACGTGGGTTCGCGGCTGTTGATGGCACTGGGCAATGCCATGCCCTGGCTGCACAGCGACGACCACCCCGAGGAAGACCTGGCGCGCGCGGTCTACCGCGTCAGCATGCCGGCTTCCATCGAGGCTTTCGTGCGCCAGGAGGTGCCGGCCGCCAGCCGCGTCGAGATCTGCCACAACCCGCGCCAGGTGGTGATACACCGCGGCTGGGAAGCGATGGCCGAGGGCTGCGTGCCCGGACCGGGCGACACCGTCATCGCGCTCGACTGAAGCCCTCCGTCGGGCGCTACAGGCCGGGGGACTCGGCCTGCGACTGAAGGCCGAGGGCCCCGGCCAGCGGTTAAAGGCCCAAGGCCTCGGCCAGCGTCTGACGGTCCCAGCCGTTGCGCATGCGGAAGGCCACTGAGGCCGCACCGGGCGCCAGCAGCGTGCGGTCGATCAGCGGCGTCAGCGGGGTGGCCGCCGGGTCGCACAGCAGCACCAGGCGCGCGGTGTCGCCTTCATCCAGCCGCGACACCCAGTCCAGCTTGATCAGCAGTTCGGCCACCGGCTCCAGCTGCAGCGGGTCGGTGCGCAGGCGTTCGGCCAGCGCGCCCAACGGCAGGCCGCGCTCGACGCCGTTGCGCGCGTCGGCCAGGCGGCGCAGCACGGCCAGTGCCAATTCGAAAGTCCAGCCCGGCGTTTGCGCCACGCTGGTCACGCGCATCTGCAGGCTGGGTGCGTAGGCGGCGATCACAGCGCCCAGCAACATGATCACCCAGCCCAGGTAGATCCACAGCAGCAGGATGGGCACGGTGGCGAAGGCACCGTAGACCGCCGAGAAGGTGGGCACCGAAGCCACATACCAGCCCAGGCCCTTCTTGGCCAGCTCGAAAGCCAGCGCCACGAAGACCCCACCGGCCCAGGCGTGGCGCCAGCGCACCGCCGTGTTCGGCACGAAGTGGAACAGGCCCGCCGTGGCCCCGGCCAGCAGCAGGAACTGGATCAATTCCAGCAGCATGCCCACGCCGCCCGGCAGAGCCGCCACCAGACCGCGCGAGGCCGACACGGCGTAAGAGGTGAGCGACAGGCTCAGGCCCAGCGCCAGGGGGCCCAGCGTCAGGCCGGCCCAGTACACCAGGATGCGCTGCGCGATGGGCCGCGGCGTGCGCACGCGCCAGATGGCGTTCAAGGTGCGGTCGATCGTCAACACCAGGGCCAGCGCCGTGGCCACCAGCAGCAACAAGCCCACCGTGCCCATGCCGCGCGCCTTGCCCGCGAACTGGGTCAGCGAACGCAGCACCGGCTTGGCAATGCTGTCGGGCACCAGGTTCTGCAGGAAGTACTGCTCCAGCGCACCTTCCAACCCGGCGAAGATCGGGAAGGCGGTGAACACCGCCAGCATCACCGTCACCAGCGGCACCAGCGAGATCAGCGTGGTGAAGGTCAGGCTGCCGGCCGTCAGGCCCAGACGGTCTTCGCGAAAGCGCAAGCGCAGCGTGCGCAGGGTCTCGTACCAGGGCCAGGTACTCAGGGTTTGCAACAGGACAGGGACTTGGGCGCGGGCCTCTTTGATGAGTGTGCCAACACGGCGGGGAGCGAGATTCATGCGGTCTATGATGACAGGATGACCTTGAACACAGCGCCTGACAGCGCGTCCGACAGCAAGTCCGACAGCCCGTCCAACAACGCGCCCCACACCGCGCCCCACCGCGAGCCCGACCGCGTGGTGCGCAGCACGCGCGCCGTGGCCCTGGCCACCCTCATCGCGCTCATCGCCCTGTGCCTGGCCTGGGAACTGTGGCTGGCCCCCACCGGCAGCGGCACGCTGGCCCTGAAGGTGCTGCCGCTGGTGTTCTGCGTGGCCGGCTTGTGGCGCCACCGCATGTACACCTTCCGCTGGCTGAGCCTGCTGATCTGGCTGTACTTCCTGGAAGGCGTGGTGCGCGCCACCAGCGAACGCGGCTTGGGCGCGGCACTGGCGCTGGCCGAAGTCGTGCTGAGCATGCTGCTGTTCGCGGTGGCGGGCGTGTACATCCGCTGGCGGCTGCGCAACGGCGCGCGGCTGGCGGCGCAAGCCGCATGAGCGACAGCGTGCTGAGCGCGCTGCGCGCGGCCGTTGGCGCCGCGCAGGTGCTGACCGAAGGCGACTTGACGGCCTGGGAACTCGACTGGCGGCGGCGTTGGCGCGGCAAGGCGCTGGCCGTGGTGCGACCGGGCAGCACCGCCGAAGTGGCGGCCGTGGTGCGCGCCTGCGCGGCCCACCGCGTGGCCATCGTGCCGCAAGGCGGCAACACCGGCCTGGTCGGCGGCGGCGTGCCCGATGGCAGCGGCACGCAGGTGCTGCTGAGCCTGCAGCGCATGAACCGGGTGCGCGCCATCGACGAAGCCAACCTGACCCTCACCGCCGAGGCCGGCTGCGTGCTGCAAACCGCGCAGCAGGCCGCCCGCGCGCAAGGCCTGCTGCTGCCGCTGAGCCTGGCCGCCGAGGGCAGTTGCACGCTGGGCGGCAACCTGGCCACCAATGCCGGCGGCACACAGGTGCTGCGCTGGGGCAACACGCGCGAACTGTGCCTGGGCCTGGAAGTGGTGACGGCGCAGGGCGAGATCTGGGACGGCCTGTCGGGCCTGCGCAAGGACAACACCGGCTACGACCTGCGTGACCTGTTCATCGGCAGCGAAGGCACGCTGGGCATCATCACCGCGGCCACGATGAAGCTGGCGCCGCTGCCGGCGGCCACCACCACCGCGCTGGCCGCCTGCGCCACGCTGGCAGACTGCGTGGCCTTGCTGAAGCTGGCCCGCACGCGGCTGGGTGCCGGCCTGACCGGCTTCGAAGCGATGGGCCGTTTCGCGCTCGATCTGGTGGTTCGACACTTCCCGGCCCTGCCCAACCCGCTGCCCAACGCGCCGTGGACGGTGCTGCTGGAGCAAAGCGATACCGAAGGCGAAGCGCAAGCGCGCAGCCGTTTCGAAGCGCTGCTGGGCGCGGCGCTGGAAGCCGGGCTGGTGGTGGACGCGGTGGTGGCCGAGAGCCTGGCGCAGTCGAAGGCGCTGTGGCAGGTGCGCGAGTCGATACCGCTGGCCCAGGCCGAAGAGGGCGTGAACATCAAGCACGACATCTCGGTGCCGGTGTCGTCCATCGCCGCCTTCTGCGCGCGCAGCGACGCAGCGCTGCGCCGCTACCAGCCCGACATCCGCCTGGTCAACTTCGGCCACCTGGGCGACGGCAACCTGCACTACAACGTGCAGGCCCCGCCGGGTGCCAACGCCGCGCAATTCCTGGCTGAACACGAACACGCGGTGAACACCATCGTCTTCGACGCAGTGGCCGAATTCGGCGGGTCTTTCTCGGCCGAGCACGGCATCGGAGCGTTGAAACGCGACGAACTGGCGCGGCGCAAATCGCCTGTGGCGCTGGGGCTGATGCGCGCCATCAAGACCGCGCTGGACCCACTGGGCTTGATGAACCCGGGGCGCGTGGTCTAAGGCCGGCAGCGGCTTACTGCAGCGGCCCTTCCAGGCCGCGCGGCACCGGCACCGCCATCGTCTCGATGCCCTCTTCCAGCAGCGCGCTGCGCTCGTCGGGCGTGGCCTGACCGCGGATGCCGCGCTGCGGCGTTTCACCGTAATGGATGCGCCGCGCTTCTTCAGCGAAACGCGGGCCGACGTCTTCGGTGTTGGCCACGAGGTGGCGCACCGTGGCCAGCCAGGCGGCCTGCAGATCGGGCGGCGGCAGCGGCTTCACCGCCGATGCGGCCGGTGCTGCACTGGCCGAGGCCGGGGCTGCGCTGGCAGGGGCTTCGCGCGCGCCCGACAGGTTCAAGCGGGGAGCCGACGGCATGCGCGTGACGACTTTGTCGGCACACATCGGGCACTCGATCAGACCGCGCCCGTTCTGCGCCATGAAGTCGTCTTCCGAAGCAAACCAGCCCTCGAAACCGTGGCCGTTGTGGCAGCGCAGATCCAGCACCTTCATCGTGCCGTCATCATAGGGCGGCGGCCTGTTCGACGCTCAGCCAGGTCAAGGGCCGCAGCCCCGCTTGCGCGCGCGCCAGCCAGGCCAGGCCGATCTGCGTTTTCACATCGGGCAGTTCGTCGCGCGCCGACAGGGCTTCCAGCTCAGCGGGCGTCATCAGCACGGTTTCGACAAATTCGCCCAGGTCCAGCTGGGTCGGGCCCGCCACCAGGCCCCGCGCGAACCACAGCCAGATGCTTTCACTGGAATAGGCGGCGGCGTTGTGGATCTCGCCGCCATAGGCCCATTCAGCCGCCGTGTAGCCGGTTTCTTCGAGCAGTTCGCGCATCGCACAGGCGATGGTCTTTTCAGCCGCTTCCAGCTTGCCGGCCGGCCATTCCAGCAGCACCTTGCGCAGCGGGTAGCGGTACTGGCGCACCAGCACGCAGCGGCCGTCATCGAGCAGCGCAATGACCGCGACCGCACCTGGGTGCTGGATGTATTCGCGCGTGGCGGCGCTGCCGTCGGGCAGGCGCACATCGTCCTTGTGCACCTCGAGAAAGCCGCCCGAAATCAGCGCCTTCCCGCCAATGCGGTGTTCGATCAGGTGGGCGTCGTCGCTCAAGCGACTAATTGGCCAAAGCCTTGACGATGGCGTCGCGGCACATGGCCATCAGGCCGCCCGAGAAGGGGCCGAAGACGAAGACGGCGATGCCGTTCAAGGCCAGCAGCGCGCTGACGCCCGCGCCGCGCACGATGGGCGCGGTCTGCACCGATTCGTCGAACCACATGACCTTGACGACGCGCAAATAGTAGAAGGCACCGATCAGCGAGAACATCACCGCCACCACCGCCATCACGATGTTGAAGGTGGTGCCGGTGGTGACCAGCGCCTGGATCACCGCCAGCTTGGCGAAGAAGCCCACCATCGGCGGCAGGCCGGCCAGCGAGAACATGAAGACCGTCATCACCCCGGCGACCCAGGGCGCACGGCGCGACAGACCGGCCAGGTCGTCGATCTGCTCGCTTTCGAAACCCTGGCGCGACAGGTACAGGATCAGGCCGAAGGTGCCCAGCGTGGTCAGCACATAGGCCACCAGGTAGAACATGGCCGAGCTGTAGGCGTTGCCCGCCGTGACGGTGCTGCCACCCACCACGCCGGCCGACAGGCCGAGCAGGATGAAGCCCATCTGCGCGATGGTGCTGTAGGCCAGCATGCGCTTGAGGTTGCTTTGCGCAATGGCCGCCAGGTTGCCCACCGCCAGCGAAGCCACGGCCATCACGACCAGCATCTGCTGCCAATCGACCGCCAGACCCAGCATGCCCTCGACAAGGAGGCGGATGGTGATGGCAAAGGCCGCGAACTTGGGCGCGCCACCGATCAGCAGCGTGACCGCCGTGGGCGCGCCCTGGTAGACGTCGGGGACCCACATGTGGAAGGGCACGGCACCCAGCTTGAAGCCCAGGCCGGCCACAACGAAAACAACGCCGAAAACCAGCACTTCCTTGTTGATGCGGAAATTGGCGATGTGGTCGAAGACCTTGGGAATTTCCAGCGTGCCGGTGGCCCCGTACATCATGCTCAGGCCGTACAGCAGGAAGCCGCTGGCCAGCGCGCCGAGCACGAAATACTTCATCGCGGCTTCGGTGGCCAGCGCATGGTCGCGACGCAACGCGGTCAGCGCGTAGAGCGACAGGCTCATCACTTCCAGGCCCAGGTACATGACCAGGAAGTTGTTGGCCGAGCACATCACCGAAATGCCCAGCAGCACGAAGAGCGTGAGCATGTAGAACTCACCCTTCTGCATGTCGCGCGAGCCCAGCGTGGGCCGTGCGTAGGCCAGGGTCATCATCACGCTCAGGCCGGCGAAGGCGGCCAGCAGGCGGCCCATAGGGTCGACCACCACCATGCCGCCCATGCCGTAGGCGGTGGTGCCCGCGTTGTAGTCACCCAACTGGATGGCAACGAAAACGGCGATGGCGACTTGCGTGCACCAGAAGGCCGGGCCGCGTTCGGGGTCGTCGGTGAAGAGGTCGACCAGCAGCACGCCGCAGCCGGCGATGAGCAACCACAGTTCGGGGTAGACGACGGGCCAGTTCATCGGTGTCATGGTCTTGGTGTCTTTTCTTGTTGCCGCGTGCCGTCAGTTCAGCTTGGAAGCCGCAACGTGTTTCAGCAATTCGGCAACGGAAACGTTCATTACGTCGGTGAAGGGCTTGGGGTACAGGCCCATGGCCAACACGGCAACGGCGAGCAGGCCCAGCATCAGGAATTCGCGTCCGTTGAGGTCTTGCAAGTCGCGGACGTGATCGTTGGCGATGTCACCGAAGTAGACGCGCTTGACCATCCACAGCGTGTAGGCCGCGCCGAAAACCAGCGTGGTCGAAGCCAGGAAGGCGATCCAGAAGTTGTATTTCACGGTGCCCAGAATCACCATCCATTCGCCGACGAAACCGGCGGTCCCCGGCAGGCCGCAATTGGCCATGGCGAACAGCACCGCAAAGGCCGCGAACTTGGGCATGGTGTTGGCCACGCCGCCGTAACTGGCGATTTCGCGCGAATGCACGCGGTCGTAGAGCACGCCGATGCACAAGAACATCGCGCCCGACACAAAGCCGTGGCTGATCATCTGCACGATCGCCCCTTCAACACCCAGCGTGTTGAACATGAAGAAGCCCAGGGTGACGAAGCCCATGTGCGCAATGGAGCTGTAGGCCACCAGCTTTTTCATGTCCTGCTGGACCAGCGCCACCAGGCCGATGTAGAGCACGGCGATCAGGCTCAGCGCGATGACGACCCAGGCGTATTCGCGGGATGCGTCGGGCGCAATCGGCAGGCTGAAACGCAGGAAACCGTAGGCACCCAGCTTCAGCATGATGGCTGCCAGCACGACCGAGCCGCCGGTGGGTGCTTCGACGTGGGCGTCGGGCAGCCAGGTGTGCACCGGCCACATCGGCACCTTCACCGAGAAGGCCGCGAAGAAGGCGAAGAACAACAGCGCCTGGGTGGACATCGGCAGCGGCAGCTTGTGCCAGGCCAGGATGTCGAAACTGCCGCCGCTCTTGAAATAGAGGTAGACCAGGGCCACCAGCATCAGCAGCGAACCCAGCAGCGTGTACAGGAAGAACTTGAAGGCCGCGTAGACGCGATTCGGGCCGCCCCAGACACCGATGATGATGTACATCGGGATCAGCGTGGCTTCGAAGAACACGTAGAACAGCAAGCCGTCCATGGCCGTGAACACGCCAATCATCAAACCCGACAGGATCAGGAAGGCACCCATGTAGGACGCCACGCGCTGCTCGATGACCTGCCAGGCAGCGAGCACAACGATGACGGTGATGAAAGCCGTCAGCGGCACAAACCACATCGACAAGCCGTCCACGCCCAGCGCGTAATGGATGTTGAAGCGTGGCACCCAGCCCAGCTTCTCGGCGTACTGCATGGCCGCTGTGCTGTTGTCGAAGCCGGTGATGACCGGGATGGTGATCAGGAAGGACGCCACGGCACCAACCAGCGCGATGGCCCGCACCACACCGGCGTTATCGTCGCGCCCGACCGCCAGCAACAGCGCGCCGAAGGCGATGGGCAACCAGATCGCAAGGCTCAAGAGACCCATCGTGCGCTTTCCGTCAGTTCGTCTGTCATGTTCTTGTGGTGCATGTCGGCCTCAGCGCATCAGGCCGCTGAAGTAGGGCCACAACTGCCAGGTCAGCAAGCCGAAGATGCCCAGGGCCATCACCAAGGCGTATTGGTAGAGGTGGCCGGTTTGCCAACCCCGCACCACGCCCGACAGGCGGCCCACCAAGCTGGCTGATCCGTTCACGGCACCGTCGATGACGGCCTGATCGCCGCCCTTCCACAGACCCATGCCCAGCAGGCGCGCGCCAGCGGCCAGCACGTGTTCGTTGAACCAGTCGAGGTAGTACTTGTTCTCCAGCACGGTGCGCAAGGGCTTCAGGGCGCGGTCCAGCGCGGCCGGAATGGCGGGTGCCTGCAGGTAGAACAACCAAGCCGTTGCCACGCCCGCCACGGCCAGGATGAAGGGCAGCGTGGTCAATGCATGCACCGCCATCGCGCCAGCGCCGTGGAAGGCCTCGGCCAGTTCCTTCATCGCCGGGTGTGCCGCGCCATTGACGAAGATGGCGTCCTTGAAGAAGTCGCCGTACAGCATCGGGCCGATGGTGAGGTAGCCAATGACCACCGACGGAATGGCCAGCAGCACCAGCGGCAGCGTCACCATCCAGGGCGATTCGTGCGGCGTGTGGGCGTGGTGACCAACGTGCGCGTGACCGTGGTCGTCATGCGCGTCGTCTTGCGCATGGTCGTCTTCCGGCGGGAACGGCTTGTGGTGGAAGCGCTCCTTGCCGTGGAAGACCAGGAAGTACATGCGGAAGGAATAGAAGGCCGTGACGAAGACGCCGGCCGTCACCGCGAAGATGGCGAAACCGGTGCCCGGCAGGTGCGTGGCATGCACCGCCTCGATGATGCTGTCCTTGCTGTAGAAGCCGGCGAACAGCGGCGTGCCGATCAGTGCCAGCGAACCCAGCAGCGAGGTGATCCAGGTGATGGGCATGTGCTTGCGCAGGCCGCCCATGTTGCGGATGTCCTGGTCATGGTGCATGCCGATGATCACCGAGCCGGCGGCCAGAAACAGCAGCGCCTTGAAGAAGGCGTGCGTCATCAGGTGGAACACCGCCACGCTGTAGGCCGATGCGCCCAGGGCCACCGTCATGTAGCCGAGCTGGCTCAATGTCGAGTAGGCGACGACACGCTTGATGTCGTTCTGGATGATGCCCAGGAAGCCCATGAACAGCGCCGTGATCGAGCCGATGACCAGCACGAAGTTCAGCGCGGTGTCGGACAGCTCGAACAGCGGGCTCATGCGCGCGACCATGAAAATGCCGGCTGTCACCATCGTCGCGGCGTGGATCAGCGCGGAAATCGGCGTCGGGCCTTCCATCGAATCGGGCAGCCAGACGTGCAGCGGGAATTGCGCGCTCTTGCCCATGGCACCAATGAACAGGCAGATGCAGGTCACGGTGATCAGCATCCACTCGCCGCCGAACAGCGGCAGCGGAAAAGCCAGTTTCGCGAGTTCCGGTGCCTTCGCAAAAGCCTCGCCGTAATTCAGCGTGCCGGCGTAGGCCACGACCAGGCCGATGCCGAGGATGAAACCGAAGTCACCGACGCGGTTGACCAGGAAAGCCTTCATGTTGGCAAAGATGGCCGTCGGCTTCTTGAACCAGAAACCGATCAGCAGGTAACTGACAAGGCCCACCGCTTCCCAGCCGAAGAAGAGCTGCAGGAAGTTGTTGCTCATCACCAGCATCAGCATGCTGAAGGTGAACAGGCTGATGTAGCTGAAGAAGCGCTGGTAGCCCGGATCGCCTTCCATGTAGCCGATGGTGTAGATGTGCACCATCAGCGAAACGAAAGTGACGACGACCATCATCATGGCCGTCAGGCCGTCGACCAGGAAGCCGACTTCCATCACCAGCTTGTCGACCACCGCCCATTGGTAAATGGTGCCGTTGAAGCGGGCACCGTCCAGCACCTGCTGCAGCACGAAGCAAGAACCGATGAAGGCGATGAGCACGCCCAGGATGGTGACGGTGTGGGCACCGCGCGTGCCGACCTGTTTGCCGGCCAGGCCGGCGATCAGGGCACCCGCCAGCGGGGCCAGCGGGATGGTCAGCAGCAGGGCTGTGGAGATCGAGGTAGCCATATCGGGGTCAGCCCTTCAACTCGTCGAGTTCTTCGACGTTGATCGAGGCCCGGTTGCGGAACAGCACCACCAGGATCGCCAGGCCGATGGCCGATTCAGCGGCAGCCACCGTCAGGATGAAGAAGACGAAGACCTGGCCGGCCATGCGGTCGGCTTCGACCGGCAGGTAGTGCGAGAAGGCGATGAAGTTCAGGTTGACGGCCAACAGCATCAATTCGATCGCCATCAGCAGCACGATGAGGTTGCGGCGGTTCAGGAAGATGCCGATCACCGACAAGGCGAACAGGATGCCGCCCAGCGACAGGTAATGACCGAGGGTGATGGGGCCCATCAAACGCCCTCCTTCTTGATCGACGGGGCTTCCACCACGGCCGGCATCTTGATGATTCGCACGCGGTCAGCGGCCTTGACCTTGACCTGTTGCGAGGGGTCCATCTGCTTGCTGTCCTTGCGGCCGCGCAGGGTCAGCGCAATGGCCGCGATGATGGCCACTAGCAGCAACACCGCCGCCAGTTGCAGCGGGTAGAGGTAATGGGTGTAAATCTCGATGCCCAGCAATTTGGTGTTGCCGATTTCCAGCGCCTTGGCCGAGGGCACCGGCGCTTCCAGGCGGAAGCCCCGCATCAGCACCAGTGCCATTTCCAGCGCAATGACCGCGCCCACGCCACCGGCCAGTGGCAAATGCCTCCAGAAGCCGACGCGCATGTCGTCGGTGTTGATGTCCAGCATCATGACCACGAAAAGAAACAGCACCATCACCGCGCCGACGTAGACCAGCACCAGCGCGATGGCCAGGAATTCGGCGCGCAGCAGCATCCAGATGCAACTGGCGCTGAAGAAGGCCAGCACCAGGTACAGCGCGGCGTGCACCGTGCTGCGGGCGGTGATGACGCGCAACGCTGCAAACAGCAGCACGGCAGCAAAGACGTAGAAGAGTGCAGTGATCGAATTCATGTTTTTCTAGGCTCGCCTGCAATCGGCAGACTCAATCGGCGGACTCAAGCGAACGGCGCCAGGACATCGGCGTTGCAATTACCGGTATTTGGCATCCGCAGCCCGGTTGGCAGCGATCTCTTTTTCGTAGCGGTCGCCCACGGCCAGCAGCATGTCCTTGGTGAAGTACAGGTCACCGCGCTTCTCGCCGTGGTATTCGAAGTGGTGCGTTTCGACGATGCTGTCCACCGGGCAGCTTTCCTCGCAGAAGCCGCAGAAGATGCACTTGGTCAGGTCGATGTCGTAGCGCGTGGTGCGGCGGCTGCCGTCACTGCGCACCTCCGATTCGATGGTGATGGCCATCGCCGGGCACACCGCTTCGCAGAGCTTGCAGGCGATGCAGCGCTCTTCACCATTTTCATAACGGCGCAGCGCGTGCAGGCCGCGAAAGCGCGGCGACTGCGGCGTCTTTTCTTCGGGGAACTGGATGGTGATGTTCTTCGACCAGAAATAGCGTCCGGTCAGCTTCATGCCTTTGAACAACTCCGTCAGCAGCATGCTGGAGAAGACGTCCTTGACGGCAGTAAAAGTGCTCATCGCGTCATTTCCAAATGTTGAAGGGCGACTGGATCCACAGCCCGACGACGACCAGCCAGACCAGCGTGATCGGGATGAAGATCTTCCAGCCCAGACGCATGATCTGGTCGTAGCGGAAGCGCGGAAACGTGGCCCGCACCCACAAGAACATCGTGACGACCACGAAGGTCTTGATGCCCAGCCAGATCCAGCCCGGGATGAAGTCGAGGAAGGCAAAGGGCGACAGCCAGCCGCCCAGGAAGAGCAGCACGCTGAGCATGCTGACCAGGATCATGTTGGCGTACTCGGCCAGGAAGAACATGGCGAAGGACATGCCCGAGTACTCGATCATGTGGCCGGCGACAATTTCCGATTCACCTTCGACCACGTCAAACGGGTGGCGGTTGGTTTCAGCCAGACCCGAAATGAAAAAGACCACGAATATGGGCAGCAGGGGCAGCCAGTTCCATGACAAGACCCCGAGGCCCATGTTGGCGAAGGTGCCCTTGGCTTGCGACATCACGATGTCGCTCATGTTCATGCTGCCGGCCGCCATCAGCACCACGACCAGGCAGAAACCCATCGCGATCTCGTAGCTGACCATCTGGGCCGAGGCGCGCAAAGCACCCAGGAAGGCGTACTTGGAATTGCTGGCCCAGCCCGCAATGATCACACCATAGACCTCCACCGAGGTGATGGCCATCAACAACAGCAGGCCGGCGTTGACATTGGCCAGCGCCACGTCGGGGCCGAAAGGGATCACGGCCCAGGCGGCCAGCGCCGGCATGATGGTCATCACCGGGCCCAGGAAGAACAGGCCTTTGCTGGCCGCCGTGGGGCGGATGATTTCCTTGAAGATCAACTTCACCGCATCGGCGATGGGCTGTAGCAAGCCCAGCGGGCCGACGCGGTTCGGGCCCGGCCGGATCTGCGTCAGCGCAATGCCCTTGCGTTCCCACAGCGTGAGGTAGGCCACGCAGATCATCAGCGGCAGCACCACCGCGATGATCTTGATCAGGCTCCAGACGACGAGCCACAGCGTGTTGCCGAGCAGGCCGGCGCCGTATTGGTTGACGGTGTCGATCATGCTCAGGCTTTCTCTACCGCGATCGCGCCGAACATCGCGCCCAGCATGGCGGTGCTCAGGTGGCCGGCGGCGAGGCGAACGGTGTTCTCGGCCAGCGTGGCGTCCAGGCGGGCGGGCAACACGGCCGCGCCCTCGCCTTGCGTGACACGCACTTTCGCGCCGTCCTGCAAGCCCAGTTGCTGCCACAGGCCGGCAGGCAGGCAGGCCACCGGGCCGCGGGCGTCGGCAGTCAGCTGCAGCGAATGCGCACGGCGCACGGTGGCGTCGGTGGCGTAGACGGGCACATCGGCCAGGCGCTGCAGGCCCGTGGCCCCGGCCCCGGCGCCGGCCGTCAGCGGCGCGCCGCTGCGGTTGTCCAGGCGTTCGCCCAGGCTGCTGGTGTCGCCCAGTGCTGCGGCGCGCACCTCGTCGGCGGTTTCGAAATCGAAGCCGGGCAGCTTGAGCAGATTGCCCAGCACGCGCAGCACCTTCCAGGCCGGCCGCGCATCGCCCAGCGGCTTGACCACACCGTGGAAGCTTTGCGCGCGGCCTTCGGCGTTGACGAAGGTGCCGGCGGTTTCGGTGAACGGCGCGATGGGCAACAGCACATCGGCGACATCGGCCAGTGTGTCCTTGAAGGCCGTCAGGCCGACGACCAGACCCGACAGGCTCAGCGCCATGCGGGCGGCTGCTGCGTCGGCGGCGTCGAGCACCGGTTCGGTGTTCAGCAGCAGCAAGGCCTTCATCGGCTGGCTCAGCATCTGCCCGGCGTTCAAACCGCCCGGGCCCGGTATGGCACCGACCAGCTGCGCGCCCACGCTGTTGCCCGACTCGCCCAGGTAGCCACAGCTGGCTTCGGTGTGCGTGGCGATCCATTGCGCCAGCGCCAGCAGGGTGCTGGCTTGCGGATGGTGCGCGGCGGCGTTGCCCAGCAGCACGGCCTTGCGTTCACCCAGCAACAGCGAAGCCGCGATGCGCTGACCTTCGGCGGTGACCGTGCCGGCGCCAGCTTGAAATGCAGGGGCGTCGACACCCTTGGCCACCGCGACAGCGGCTGCGATGTCCGCCAGGGACTGGACCCAGGCGTTGGGTGCTGCCACGAGTTGCGTGGCCAGCGGCATCAACCAGTCGTCGCGCAGCGCGTGCAGGCTGTGCACCTGCGCGCCGCGCCGTGCGGCCTGGCGCAGGCGCTGTGCGAACAGCGGGTGGTCCTTGCGCAGGAAAGAGCCGATGACCAAGGCGCGATCAAGCTGCGACAGCGCCGCCACCGAAGTGCCCAGCCAGCGTGCGTGACCCGGCGCAGCGGCATTGCCGAAGTCGGCGTGGCGCAGGCGGTAGTCCACGCTCTGGCTGCCCAGGCCGCGCACCAGCTTGGCCAACAGGTGCAGTTCTTCGGCGGTGGACGTGGCGTGCCCGATGGCACCGATGCCCGATCCCGGTTCCGCGCCGAACTCGGCCTTCACGCGCTGCAGGCCGTCGGCCACATAGGCCAGCGCGGTGTTCCAGTCGACAGTGACCCATTGGCCACCCTGCTTGATCATCGGCTGCGTCAGCCGCGCGTCGCTGTTCAGCGCTTCGTAGCTGTAGCGGTCGCGGTCGGCGATCCAGCATTCGTTGACGGCGTCGTTTTCCAGCGGCACCACGCGCATCACCTTGCCAGCCTTGACCTGCACGACCAGGTTGGCACCCGTGCTGTCGTGCGGCGACACCGACTTGCGGCGGCTCAGCTCCCAGGTGCGGGCGCTGTAGCGGAAGGGCTTGCTGGTCAGCGCGCCCACCGGGCAGATGTCGATCATGTTGCCCGACAGTTCGCTGTCGATGCTGCGGCCTTCGACGGTCATGATCTCGCTGTGCTCGCCGCGGTGGACCATGCCGAGCTCCATCACCCCGGCCACCTCCTGGCCAAAGCGCACGCAGCGCGTGCAGTGGATGCAGCGGCTCATTTCTTCCATCGAAATGAGCGGGCCCGCGTCCTTGTGGAAGACAACGCGCTTTTCTTCCGCGTAACGCGAAGCCGAACCGCCATAACCGACAGCCAGGTCTTGCAACTGGCATTCACCGCCCTGGTCGCAGATGGGGCAGTCCAGCGGGTGGTTGATCAGCAGGAATTCCATGACGCTTTGCTGCGCCTGGGTGGCTTTCTCGCTCTTCGTGCGCACCACCATGCCGTTGGTCACCGGCGTGGCGCAGGCCGGCATGGGCTTGGGCATCTTCTCGATGTCCACCAGGCACATGCGGCAATTGGCCGCGATGCTGAGTTTCTTGTGGTAGCAGAAGTGCGGGATGTAGACACCGGCCGCGTCGGCCGCGTGCATGACGACGCTGCCTTCGTTGACGCTGACCTTTTTGCCGTCGAGTTCAATTTCGATCATGGTCGGTTCTGTTGCCCGGTCACACGTATTGCGGCACGACGCAGGTCTTGTGCTCGACGTGGTACGCGAACTCGTCGCGGAAATGTTTCAGCATGCCTTCCACCGGCATCGCTGCCGCGTCACCCAGCGCGCAGATGGTGCGGCCCTTGATGTTGAGGGCCACACTGTCCAGCAGCGCCAAATCATCGGCCCGGCCCTTGCCGTGTTCGATGCGGTCGACCACGCGCCACAGCCAGCCCGTGCCTTCGCGGCAGGGCGTGCACTGGCCGCAGCTTTCGTGCTGGTAGAAATAGCTCAGGCGCAGCAGGCTCTTGACCATGCAGCGGGTGTCGTTCATCACGATGACGGCCCCCGAACCCAGCATCGAGCCGGCCTTGGCGATGCTGTCGTAATCCATGGTCACGTCCATCATGGTCTTGCCCGGCAGCACCGGCGCCGACGAGCCGCCGGGGATGACGGCCTTCAAGGCTCCACCGCGCACGCCGCCGGCCAATTCCAGCAATTGCGCGAAAGGCATGCCCAGCGGAATCTCGTAATTGCCCGGGCGTTCGACGTCGCCCACCACACTGAACAGCTTGGTGCCGCCGTTGTTCGGCTTGCCGCATTCCAAATACTTCTGGCCACCGTTGTTGATGATCCAGGGCACCGCCGCAAACGTTTCGGTGTTGTTGATGGTCGTCGGCTTGCCGTACAGGCCGAAGCTGGCCGGGAACGGCGGCTTGAAGCGCGGCTGGCCTTTCTTGCCTTCGAGCGATTCGAGCAGCGCGGTTTCTTCACCGCAGATGTAGGCGCCGAAGCCGTGGAAGGCGTGCAACTGGAAGCTGTGGCTGCTGCCCAGGATGTTGTCGCCCAGGAATCCACCGGCGCGGGCTTCTTCCAGCGCGGTCTCGAAACGTTCGTAGGCTTCGAAGATTTCGCCGTGGATGTAGTTGTAGCCCGTCTTGATGCCCATCGCGTAAGCGGCGATGGCCATGCCTTCGATGACGATGTGCGGGTTGTAGAGCAGGATGTCGCGGTCCTTGCAGGTGCCCGGCTCGCCTTCGTCGCTGTTGCACACCAGGTACTTGGCACCCGGGAACATGCGCGGCATGAAGCTCCACTTCAGGCCGGTGGGAAAACCGGCTCCGCCACGGCCACGCAGGGCGCTGAGCTTCATCTCGGCAATGACCTGGTCTTGCGTCATGCCGCCTTCATTCCCGGACACACCGTCTTTGCCCAGGATCTTGCGCAAGGCGCTGTAGCCGCCCCGGGCCACGTAGTCCTGCAGATGCCAGTTGCTGCCGTTCAGGCCGGCGACGATCTGCGGGCCCTGATGGCGGTCGTGGAAACAGGTCTCGACGCCGCGCGCCTGAAACTTCGACAGGTCGATGTGCTTGACCATCAGCGGTTGGCCTTCAAGGTTTCGAGCAGTTCGTCGAGCCGCTCGTTGCTCATGAAACTGAGCATCTGGCGGTCATTGACCAGCATCACTGGCGCGTCGGCGCAGGCCCCCAGGCATTCGCTGGGCTGCACGGTGAACAGGCCGTCGGCGGTGGTGCCGTAGGGCTCGACGCCCAGCTTCTTGCAGACGTGTTCCAGGGCCTGTTCGCCATCGCGCAGCGCGCACGGCAGGTTGGTGCACACGTTGAGCTTGAAGGTGCCCACCGGGTGCTGGTTGTACATGTTGTAGAAGGTCGTCACCTCGTGCACGGCGATCGGTGCCATGCCCAGATAGGCCGCGATACCGTCCTCCGATTCGGGCGAAACGTGGCCTTGCTCGTGCTGCACGATGGCCAGGCAGGCCATCACGGCCGACTGCTGCTGGTCGGCGGGGTACTTGGCGACTTCCTTGGCGAAGCGTGCGAGGGTGGCGTCAGAAAAATTCATCGATCGATCTCACCAAACACGATGTCCATGGTGCCGATGATGGCCACCGCGTCGGCAATCATGTGGCCGCGCGCCATCTCGTCCAGCGCGGCCAGATGCGCGAAACCGGGCGGGCGGATCTTCAGGCGGTAAGGTTTGTTGGCGCCGTCACTGACCAGGTAGATGCCGAACTCGCCCTTGGGGTGTTCGACGGCCGCGTAGGCCTCGCCTTCGGGCACGTGCATGCCTTCAGTGAACAGCTTGAAGTGGTGGATCAGCTCTTCCATGTTGGACTTCATGCCCACACGCGAAGGCGGTGCCACCTTGTGGTTGCCGGTGATCACCGGGCCGGGGTTGGCGCGCAACCAGGCACTGCATTGCTGGATCAGCCGGTTGCTCTGGCGCATCTCTTCAATGCGCACCAGGTAACGGTCATAGGTGTCGCCGTTCACGCCCACCGGCACATCAAAATCAAGCGCGCCGTAAATGTCGTAGGGCTGCGTCTTGCGCAAGTCCCAGGCGATGCCCGAGCCGCGCAGCATGGGGCCGGTGAAGCCCAGGTTCATTGCGCGCTCGGGCGTGACCACGCCAATGCCCACGGTGCGCTGCTTCCAGATGCGGTTGTCGGTGAGCAGGGTTTCGTATTCATCGACCAGCTTCGGAAAACGGCGGCAGAAGTCGTCGATGAAATCGAGCAGCGAACCCTGGCGGTTCTCGTTCAGTGCGGCGATGGCCTTGGCATTCTTGATGCGGCTGACGCGGTACTGCGGCATCGCGTCGGGCAGGTCGCGGTAGACACCGCCCGGTCGGAAATAGGCGGCATGCATGCGTGCGCCGCTGACCGCTTCGTACATGTCGAAGAGGTCTTCGCGTTCGCGGAAGCAGTAGATGAAGATGTTCATCGCACCGCAGTCCAGCCCGTGCGCGCCCAGCCACATCAAATGGTTCATCACGCGCGTGATTTCGCTGAACATCACGCGGATGTACTGCGCGCGCTCGGGCACGTCCACACCCAGCAGCTTTTCGATGGCCAGGCAGTAGGCGTGCTCGTTGCACATCATCGAAACGTAATCCAGCCTGTCCATATAGGGCAGGTTCTGCAGATAAGTCTTGCTCTCGGCCAACTTCTCGGTGGCGCGGTGCAGCAGGCCGATGTGCGGGTCGGCGCGCTGGATGACTTCGCCGTCCAGTTCCAGCACCAGGCGCAGCACACCGTGCGCGGCCGGGTGCTGCGGACCGAAGTTCAGCGTGTAGTTCTTGATCTCAGCCATGAGGATGTCCGATTCGCCTGCCGCTCAGTGCAGCCCGCCGTAATTGTCTTCACGCACCACGCGCGGCACGACTTCGCGCGGCTCGATGCTCACCGGTTGGTAGATCACGCGCTTCTTCTCGGGGTCGTAGCGCATTTCGACGTGGCCCGTGGTCGGGAAGTCCTTGCGCATCGGATGGCCGATGAAGCCGTAGTCGGTCAGGATGCGGCGCAGGTCGAGGTGGCCTTGAAACAGGATGCCGTACAGGTCGAAAGCCTCGCGCTCGAACCAATTGGCCGAGGCCCAGACCTCATTCAGGGAAGCCACGGACGGCAATTCGTCGTCGGTGGCAAACACCTTCAATCGAACGCGCCAGTTGTGCGTGATGGACAGCAGATGCGACACCACGCAAAACCGCGCCGATTCACGGGGCTCGTTCTTGTAATCCGAGTAATCCAGACCGCAAAGGTCGACCAATTGCTCGAACTTCAATACGGGGTCGTCACGCAATTGCAGGGCCAAGGCTGCGTAATGGGCTGCCGCCACCGTGATGGTGATCTCGCCGCGGTCGCGCACCAGCACCTTGATCTTGTCGCCGAAAGCGCCTTCCAGCACGGCCTGCAGGGTGTCGAGTTTGAGTGTCATCGGGTCAGATCCAATTCAACGCGCGATGGTGTTTTCGCGGCGGATCTTGGCCTGCAATTGCAGGATGCCGTAGAGCAGCGCTTCGGCCGTCGGCGGGCAGCCGGGCACGTAGACATCCACCGGCACGATGCGGTCGCAGCCGCGCACCACGGAATAGCTGTAGTGGTAGTAACCGCCGCCATTGGCACAGGAGCCCATGCTCAACACCCAGCGCGGTTCGGCCATCTGGTCGTAAACCTTGCGCAGCGCAGGTGCCATCTTGTTGCACAGCGTGCCGGCCACGATCATCAGATCGCTTTGCCGCGGGCTGGGCCGGAACAACATGCCGAAGCGGTCGATGTCGTAACGCGCCGCGCCGGCGTGCATCATTTCAACGGCACAACAAGCCAGGCCGAAAGTCATCGGCCACAGCGACCCGGTCTTGGACCAGTTGATCAGCTTGTCGACCGAGGTGGTGACGAAGCCTTCTTTCAGTACGCCTTCAATGCCCATGTGTTCAGTGCCTCTGGTGGAAGGAGTTCATTCCCAATCGAGAGCACCCTTCTTCCATTCGTAAATGAAGCCCACCACGAGGATGGCCAGAAAAATCATCATGGCCCAGAAGCCTGACGCCCCGATGTCACGCAGTGCCACGGCCCACGGAAAAAGGAAGGCAATTTCCAGGTCGAACAGGATGAACAGGATCGCCACCAGGTAGTAGCGCACGTCGAACTTCATGCGCGCGTCTTCGAAGGCTTCGAAGCCGCATTCGTAGGGGCTGTTCTTGGCGGCATCGGGCCGGTTGGGCCCGAAGATGAAGCCGATGAGTTGCGGCGCGACACCCACGCCCACCCCCACAAGGATGAACAGGATCACCGGCAGATAGGGTTGCAGGTCCATGTTGTCGTCAGCATCCGGTCAGTTACGTGCAGCCCGCAAAAAAGCGCGCCGGGCAGACCGCCTGGGGCGGTTGCAAGGGGCGCGCTTTGCATCCATTCAAAGCGCCTGAGCACTGCGCAGTGGCTGCCGGGGCGGGCGGTACAGGCCCATCCCAGCAGGCTTCCAAACCAGTCTTTCAAGCTGCCTCAGGAACGCGCTTCAGAGCGTTCTCTGGAACTGCTGGTGCCGTCGGCGAGACTCGAACTCGCACAGCTTTCGCCACTACCCCCTCAAGATAGCGTGTCTACCAATTTCACCACGACGGCACGTCGTTATTTGTACTTCCAGCCAGGTTCACGGCTGGACCCGCAGCTTGTTCGAAGGGCACCCATTTCAGTGCCCAGAACAACGCAGAATTCTAGCGCCAAATCTAGGGCTTTCCGCCCTTGACGCGACTACTTCGGCAAGGCTGCAGAAGCCGCAGATGCCGGCGCTGCAACAGGCACCGCAACCGGCGCCGGCGCGGCACCTGGGATGGCACCCAAGGCCGGCGCACTGGCGGCGGCCGACGCGGCAGAAGCCGCTGGCACGGCGCGGTCCAGCACGCTGCCGGTGCTGTTGACACGGCCGCTGGCGCTGTTGCTCATGTAGGTCAGCACCAGGGTGCAGACGAAGAACACGGTGGCCAGGGCGGCCGTCGTGCGCGACAGGAAATTGGCGCTGCCGGTGGCACCAAACAGGCTGCCCGAGGCACCGCTGCCAAATGAGGCACCCATGTCGGCGCCCTTGCCGTGCTGGATCAGCACCAGGCCGATCATCGCCAGCGCCGACAGCAGCTGCACGGCAAGGATCAAGGTCATCCAGATTTGCATGATGAAAAAACTCCGGGATTCGAATCAGGTGTGGGACGGGGCCGCGTGCGCTCGGTTTTGAGTCAGTGCGCGGCGCGGCAGATGGCGATGAAGTCGCTGGCCTTGAGCGACGCGCCGCCAATGAGGCCGCCGTCGATATCGGGCTTCGAGAACAGCGTGGCCGCGTTGTCGGGCTTGACGCTGCCGCCGTAAAGAATGGTCATGGTGTTGCCGTGGCCGGTGGCGGCCTGCAGCTGCGCGCGCAGCACAGCGTGCACGGCCTGGGCTTGTTCGGGCGTGGCGGTCAGGCCGGTGCCGATGGCCCAGACGGGCTCATAAGCCACCACCATTTCAGCCGCGCAATGGGCCAGCTGGTGGATGACCGCAGACAGCTGTCGCTTGACGACAGCTTCGGTCTGCCCGGCTTCGCGCTCGGCCAGGGTTTCGCCCACGCATACGATGGGCGTGACACCGCGCGACAGGGCGATCTGCGCCTTCTGCGCGACGAGCAAGTCGCTTTCGGCGTGCAGGGCGCGGCGCTCGGAATGGCCGACCAGCGTGTAACGGCAGCCGGCTTCGGCCAGCATGGCCACCGAGACTTCGCCGGTGTAGGCGCCTTCGGTGTGCGCCGACACGTCCTGCGCGCCCCAGTGGATGTCACTGCCGGCCAAGGTGGCTGCGGTTTCGCTGAGGTAGACGAAGGGCACGCAAACCGCCACGTTGGCGGCATAGGGCCGCCCACCGCGCAGGGCGCTCAGCAACTCGGCATTCGCCGGGCGGCTGCCATGCATTTTCCAGTTCCCGACGACCAGTTTGCGTCGCATGTCAGGCTCCTTGCGCCCAGGTCAGCACGATCTTGCCGACATGGGTGCTGCTTTCCATCAGTGCGTGCGCCTCGGAGGCCTTGTCGGCGGCGAAGACCTGGTGGATCACCGGCTTCACGCGGCCGCTTTCAATCAGCGGCCAGGCCTTGGCTTTCAGTTCTTGCGCGATGGCGGTCTTGTAGGCCACGGTGCGCGGGCGCAAGGTGGAACCGGTCAACTGGACGCGCTTGCGCAGCAGCAGGCCGGCATCGATCTGGCTGGACGTGCCGCCCTGCACCGCGATCACCGCGATGCGGCCATCTTCAGCCACGCAGGCGAACTCACGACCCAGGTACTCACCGGCCACCATGTCCAGGATCACGTTCGCGCCCTTGCCACCGGTGATGCGCTTGACCTCGGTCGCGAAGTCTTGCGTACGGTAATTGATGGCGTGGTCGGCACCGATGGCGATGCAGGCGGCGCATTTCTCGTCGCTACCGGCCGTGACGATGACCTGCGCGCCAATGGCCTTGGCCAGCTGGATGGCGGTGACGCCTATGCCGCTGGAGCCACCCTGGACCAGCAGCGTTTCGCCGGCTTGCAGCTTGGCGATGCTGAACACGTTCTGCCAGACGGTGAAAAAGGTTTCAGGCAGGCTGGCCGCCTCAATCATCGTCAGGCCTTTGGGCACCGGCAGGCACTGCCCGGCGGGGGCCACGCAAAACTCGGCGTAGCCACCACCGGCGACCAGCGCGCAGACGGCGTCGCCGATGGCCAGGCCGACAACGGCCAAGTCTTCAGCCGAACCCGCCGCCACCGTGCCGGCGATCTCCAGACCCGGCAGGTCGGAAACACCGGGCGGCATCGGGTACAGACCCTTGCGCTGCAGCACGTCCGGGCGGTTGATGCCCGACGCCTGCACGGCGATCAGCAGCTCACCGGCTTTCGGCACCGGTGTCGGCCGCTCGCAGGCTTGCAGGACGTCGGGCCCGCCGGGGGCCGTGATTTCGATCGCACGCATGGGTCAGCCCCGCTCACTCGCCCTGCTTGGGCGTGTGCTCGGCCGCAGCGGGTGCGGCTTCGTGCACGGCGGCCGCAGCAACCGGCGCTGCCGGTGCGTCGTGGCTGCCGGCTTCCGCTGGCGCGTGTTCACGGCGCGGGCGGTCGTCACGGTCACGGCGCGGCGGGCGGTCGTCGCGGTCACGGCGCGGGGGGCGCTCGCCACGGTCACCGCGCGGTTCGAAGCGCTCTTCAGCCATGCCTTCAGGCCGCTCGATCAGCGCCTTCATGCTCAGCTTGATGCGACCCTTCTCGTCGGTCTCCATGACCTTGACCTTGACGATCTGGCCTTCCTGCAGCAGGTCGGTGACGTTCTCGACGCGGTGGTGGGCAATCTGGCTGATGTGCAGCAGGCCGTCCTTGCCGGGCAGGATGTTGACCAGGGCGCCGAAGTCGAGGATCTTGGTGATCGCGCCTTCGTAGACCTTGCCGATTTCGGCTTCGGCGGTGATTTCGGCGATGCGCTTCTTGGCGAACTCGGCCTTGTCGGCGTCGGTGCTGGCAATGGTGATGGTGCCGTCTTCGCCGATGTCGATGGTGCAGCCGGTTTCTTCGGTCAGCGCGCGGATGGTGGCGCCGCCCTTGCCGATGATGTCGCGGATCTTTTCCGGGTTGATCTTCATCGTGTACAGACGCGGGGCGAACTGGCTCACCTCGGTCTTGGCGCCGCCGACGGCTTCCACCATCTTGCCCAGGATGTGCAGGCGGGCTTCCTTGGCTTGCGCCAGGGCCACTTGCATGATCTCTTTCGTGATGCCCTGAATCTTGATGTCCATCTGCAGCGCGGTGATGCCCCCGTTGGTGCCGGCCACCTTGAAGTCCATGTCGCCGAGGTGATCTTCGTCACCCAGGATGTCCGTGAGAACGGCGAAACGATTCCCTTCCTTGATCAGGCCCATGGCGATACCGGCCACATGGGCCTTCAGGGGCACGCCAGCGTCCAGCATCGACAGGCAGCCGCCGCAGACCGAAGCCATCGACGA
>JANMZP010000016.1:0-54948 GCA_031383435.1 Betaproteobacteria bacterium | reverse complement strand
TGCGCCGCTTCAACTTGCACGGCCTGCTGCTGCCCGAACGCAGCGCGGCGGCCGTCATCCAGGCCTTGCAGCACCTGCGGCAACACGCCGCAGCGGTGGCGCAGGCGCTGCAGAACGCACAACAACAAACCACCTGGGACATCACCGGGGCCGACGCCACCAACGTCTACGGCCCGGTGCCGCGCGCATGAAACAACTGATCAAGAAAACCGTCCGCGAGACGCTGGCCCGCTTCGGCTGGGAACTCGTGCATACCGCGTCGCGCGATCAGGCGGCGGTGGCCGATCTGTCGCCCGCCGACCAGGCCATCGTGGCCCGCGTGGCCCCCTACACGCACACCGGGCTGGACCGCCGCGCGGGCCTGATCCTGGCGGTGGACTACCTCGTCAAGCAAGACATTCCCGGCGACATCGTCGAATGTGGCGTGTGGCGCGGCGGCAGCATGATGGCCGTGGCGCTGGCCCTGCTGGCGCGCGGCGACACCGGCCGCCACCTGTACCTGTACGACACGTACGAAGGCATGAGCGAGCCCACCGCCGAGGACCGCAGCCACACCGGCGAAAGCGCCGAAGCGCAACTGGCCCGCACCGCGCGTGGCGAGGGCGTGTGGTGTGAAGCCGGGCTCAGTGACGTGCAGGCCAATCTGTGGTCCACCGGCTATCCGCGCGACAAGATCCACTTCATTCAAGGCAAGGTCGAGGACACCATTCCGGCGCGCATCCCGGGCACCATCGCGCTGCTGCGCCTGGACACCGACTGGTACGAATCGACGCGCCACGAACTGCAGCACCTGTACCCGCGCCTGGTCAGCCAGGGCGTGATGGTGATCGACGACTACGGCCACTGGCAAGGCGCGCGACAGGCGGTGGACGAGTACTTCGCCGCCAGTGAGGTGCACCACTTCCTGCACCGCGTGGACTACACCGCGCGAGCGATGGTCAAACCTTGAACCCAGGCCGATGAAGCCACGCCCGCGCCTTGCCCGCAGCCTGCCGCCCGTCTACGGCGCGGCGGCTTTGCGGCTGGCGTTTCCGGCCCTGTTGTTGCCGGTGATGGCGGCGCGGCTGGGGGCTGATGAGTTCGGCCGGCTGAGCCTGTTTCTGGTCTGGGCCGCGCTGCTGTCGACGCTGGTGGAAGGCGGCTTTCTGGCCGCCGCCACGCGCTTGGCGGTGGTCGCCGACGCGCCCGGCCGCTGGGCGCTGGCGCGGCAGATCTTCAGCGCGCGGGTGGCGCTGAGCGCTGCGGTGCTGCTGCTGTCGGTGGCCGTGGCCCTGACGCTGCTGCAAGCGCCGTCGGCTGCCGAGGCTGGGGCCGGCGCGCTGTTGCTGGGCGCGGCCGCTTGCGCGCTGGGCTGGCAGGCCACCTGGTACCTGCAGGCCAGCGAACAGCTGCACCGCTGGGCCTGGGTCGAAATCGCCGTTTACGCCACCTGGGCGCTGGCCGTGCTGGCGCTCGGCCACAGCGCGCTGGCTTACCTGGCGATGCAAGTCACCGCGACCACTGTGCTGGCCGCTGCCGGCTGGTGGTGGCTGCACCGCGATTTGCGGGAACCCGCAGCCGCACAAGCCCTGTGGACGGCGCAAGCCGTGCGCCCCGGCCTGCGCCTGGGCTGGACCATGCTGCCGGTTTCAGTCGCTGGCGCGGCCTATTCCTATGCCTTGCCGGCGGTGGCTTCGGCGGCCATGAGCCGCAGCGAACTGGGCGTGTATTTCCTGGCCGACCGCATCGTGCGGGCGGTGCTGGGCGCTGCCGATCCGGTCTTCCAGATCGTCTACCCGCGCATCGTGTCGCACTTCCAGTTCGGTGCCCGTGCGGCCTGGTTCTACACGGCGCGCTGGGCGGTGCTGGGTGCCATCGCTGGTGCTGGTTTGCTGTTGGCCGGCGTCTTCGCCTGGCCGCTGCTGAATGGCTTCCTGCTGGCCCGCAATGCCGCCATCGACACCGACCGCGTGGCCCCGGTGATGGCCACGCTGGGCCTGCTGCTGCCGCTGCTGCTGTGCTGGAAATTCTTCGGCTACTGGATGCTGGGCAGCGGCCGCTTCGACCCCGCCTACCGCGCTTGTGTGGTGGTGGGTGGCCTGGCCGGCGTGGCGGGCGCGTGGCAGTTCGGGGCGGGCGGCGCGGTGGCGCTGGCGCGCGTGGCCGTGGCCGTCGAGCTGCTGGTCATCGCCGCGGCCGTGGCCGGCATGGCGCTGACCCACCACCTTCAAAACAAACAGCGCGCCAGCGCTGGACCAGCCGGCTGAAGCCATGGGCATCGACGCACACAACCTGAACTTCCTGGCCCACGCGCAAGACCTGGGCGTGGGCTACGCGCGCACGCTGGCCATCGGCCGGCAAGCGCTGTTCGTCGAAGACCGCGCGCTGCAAGCGCACGCCGCGTGGCGTCAGCAAAAGCCGCTGCAGATGCCCGCCGTGGCACCGGGCCGGCCGAGCTATTTCGAGCCTTTGATGCAGCAATGGTTCGGCGCGCAGCAGGCCGACTCGGTGGACGCTTCCGACTACGAGAACGCCACCTTCGTGCACGACATGAACCTGCCGTGGCCGGTGCTGTCACCGCAACGCGGGCACTACGACGCGGTGCTGGACTTCGGCTGCCTGGAACACGTCTTCGACTTCCCCACCGCCTGGCGCAATACCGTGGACCTGTGCCGCGTGGGTGGCCACATCCTGCACGCGCTGCCGGCCAACAACCTGTCGGGCCACGGCTTCTACCAGTTCAGCCCCGAGCTCTTCTTCAGCCTGTACACGCCCGAGCGCGGCTTCAACACCAAGGCCGTTTTCTTCGTGCAGAAGGCCGACCCGGCGCACTGGTGGCGCGTGGCCAGCCCGCTGGACGTGAAGCGCCGCGTGAACCTGCGCAACAGCCACGAGGTCTACGTGCTGGTGCTGGCGCAGAAGCTGCACGAGCCGGCTGCGGGTTCTCAAGGCATGCCCGCACCGCAGCAGAGCGATTACGCGCAGGACGAATGGCTGCAAGCCGGCGGCAACGCGCTGGCCAGCGGCGTCAGCGGCTGGCAGGCACCGCTGGCCGCGTTGGGGTTGCTCGACGCAGCCCGGCGCTGGCGTGCCACGCTGCAGGCCGTGCGCAGTGCGGGCCTGGCGCTGCCCGCGCCCGATTACCAGCGCGTGAACGTGGCGGCTTTGCTGAGCCGATGAGTGCGCAGCGACCACCGCATGTTGCGCGTGCCCGATGAACGGCTCCGATGAACGCAGCCCGCGCGTGCTGCTGCTGTGCGACCGGCTGGACCTGGCCGGCGGCGTGGAGCGTTTCGTCTGCACCCTGGCCGGGCAACTGGATGCGGCCGGCATGAACGTCGCGGTGGGCAGCGTGCACACCCCTCGCGCCGGGGTGCGCTACCCGCTGCCCGAGCGCGTGCGCGTGCTGCGCGGTGCGCGCCCGCTGCCAGCGGGTGAGGGGGCCTGGGCGCTGTTGCGCAAGCAGTGGCGAACCGGCCGCGCGCTGGCGGCCTTGATACACGCTGAGCGGCCCGATGTCGTCATCCTGAACGGCCTGACCACGGCCTGTTCGGTGCTGGCCCTGACCGCGCTGACCGCGCTGACGGCGCGCCGTGTCGCGCCGCGCGCCATCTGCTGCGACCACAACCATTTCGACGCGCGCTCCAAACCTTGGCGCCGCCTGCGCGCGCTGCTCTACCGCCGCGTGGCGGCGGTGGTCAGCCTGAGCCGCGCCGACGCGCCGCGCTTTGCGGCCATCAACCCGCGCACCGAAGTCATCTACAACGCCGCCTCGCTGCGCGCCGATGTGCCCGAAGCGCCTGCTGCACCGGTGGTGCTGGCGGTAGGCCGCCACGTGGCGCAAAAGGGCCTGGACCTGCTGCTGACGGCCTGGGTGCGCGTGCAGGCGCAGATGCCCACCGCACGGCTGCGCATCCTGGGTGACGGCCCGCTGACCGCAGCCCTGCAAGCGCAAGCCAAAGCGCTCGGCGTGGACGCCAGCGTGCAGTGGCTGGCACCCACCGCACAGGTGCAAGCCGCGTACCGCGAAGCCGCCGTGTTCGTGCTGCCGTCGCGCTACGAAGGCATGCCGCTGGCGTTGCTGGAAGCGCAGGCCCTGGGCGTGCCGGCGGTGGCTTTCGACTGCCCCACCGGGCCGGCAGAAATCATCAGCGCTGACACTGGCATCGTCGTGCCGCCGGGCGACACGCCGGCCCTGGCCGACGCCTTGCTGCGCCTGCTGGCCGACGCGCCGCTGCGCGAGCGCATGGGCCAGGCCGCCATCGCACGCAGCGCGGCCGTGTTCAGCCCGGCGCAGCATGTACAGGCGTGGACGGCGCTGGTGCGCCGGGTGGCGGCCGGCGCGCAGATCGGGGCAGCGGCATGACGGATTCGAGCGTGAAGGGGACAGCGGCTGCCACAGCGAACGCAGCCGCGTCTGCTGAAAGGCTCGGCGGCGGCATCAGCATCGTCGTGCCCTGCCGCAACGAGGCCGGCTACATCGACGACTTCCTGGATTCGGCGCTTGCCCAGGTCTTGCCCGAAGGCGTGGCGCTGGAGGTGCTGGTGGCCGACGGCCGCAGCGACGACGGCACCCGCGAACGGCTGACCGAACGCGCCGCCAGCGAGCCGCGCTTGCGCGTCATCGACAACCCGGCGCGCATCACCTCGGCGGCGCTGAACGCCGCGATCGCGGCGGCCAGTGGTGACACCATCGTGCGCATGGACGTGCACACCACCTACGCCCCCGACTACGCCGCGCAATGCCTGCAGGCGCTGCTTGACACCGGCGCGGCCTGTGTCGGCGGCCCCTGGGTGCCGGTGGGGCAGGGCTGGCCGCAGGGGCCCATCGCAGCGGCTTTCGAAAGCCGTTTCGGTTCGGGCGGCGCGGCCTCGCGGCGCACCGACTTCAACGGCGAGGTCGACACCGTCTACCTCGGCGCCTGGCCGCGCGCCAGCCTTGTCGCCATCGGTGGTTTCGACGAAAACCTGGTGCGCAACCAGGACGACGAACTGGCGCTGCGCATCACGCGCGGCGGCGGCCGCGTCTGGCAAAGCGCGGCCATCCATTCGCGCTATGCACCGCGGGCTTCCTTCGTCGCGCTGTTCCGCCAGTTCCAGCAATACGGCTACTGGAAGGTGCCGGTGATCCGCAAGCACCAGCTGCCCGCGTCGCCGCGTCACCTGGTGCCTTTTGCCTTCGTCGCCGTGCTGGCGCTGCTGGCCTTGCTGGGGGTGTTGTGGACGTCAGCCTGGTGGGCACTGGCGGCCGTGCTGGGCCTGTACGCCGCTGCCGGCGCGGTCAACGCGGTGGCCGTGGCCCAGGGCTCGCTGCAGCAGATGGGGGGCGTGGCCTTCGCCTGCGCCTGCATGCACATCGGCTACGGCATCGGCTTTGGCCGGGGCTTGATCGACTTCCTGCTGCTGCAGCGCGGCCCGCGTGACTCGGCCACACGCTTGACGCGATGAAGCCCATCAAGCCCACCCCCGACGAAGCGCAGGCCGTTGCCGAGCGTTACGCCCGGCGTCACGTCGGCGACCGCTACAACCCGCTGCGTCCCGAGGTGCTGCACGCACGGCAGGAACGCGAACGCGCCTTGATCCGTCTGCTGACCCGCCATGTGCAGCGGCCGCTGGCCACGCTGGACGTGCTGGAAGTGGGCTGCGGTGGCGGCGACAACCTGCTGGAACTGATCCGCCTGGGCTGCGACCCGGCGCGCCTGTTCGGCAACGAACTGCTGCCCGAACGCGCCGCTGCGGCGCGCCTGCGTTTGCCCGCCAGCGTGGCGGTGCACGAAGGCGACGCGCTGCAGATGCCCATACCCGGTGGCAGCTTCGACCTGGTGCTGCAGTACACCGTGTTCAGCTCCATCCTCGACGACGCCTTCCAGGCGCAACTGGCGGCCCGCATGTGGCAGTGGCTGCGACCGGGTGGTGCCGTGCTGTGGTACGACTTCACCGTCAACAACCCGCGCAACGCTGACGTGCGCGGCGTGCCACTGGCCCGTGTGCGGGCCTTGTTTCCGCAGGCGCAGGTGGATGTGCGACGCGTGACGCTGGCGCCGCCGCTGGCGCGTGCCGCAGCGGCCTTGAGCCCTGCTTGCCTGGCGCCCCTGAACGCGTGGCCGGTGTTGCGCACCCACCTGCTGGCGTGGATCGGCAAGCCCCCCGGGTGTGGCGCATGAGGGCGCGGGCCGACGCGGGCTTGCAGGCCCGATGATCAAGCGCCTATTCGATTTCAGCGCTGCGGCCATCGGGCTGCTGCTGCTGGCACCGTTTTTCCTGGTCGCCGCGGTGCTGATCAAGCTCGACAGCCCGGGCCCCGTGTTCTTCCGCCAGGAACGCGTCGGCCGCCACGGCGCGCCGTTCCGCATCTTCAAGTTCCGCACGATGACGACCGACCAGCGCAGCGACGCGGCGCAGATCACCGTGGCTGGCGACACGCGCGTGACCCGTGTGGGCGAGTGGATGCGCCGCAACAAGGCCGACGAGTTGCCGCAACTGATCGACGTGCTGCGCGGCACGATGAGCCTGGTGGGCCCGCGCCCCGAAGTGCCCCGCTATGTCGCGATGTACCCGCCGGCCTGGCGCGAGCGCCTCTTGAGCGTGCGTCCGGGCATCACCGACTTCGCCTCGGTGAGATACCGCAACGAGGGCGAAATACTCGCCGGCGCCAGCGACCCGGAACGCGAGTACGTCGAGGTGGTCCTGCCGACCAAGTTGCGCTACGCGCTGCGCTATGTCGACGACTCGTCGCTGGCGAACGACTTGCGCGTTCTGGGTCTGACGCTGCGCACGGTGGTGGCGCCTTCCCTGCCTTCCCTGCCTATTTCCAGGAGCCTGCACAACATGATTGATACCCAACGGTGGGCTCGCCTGGAGCAGCTGATGTCGGCGTTGAGCCCCCGCAACCGGTCCATCGCAACCGCCGTCGATGGCCTGACGGTGCTGTTGTGCTGGCACGTCACCTACCTGTTCCGCCTGGGCTTTGAGCGCTGGCAGCCTGGCCGGCCCTGGTATGACGACTACGTGTCGCTGGGCGTGGTGGTGGTTTACCTCGTCGTGATGGCCCTGGCCGGTGTGCCGCGCGGACTGTGGCGCTATTTCGGATTCGACGAGTTCAAGCGCCTGGCGGCTTCGTGCCTGATCGCGGGCCTGCTGAGCACCGCGGGGGTTCTGCTGGCGCAGTTGGTCGGCGTCGCCCGCGCGGTGCTGCTCCTGCATCCGGTGTTCTGCCTGCTGGCTCTGAGCCTGGTGCGGATGGCCTACCGCATGGTTTGGGAACATGCCCGTGCGCGCGCCGATGGCCGTGACATGGAAGCGCGGCGCGCCATCGTTCTGGGTGCCGGCGAAAGTGCCCGGCGGCTGGTGGCCAGCATTCACCGGCGCGACGGCTGGCTGGTGCTGGCCTTGCTGGACGACGACCCGGCCAAGCAGGGGCTGCGCATCGAAGGCGTGACCGTGCAGGGCACGGTGGCTGACGTGTGCTTCCCGCACGTGCTGGCGGGCGTCACCCACATCATCGTGGCGATGCCGGGGGTCGATGCCCAAGACCGTGAGAAGGCCATCGTGCTGGCCAAGCAGACCGGCTTGCCGGTACTCAGCGTGCCGGGTGGGGTTGATCTGCAGGGGGGGACGGAGTCGGTGTGAACGCGCCTCGTAGCCGAGGGCTGACGCCAGAAACTAGCGTTTGACCAGTGCGGCCTCGACCTCTGCATTGACCTCTTCGGGCGATCGGAATTCAGGCACTAGGTTGTGCACCTGACGCAGCATGGATTCCAGATCATTGTTCTCGCAAGCCTGATGCAGAGACGTCAGCATCTTCTCCAGCAAGGCGGGTTCAACAAAGCGCTCACGCGCGCACATCACGCGTGCCAAACCGCCGGGAACGACGTTTTCGCCGATCAGCAGCTCTTCAAAAAGCTTTTCGCCGGGTCGCAGGCCCACCGACTTGATCTCGATGTCACCGGCAGGATTTTCGGGGCTGCGCTCGGTCAATCCAGACAACCTGATCATTGAGCGAGCCAACTCGATGATGCGCACCGGCTCACCCATATCTAGCACGAAGACTTCCCCACCTTGGGCCACGGCACCGGCCTGGATCACCAACTGGGCAGCTTCAGGTATCAACATGAAGTAGCGAATAATTTCCGGGTGCGTGACGGTGATGGGGCCACCGCCTTGGATCTGGCGACGGAACAGCGGTACCACCGAGCCGGAAGACCCCAGCACGTTGCCAAAGCGGACCATCGAGAAGGCCGTGCGCGTTGAGCGCAGCGCAGCCGCTTGGAACACCAACTCGGCAATGCGCTTGGAGGCACCCATCACGTTGGTCGGTCGGACCGCCTTGTCGGTTGAAATCAACACGCAAGTCTGAACCCCGGCTTCTGCCGCAGCGCGCGCCACATTCAGTGTGCCGAACACGTTGTTGCGCAGGCCCTGCTGGACATTGGCTTCGACGATGGGCACGTGTTTGTAGGCTGCTGCGTGGTAGACCGTCTGCACGCGTTCCATGAGCATTAGCTCGCGTACCAGCCCTGCATCCAGCACCGAGCCCAGCCGCGTCACGATAGACAGTCCCGGGCTGCTCGCCCGCAGCTCTTGGTCGATGCTGTACAGCGCGAATTCCGAGTGGTCGAGCAGGATCAGCCGGCGCGGCTGCTGCGAGACGATTTGCCGGCACAGTTCACTTCCGATGGAGCCGCCGGCGCCGGTGACCATAACCACCTTTTCAGCGATGTTGCGCGCGAAAAGGTCAGGCTGCGGTTCGACCGGGTCTCGACCCAACAGGTCGGCCACGTCAACTTCCCGAATGTCTGAAACGGCCGTCGTCTGTTCCAACATGCCGAACATGGTGGGCAAGATTTTCACGGGAAGGCCACTGCGCTCGATGCGTTGCATCAGACGTCGCTTTTGCGCTGAACTGGCCGAGGGTATGGCCACGACGATCTCGCTGACGTCGTGTGTGAGCGCTGCCTCGTCCAGATCATCTGGCGAATAGACGCGCAGGCCGGCTAGGGTCTTGTGCCGCAGACGTGGGCTGTCGTCGATAAAACACACCGGCTTATATTCGATGCTGAATTCCATCGCTTGCGCCAAATGGAAGCCTGCATTGCCGGCGCCATAAATCGCCGCACGAGCCCGTGGGCGGCTGCCCATCCGCAAGCTGCGCCGCAGCAACGAACGCGCCACGAACCTTGACGTCACGACGTAGGCAAAGGCAACGAACCAGAAGATCAGAACCGCCGAGCGCGGCAAAGCTTCAACCGCAAAGAGCCGGGCCAGACCGTAGACCATCAGCACCACCACGGCCAGTGCAGCACTGGACGCAGCCAGAACTCGCAGGTCGATGTAACGGACCACGGTACGGTACAAGCCCGCAGCACCCAAGACTGGCAGTGCCAGCCACGCCAACGAGAGCTGTAGGCCGGGTGTGGTTTCGAAGGCGTTTCCCAGCGAACCCAGCCGGAATGCAACGGCAGCCAGCATGCAAAGGGGTAAGAACAGCGCGTCGCAGCCGATCATCACCATCATCTTCACGCGAGGTGAGAGCAGTGCCAGACGGCGCGCGAAGTAAATCAGTGAGTACGGGGCTGGCATCGACAGGGTGGTCGTAATTCCAAATTTGGCATCAAGCGGAAGCCTACTCCAGGAGCAGGCACGCGTACGGGGTGTGAGCTACCCTGATCTTGGCGAGAGCGCGGCCGCAGGGTGGTGTGTGCCGTGCCCCCAACCACCTTCACCACCGCAGTGGACCACCGTCGGCGCGCAGGTGCCTGGACAGCCGGCATGCCGTCACAGCGAAGTTGCAAAAAGGCAACACGCATAGGCTGCTGGCATTGAAGTCAGCGACGTTCCTGTCATCGGTTGCCGATAACAGGAACCTCGATTCCTTGCTTCACAACCGACTGGACCACCCGAACCAGTTGGGCGTACTGCACGTGCCGATCGTATGTCTCGCCCAGCAAGCGCGACCGCTCGGCCATCGCCTTCATCTCGGCTGGACTGGCGGTCAATTTCAACAACTTCGCGAGTAAATCTTCGACATGGCCTGGCAAATATTGCAGACCGATCTGGTTCTGGGCGATCACGTTGCTGACTTCGCCGGAAAGTGAATTGATGACTGCCAGCCCAGCAGCCGTGTAGTCATATATCTTGTCGGGCATCTCCACATTCGATCCGGCTGAATAGGCGCAGAGGCCTATGTCGCAGCTCCTGTAAAGCCCCGCCAATTGCTGGGGTGCCAGTTTCCCTACGTAATGGAGGCGGGTAGTTGATTTTTGATCACTGCGTTGCTCCAGCATCGGCCTGTAGGGACCATCACCTGCAACAATGATGTGAATGCTGCTATTCGACGCTGCGAGGCGTTCTGCCACCTTCCAAAGCGTAGGAATGTCGTATGAGGGACCCAATGATCCTGCGAATATGGCCCAGATATCGCCTGGTTGCTTTTCCGGCAATCCGGGAATGGGCTGGGTGTTTGTGGTCATATGGCGCCGAAAAGCTGCGACGTCAATACCGTTGTAAACAACGGCATGAGGATGTTCGCGCAAACGAGGTTCCTCTCGAAAAACCGCTTCCAGATAAGGAAGAGCAAGCGCAGTTACCGCGTTTAATTTTGAGAAAACGCGCCGCCGACTTGAATAAACCGGTGCGAAAAGAACGTTCGCAATTTTTTGCAATCGCGCGGGGAAGGCATTGATGATCAGTTCAGGCCACAAATCCATCTGGTGGTAGATGGAAGGGCATTGCAAAGTTTCAGCCATCTTTTGACCAGCATAGCCAAAGGTCAGCGGCGATTCCGAAAAAACTATTGCATCAGGCGGTGGGAAATTGCGACAGTTTCGAAATGCGCGTATGGCAAAGACCCAGTCTCGGATGATGCGTCCAAGTCCGATATTTCTCTTGTAACCCGTGGTGGGTACAAGGCGGATTGTGAATCCTACGCGATCCGCAATGTCCTCCCAACCCTTGCTTCGGAATTGCTTGAAGTGATGCGAAAAATTGGATGTCCACCAGACAACCTCATGCCCCGCTTCGGCTAATTGGCGACCCAACATCACATAGGAATAGTCGCGCCAACTTTCGCTTGGAACAGGGCCGTAAGGATTGATGATCCAAATTTTCACTATCTAACCTTTTCTCTTTCTTCGCTAAAAATGACTTGTTGATGCGACCATTCGCGAACAATGTATTAGGTTGTGGAGGTAACTCGATTCAATGGGACAGGCGACTAAGATATGCCGAAAACATCATGTTCTTGAAGCTGAAAAAAACCAATAAAGTGATTGCTAGAGCCATACAGAACAACCAGCTGTGACCATTGAGTAAGAAAATCAAACCGACAGAAACAAATAAAACCTGCAGTTGACACAGCAGGGAAAGGCCGGGCATTCCTCGGTTGATCAGCAACGAAGACAAAAGATTGAACAGGATCAACATCAGTACCATCAGACCAGAGATGGGTATGTTAGCCAAGGGAGCCCATGGTGTTGCCATCACGGCTAACGCGCCGATGGAAAATACAGCGAAACCAGCGGGCTTGGCCAGATTGGCCACTCGCCGCTCAAATCCCTCGAATCCTTGGCCGATGTTAGCGTAGAAAATTCTAGCTCCCATTGAATTGACGACCATCGAGGCCAACGCGGCGGCTGAATGTATCAGTCGAAAAGCAATCAAATTGCGAGCGAGAGCACTTGCATCACCGGACAAGCTGCTGTAAATCGATGGCAGGGCTGCTGAGACCGCACCCACCACCTGCTGCGCCAGAGAAAAGGCAATGTATCGCCCAACATGGGCTGCCCGAGGTTTGTTGTCCGTCTTGCATTCAAGAGCTATTTCAGGCGCAGTGATCAGCAGCAAGCGTGCCAGTGGAAACGACATCAAGGCCAGCAGGCTGACCTGAGAAGTCAAATTGCTGCTGAAATAGCATGCAGCGACGCCCAGCGTGATGATTGAAATCTCCAGAAGACTTTGGAAAATTGGACGATGTCCTTCAGAGGAAAAGCGTTCCCAGAAGTAAGCCACGCCGCCAAGAGCGTAGGTTGCAACCAGCACCCAAGAGACCTTGATAGGTTGCGGACTGCCGGCCATCAGTGCTAGACCCGAGATTAAAAACAGGCTGCCTATGGCGAAGGGGCGCCTCTGCCTTTCGACAATGGATGAGATTTGTCCGGTGGAAACGTAGCGGGCACGGGAAAAAGATTGAACCAGTACGTCCACGAAAGCTAGAAAGGGCAAATATCCTATCGCAAGTAGCAGTTGAGAGTTCTCTGACTTTCTCCCCAATACACCAATCACATACGAATAGCCCAGCAAGCGTGCGACCGCTGTAGCAATTTGAGTCAAAGAGGTCAGGCTGGTCCTCGACATGGTTACTGTTCGAGTCGCTTTCGGCGATTTAGGGGGGCGGCAGCACGGGGTAGCCGGGGTCTGATCGTTACGCTCAGCAAGGCAATAGCTGGAATTATCCAGGCTATGCGCCAAGACAACAAATCATGAAACATCCCTTCGGCGCAGGTCGCCAGTAAAGCCGTCAGCAGTACGGCGCTGGACATGCCATGAAAAACTTTGTTGGCGAGAGCGGCGCGATATAAGCGACGAATAACAAGGCCCAGTAGCAAGACAAGGACAAGCAGTGCACCCCAGCCGTTGTCCGCGAACACTTGGACGAAGGCATTGTGCGCGCCGATCGGATCGCCGTCTACGTTCTCCAGTCCGCTTGCCGTGATCGACATGCCTGGGCCCGTTCCCAATGGATGGTCCAGCCCGACGGAAATCGCCGCAACTGTGAATACAAGTTTGAAACGGTCCTCTTCCGCTTCGGAATCTTGCTCGGAAATAGACTGCAAGCGACTTTCGATCAACTGGGATTGCCCGGTCGCAACCGCAATTACGGCCACGACAGCACTGGTTAAGAGGATGAATATCAGTGCAGTCATCACACGCCGCTTGTCCAGCGACTTCTTGACCATCCACAGGTAAATGGGCATGCCGATCAGCATGGCAAGCCAAGCAGATCGTGATTGCGTTGAAAAAAGAATGAATATGCTGCAAACGAGCAGTGCGATTTTAAAGGGGGTGCCAATAGGCAGGCGCCTAGATATCATCAAGTCGTCAAAGAGGATCAATCCGGCAACCAGGGCATGAAGCCCGGTAAGATTCGGATCGCCCAAAAATCCCATATATCTGTTGTCACGTACGGCTTCAAAAATAAACTCCGGCATAGATATAGGCAATAGCATCAGAAATGCTTGCAGTGCGTTGATTCCAAAAAACCCCCAAAGCACCAATGCCGAGAAATCCGTTTTTCCCTTATCCTTCAATGTTAGAAAGTATATGACGAAGAAGAGCATGGTGTTCGAGATGAAATTCATCACGAACGAGTTATTAAATGGATTTATTGTTGCCGAAACAACATAAAGAAATAGAAAGACAAATATCAAAAATCTGGGGGTGCGGTCCAGTCGATCGAGCTTGATGATTGACGGGCGAATAACCAGCAGCACAGGAAACAGGGCCAACAGCGCGATATCAGCTGGATCAATGCCCACGAAATTGATGCCCGCAAGCATCAAGATACTGGCCCCTATTTTCGAAGGTAGCTGAGACCACTTCATGACGCGAGCAGAGTCAGCATCTTGCGCAGCGCCTGTGATGAAACATTCGGATTGTAAGACTGTGCATAGCATGCAGATGCGGCGGCTGACAGCTGTTCGTAGACTTCCACGCTGGCATGCGCGGCAAGCACTGCATCTCGCATGGTTTCAGGTCGCGCAATGAATCCCCCCCGCAGTTCGGGCATGCATCCAACCGGGGTGGACACGAATGGGAGACCGAGACAGATTGCATCAATGGCCACGATGGGCTGCGCCTCTGTTCGCGACAATATTAGGAGCAGCGATGCCCGTTTGAAGTTGGCCTCCAACTCATTTCGATTCAATCCCTTGGTGTAGACTATACGATCGTCAAGTCCAAGAGCCCGTGATCGGTCTTTTACTTGATCAAGATAGGCGTTAGATGCTGGAAATGCGAATTCCAGAAAATAGTCTGAAGGAAGAGTTTTGAGTATTTCAAGAGCCAGAATTTGATTCTTATTCTCGCTCATCTCTCCAACCTGAAGAAGTATCTTCTTGTGTTGAAGAGATCGGCCTGTTTTTTCGGAGCGATAGATGGAGTAGTTCGGGCAAATGAAGGCTGGAATTCCTCTTAACTCATACTGCTCGAGATCGCTGAATCTGTTAAGATCTTTGAAGGAGGATAAAACAACAACAGCCGAGAGGCAGTCAAGTATTTCTCCAATTTTATATTTCTCAAAATACCGATAAGTGATCGATCTGATAATTTGAGCCGGCGCCAGTGACTCGATTGCTTTTTCTGCTGCACCATGCGATGCAAGCACCAGATGTCTGGTGTGCGGTTGCAATGCAGGTAGAATTGCCGTGCTGTAGGTATACCATCCTTGTGATATGACGATATCTGGACGCTCGATGGCAGTGAATTTCACCATGCCTTCGAAATCGCCACGCAGTCGACTCCAAGGTAGGCCCGAGCCTGCCACCTCAAAAGTACGGACGGCATAACCAAAATCGCTATTTTCGTGAACGTGGCCCTTGGAACCGCTTCTTGCAGGCGTGACCACGGTGACATCCGCGCCCATGGCTAAAAACAATTCAGCCTGCCCATGCGCCGCATACGTCATCCCGCTGAGTTGCGGGAAATAGGATGGCGTGTGAATATGAATTTTCAACTGTATGGTGCCGAGAATATCTCGTTCTGAGCGTCCCGGGTGCCGGTGGCTATTGACGCGGGGTGGCGATGATGCAATCGCACTCAAAATCGATGGTGTAGTCGGGGTTGATAGCCCGGAGTTCGGCCGTCGCCTCGGCGATGCTGGGGTAACCGTCCACTCCAGTGAACAAGCGCCGGTCATCGATGATGATGCAGTGGTCCTTGCGCGCATGTTGCGCAATGATCCGGAGCTCTTCGATGATCGGGCTGACCTTGTCGCCCAGGCCGGTGCCTTCCCCGCTGAAGTGGCCGTCCAGCCAGAACAGGATGCGCCCGTTGGTCAATGCCATGGCGTCTGGCATCTTCGCGGAACTGTCGCCGAGCAGGATCTTGACGTTCTTCTGGCCGGCAAACATCTGGGCGTTGCGTTCGAAGAAGGGTTCGAAGATCTCGATGGAAACGACCACGTCGAAGATCGAACTGGCGAAGTTCACCATCTGCCCGTAGAAAGTGCCCGTTTCGATAAAGCTGCGGCAGCCGTATTGCTTGGCAATCCGTTCGATGCGCTGCTTCTTGTGGACATGGTTGTCCGGTGCCGCTTTGCCGCTCAATGCCCAGATGGGATAAGCCAGCGTCGACTTCAAGTCGCGGGCAATGCGGCCGGCGACGAACTTCATGCCCGGCCATGTGGTGTTTTCATTCATCATTCAACTCGCAGGTAACTGAGGACAGGAATTCAGGGCCGCCACGTTGGCATCAACTTGGCCGAAAACTGGCGCAAGGCGTAGCCGGGGTCGCTCATCAAACGGCGCGCGGTTTCGACCTGCCGGCGCCAGGCGGGCTTGTGGACGTACCAGCCGCGGCGCGCGAAGTCGATCTGGATGCCATTGCGGCGAAAGACGTCTTCCATCCCAGGCAGCCACTGTCCTTTGACGATGCCGGTGTGCAGGTAATGGATGGGCGGTTGCCGATCCACCGCGCGGTTGCGCACGCGCAGAAAAATCTCGCGTCGGCGCTGCGCCCGCCAGGTGCCGAAAATCTCAAACATCCAGCCGTTTTCCTGGGGCACCAGGTAGGACTTCAAGGTGTCCACGCGCCACAGGGCGGCCTGGGTGGACATGCGGTATCGGGCCTGCTGGCGGATCTCCTGCAGCCACGGCTCGCTGTGATCCGGATGCGGCCCTTCGCTGCCGATGTCGGTCAGGGCGATGTGCTTCACCTCGGGGTGGGCGTGCATGTAGGCCGCAGCGGCCCGCACCTGCTTGTCCTGTACGGGGCAGTCGATGAAATAGTCTTCCTGGAAGTACAGCACCAGGGGCGTCTGTACCTGGTCCAGCGCGGCCAGCAGGCAGGCACTCCAGGTCAGGCGGGGCTGGCCTTCGGGTTGCACGCGGGTGCATTGCAGCGCCACGTTTTCATGGCGGTAGTCCTTGCGCTCGGTGTTCAGCAGCACCGGCTCCCGCGCCTGCGGCCAGTAGCGGCAGTACAGCGTGAAGAAGGGCGCCCAGCAGTCCTCGAAACCGTCGGACGAATTCACCAGCACGGTGAAGGCGGGTGCGGCTGTCATGACTGGCGCCCCGCGAGGATGCGCGCCTGCAGGCTGGCGGCATCCCGCGCAATCTGCGGGTCGGCCAGGAAGGCACTCAGCTCGGCCTCGCTGACCAGCGGCCGTTTGATGTCCAGCTTGGCCAGCATGGCCAATGTGCGGCCGACGATGCGCATGTCCAGCCACCAGCTGCGGTGGTACTGGTAGTACACGTCGTACTTGATGCGCTCTTTCCAGGGCAGGTCGTTGCGGCCCGTCACCTGCGCCAGGCCCGACAGGCCGGGGCGCGCCGCGAGCTTCAGCCATTCGATGCCGACGTATTTGTCGATGGCGTGCACGTCGTCAGGGCGCGGGCCGATAAAGCTCATCTCGCCGCGGAACACATTCAGCACCTGCGGCAGTTCGTCGATGCCCAGGCGCAGGACACGGCCCACGCGGGTGATGCGCGCGTCGGTCTTGCCGACGTGGCGCGAGCCGTCTGGGTTGAACAGGTCGGGTGCGTCGCTGACCATGGTGCGAAATTTGGTCACTTCGAAGGTCCGGCCCATCCGTCCCAGGCGGGCTTGGCGGAAGAACAGGCCGCCCTTGCTGTCCAGCAGGATCAGCGGCCCCAGCAAGGGCAGGAAGATGGCCAGCAATGACAGTGCCCAGATTCCCAGCACGACATCGAGAAGCCGCAGGCCGTCGTCGCCAGCGCTCAGGTGCAACGAGGGATTCGCGGTGTTGGGCATGTTTCGGGGGCGGGTACGGTAGAAATGCATCAGTGCATGTCAACGCGGTGTAGAGCGCAGTAGTTGCACGGCGCTTGAACGGTGGACTGCGTAACCGCAGACCGCGCTGCTGGTACGATCCAAACGATTTGCATTAGCCTGTAGGCAGACGCGCTATTCGCTTTCTTGGCGTGCCTTCCAGAGATATGCATTTGGCAGAGGAGATGAATTGATGGCATACATGTCAGACGAGGAAATGAAATCCAAGCGATTCAAGTTCCTTGGCACCAACGTCAAGATCAGTCAGTTGGCTTCTATCAACAACCCTGAGCAGCTTGAAATTGGGAACAATTCCCGAATTGACGACTTCTGCGTCTTGTCGGGAAAAGTGTCCATGGGACGCAATGTCCATATTGCCGTTTTCTGCAACGTGGCCGGTGGTCTTGAAGGTGTGGTTCTCGAGGACTTTTCGGGTCTGGCATACGGGTGCCAGATTTTTTCGGAGAGCGATGATTATTCTGGCCGAACCATGACGAATCCGACGGTGCCGGCTGCGTTCAAGAAGGGCACACGCAAGGCTGTACGCATTGGCCGACACGTCATCATCGGAACGAATTCGCTGGTGTTCCCGGGTGTAACGGTCTCGGAAGGTTGTTCGATTGGAGCGATGTCCATGGTGACGAAATCGACCGAACCTTGGGCCATTTATTTTGGCTCTCCAGCCAAGAAGTTGAAGAACCGCAGTCGGGAACTCCTGGAACTCGAAGCCCAGTATTTGGCCACTGAGCAAGGCGAACCGCCTCAATCGGTACCGGGTCAGTGAACCGCAATGAAGGCTTTTAGAGCACACGGTGTTCAAGTTGCTGCGTAAACGGCCGCCAGATACTTGCCGAGGCCGCCGCTCATCCATGGCCAAGGATGGCCCTTACGGCGTCAATCACCCGGCTCTGATCCGCGTCAGTCATTTTGGTGTACAGCGGCAGGCTGAAGGTGCGCTGGTAAACGCCATAAGCCGCCGGGAAATCACCGGGCTGGTAGCGGTAGGTGTCCCGCCAGTAAGGGTGCAGGTGCAGTGGAATGAAGTGCACGCTGGTGCCGATGCCGCGGTCCGACATCGTCTGGATCATGGCGTCGCGCGTGACAGGCGCCGCATCCGTCAGGCGCAGCACGTAGAGGTGCCAGGCATGCAGGTCGCCGCTGGCGGCCCGCGGCGGCAGTTGCACGGGCAGGTTGGCAAACGCCTCGTCGTAGCGCTCGGCCATGACCTGGCGCCGCTGCTGGAAGGCATGGGCCTTGCGCAGTTGGTGGATGCCCATGGCCGATGCAATGTCAGTCAGGTTGTATTTGTAGCCGGGGGCAACCACTTCGTAGTACCAGGACGGTGTCTTCGAGGTGTAGCGGTCGAAGGCGTCGCGGTTGATGCCGTGCAGGCGCATCACGCGGCAGCGCTTGGCCAGTTCGGGGTCGCGGCAAACCACCATGCCGCCTTCACCCGTGGTGATGGTCTTGGTGGCGTAGAAGCTGAAGACGGTGATGTCGGATTCGAGCTGCCCGATCCAACTGCCCTGGTAGCGCGTGGGCAGTGAATGCGCAGCGTCTTCCACCACGCGCAGGTGGTGCTTGCGGGCGATGGCCAGGATTTCAGTCATCTCGCAGGCCAGGCCGGCGAAGTGCACAGGGACGATGGCCTTGGTACGCGGCGTGATGGCGGCTTCGATCAGCCGCGGATTGATGTTCAGGGTGTTCGGATCGATGTCCACCAGCACGGGGTGCGCACCCAAGTAGCGGATGACTTCGGCCGAGGCGGTGAAGGTGTAGGGCGTGGTAATGACTTCGTCGCCGGGGCCGACACCGATGGCTTCCAGCGCCAGGTGCAAGCCGGCGGTGGCTGAATTTACCGACACGGCTTCCAGGCCACCGCCCAACCAGGTGACGAAGTCGGCTTCGAACTGGCGCGTCTTGGGGCCCGTGGTGACCCAGCCCGAGCGCAAAGCATGGACGACTTCGGCGATTTCCTCTTCGCCGATGTCAGGCAATGCGAAGGGCAGGAAGGATTCAGACATGGCGGAACTGCTCCGGATCAAAGGGTTAGAGGGTGGCTGGCAAGCCGCGCGCGAACGTGGTGCTCAGGCTGCCGGGGCTGCACGCAAGCGCTTGACCAAGCCGGTGGTGGAGTGTCCATCGACGAAGGCCAGGGCGCAGGCGCTGCCGCCCCAAGACCGTACCAGACGTGTTTCCGCCAAGGTCTCGATGTCGTAGTCGCCGCCCTTGACGTAGATGTCCGGGCGCAGCCATTCGATCAGGGCCAGGGGCGTTTGCTCGTTGAACAGAATCACGCCCGTCCACGGCCGCCAAGGCGACCAGCACGAAGGCGCGGTCCTGCTCGTTGTTGATGGGGCGGTCAGGTCCTTTGCCCATCAGTCGCACGGAAGCGTCGCTGTTCAGGCCTATCACCAAGGCCGCCCCCCACTGGCGTGCGCGGGCTAGGTAAGACTCATGGCCGACATGCAGGATGTCAAACACGCCGTTGGTGAAAACCAGCGGGCGCGGCATGACGGCCAGGGCGGCGTCGATCGCGTCCGGTTGCAGGACCTGGCTGGCGGGGTCGAGTGGCCGCACGACAACGCCGTGGGATCTGGGCATGGGCGGGCTGGTGCTCGGCTCGGTGGCCACTCAGCGGCCGCGCAGCGCAACGCGCAGCCGCGCCAGGCGCTCGGCGGTCTCGGGCTCAGCCTGGGCTGCACGCCACGAGCGACCGATCAGGATGGCCAACACCAAGACGATGAACACGATCAGCGCGGTGCTGGCGGCCAGCACGACGCGGTTGGGGCGGGTCTTGCGTTCCGGCAATTGCGCCGGGTCGATCATCTGGATGGTGGCGCCCTCGCGGCTCTCGTCCAGGCGGGCCAATTCGTACTGGCGCGAGAACAGTTCAAACAACGTTTCCTGGTACTTGAAATCGCGGTACTTGCCGATGTAGTCGGCGCCCTGGCCGTTGGCGTCGGTCCGCTCGTAAGCATTCAACCGCGACTTCAAGGCCCCCAGCACACCCAGCAGTTGCTGCACTTCGGGCGCCGCATCGGTCAGGCCTTGGCGCAAACCCTGCAGCTTTACTTCGCTGGCCGTCACTTCGGCCTGCAGGCGGGCGTAGCCCTCGGCCGCTGACTTGGGTTCGGCCCGCAGGTTGCCGGCCGTGAATGCACTGCCTTCCAACGTGCGTTGCGCCGCAATCAGGCTGGCCCGCGTAGTCTTCAAGTGGCCTTCAAAAAACTGCCGGCGCTGCTGGGCCTCCGTCAGTGCCAGCTCGGAAGTCAGCTTGCGCAGCTCGGCCACATGCTGGTTGGCCATGTCGGTGGCGCGCTGTTTGGAGGTGTCGTCCACCTCGATGCTGATCAGCCCGTCTTTCTTGCCGATGTTGATGCGCACATTGCTGGCCAGACGCTTGCGCGCATCGACACGCAGATCAACTTCGTAGACCGCCATCAGCTTGAAGGCGTCGATCAAACGGTCGGTGATGACGTTGCTTTGCAGGAGGGCCGCGTACTGGTCGGTGGGCGTGCGGATGTTGGCCACACCGGCGGCCAACCCGCCCAGGGCGCCAAGGCTGGACAGCGCGGCAGCCGCCCCGCTTTGCTGCTGCTGGGGCGGCAGGAAGGCCACCTTGGCCGTGTAGGTGGGTGCGATGAGGTAGCTGCCCGCGAAGGCCAGCACACCGGCCAGCAAGGGGCCGAAGACCAGCGTGCGCCAACGCTGTGCCCAGGGCAGCAGCCATTCCAGCAGGCTGCCTTCTTCGTCTTCGTCGGCGTGCTGTCCGTCTTCGTTCTGCATGGTTTGGGGATCGGTCACGGCATCAGCGTATGGTTTTGTACGCGGCGGCGCTCAGGCCGAACTGGTACAGGATCTGCGTCCAGTCTTTCAGGCCCCGCACAAAGGTGGTCCAAAAGGTTTCGCGGTTGATCTTCTCGGGCACCACGACGGTGGAGCCGGGCATCAGTTCAAGTCCTGAAAGGCTGCTGAACCGGCCCAGGCTGGCGGCTTGGACCACGGTGCCGTCTGCGTTGATCACGAAGATGTTCCCGTCGTCGGCGTCGGGCAACATACCGGCCAGCTTGACGTAGCCTTCCACCGTGCGGCCGTCGCGCCAAAGGATGGCGTTTTCGTTGGCCACGGCACCCACGATGTTGACAAAAGCGGGCCGGTTGGGGACGACCAGCGTGTCACCGTCTTCGAGCTCGATATCGGGCAGATCAGTGATGGCTGCGGCCGTGCGGGACAGTTCCAGCGCAATGCGCCCGTTGGGCCGCATGGTCTTCAGGCGCGTCAACTGCGCCTGCTGCTGTTCGCGCCGTGCCGCTGCCTGCAGGACCGCGACCTGTGTGTCTGAGGTCGTGATGTTGGCCGCCGCTTGCGCCGACTGGCTCGTCACGGTGGACTCCATGCGTCGGATCGCATCGTCCAGTGCAATAGTCTGGGCTCGCCGGGTGGCCAACCGCGTGAATTCGGTCCCGTAGACGTAGGCCTCACGGGTCAGCCCGCCGGCGGCGTTGAGCACCGAGCGCAAGGTGTCGCCCGACTTCAAGGCGTAGATGCCCGGCGTGCCCACTTCCCCCTCCAGACGCACCAGGCGCGTGGTTCGCGACACCGGGCCGCGGATGTCGTTGCGCGCGAAGATGGTGATGACATCGCCTTGCTGCAGCACCAGATCTTGCGCCGGATCGCGGTCGATGACGGCTCTGGCCAGGTTGAAGGGAATCAGCTGCAGCGTCACCCGATCGGGGTTCAGGCGCTCGATGGTGGCGTACTCCCAATTGGGTTCGTCGACGATGTTGCGGACGTCGTTCACCAAACGGTCCACGCCCACGGCCGCCGGTGCCAGGAACTGCACCAGCTTGTTTTTGCGCAGGAAGTAGTCGGGCGTGATCAGCGCGCCGCGCTCGGGAATCAAATCGCTGACCCGCATGCCGGCCGCGTAGGGGTAGCGCAGGGGTGCCGCCACATTGCCGCGCAGCGTGACCGCATTGGAAAACTGCGGCCCCACGCCGAACATCGTGACCACGTCGCCATCTTGCAAGGCGGTTTGCGCGGCCGCCGACGGCTGCACGACTTGCACGGTGCGCGGTGCCTTGGGCTGGCGCGAGTCGATGCGCTCGAGCTGTGCGGTGCTGGTATTGGTGGTGGCCTTCGCGCCGCCGCTGTAGGCCAGTAGATCACGCAGGGTTTCGTTGCTGCCCGCCAATTCATAGATGGCCGGGTTGTCGGTGGCGCCCACCAGCGCCACGCGCGGGCCAGCAGGCAGGAACACGATGACGTCCCCGGCAACCAGGCGCGCGTCTTTGGACTTGTCGCCCCGCACCACAAAGTCGTAGAGGTCGAGTTCCGTGACCAGCGCCTTGCCACGCTTGAGCTGGATGCGCCGCATGCTGCCGATAGGACCCGGGCCGCCGCTGTCAAAGACCGCGCTGACCAGGGTGGACAGCCCGCTGACCACGTAGCTGCCGGGCTTGCGCGCTTGGCCCACCACGAAGATCTGGATGCCGTGCAATTGCCCAAGAGAAACGCTCAGGCTGAACCCTTTGAAGACGCGCGCAATTTGCGTGCGCAGGTGGTTCTCGATTTCCCCGGCCTTGAGGCCGGCTACCGACACGGTGCCAACGCGGGGAATGCTGATCTGGCCAGCGCGGTCGACCACGGTGCGGTAGTCGATGTCGACATTGCCCCACGCCCGAATGGTCATCTCATCGCCGGGGCCGATGACGTAGTCACTGGGCACGGCGGTTTTGTCCGCTGTCGGGAAGGACGTCTCCGTCGAGGCCTCGGCGTTGTCACTGAAATAGGCTGATCCGAAAACCTCAACCTGCCGCCCGGTGGCACTGAGAACGAAACGCTGGAATTCGGTCGGCGGTGTGGTTGGCGCCGCTTGTCGGGTTCCGTCAGCGCTGTTCTTGGCTTCATCGCGCGGGCCGAGGGTTGAGGGCTTGGGCGCACGCTGCGCGGCCTGGCCAGCCCCAGCTTCGGCGGCACTGGCCCGGCCGGTGGGCTGGTTGCGGATGACCGTGGTTGCGCTGCCGGCTGTCGCGCCGTTGGCCGGTGTGGTCACACCAGGTCCTGTGCTTGGGCCGTCGGCGCCCGCCGGCGCCGCTGCGTTCAAACCTTGAGCCGCTGCCTGCGAACTCACGATCACGAATGTCGATAGGGCAAGGGCAAGACGAAAGCGCAAGTGCAAGTGCATAGATGGTGTGGGTCGGGTGTGGAGCGTCCGGCGCGGGTGACTGAGGTCGGTGCCTCAGTGCAGTACATGGGCCGCTCAGCAAAGCTGGGGCAGGGCGTCGCGACCGCTATTGGTCGGTGTTCGCCGCAGCTGATGACGGTCGTGCCCTGTTCGCTGGGCACTTGCCACCCCCAACCCTGGACAAGGAGATAATGATAAGAGATGACAAACCAAACGCAAACCGACGAGATCGTCGAAGAAGCCGCCCGGCCGCTTTTCAACACCCTCCCCCTGGACCCCAAGCTCTTGCGTGCGGTTGCCGAAGCCGGCTACACCGCGATGACGCCGATCCAGGCCAAAGCCATCCCCATCGTGCTGGCCGGCCGCGATGTCATGGGTGCCGCGCAGACCGGCACCGGCAAGACCGCGGCCTTCACCATTCCGCTTTTGCAGAAGATGCTGCGCCACGAAAGCGCCAGCATGTCGCCGGCGCGCCACCCGGTGCGGGCCTTGGTGCTGGCACCCACACGCGAACTGGCCGATCAGGTCGCCAACAACGTCAAGACCTACGCCAAGCACACCAACCTGCGGTCAACCGTGGTGTTCGGTGGCATCGACATGAAGCCGCAGACGCTGGTGCTGAAAGGCGGCGTCGAGGTGTTGATCGCCACGCCGGGCCGGCTGCTCGACCACATCGAGGCCAAGAACGCGGTGCTCAACCAGGTCGAGTACGTGGTGCTCGACGAGGCCGACCGCATGCTGGACATCGGCTTCCTGCCCGACCTGCAACGCATCCTGTCCTACCTGCCGAAAGACCGTCAAACGCTGTTGTTCTCAGCCACCTTCTCGCCTGAGATCAAGAAGCTGGCCAACAGTTATTTGCAAGACCCGGTGCTGGTGGAAGTGGCCCGGCCGAACGCCACCGCCACCAATGTCGAGCAGCGCTTCTACAGCACCACCGACGACGACAAGCGTCGCGTGGTGACGCAGTTGCTGAAGACACGCGACCTGAAGCAGGCCATTGTTTTCGTCAACTCCAAGCTGGGTGCTGCCCGCCTGGCGCGTTCCTTCGAGCGCGACGGCTTGCGCACGGCCGCACTGCACGGTGACAAGAGCCAGGACGAGCGCTTGAAGTCGCTGGCCGCTTTCAAGGCCGGTGAGGTCGATCTGCTGGTGGCCACCGACGTGGCGGCCCGCGGCCTGGACATCGCCGACCTGCCGGCCGTCTTCAACTTCGACGTGCCTTTCCACGCCGAGGACTACATCCACCGCATCGGCCGCACCGGCCGTGCTGGTGCCTCGGGTCTGGCGGTGACGCTGGTCACCAGCAGCGACACGCGTTTCGTCAGCGACATCGAAAAGCTGCTCAAGCTGAAGCTGGACATCGAGCCTTTCGAGTTGGAAGACGACCGGCCGCGCCGGCCGCCGCGTCGGCGTGACGACGAAGAAGCCGACCGCGCGCCCGAAGGGGCTGCCGAGCGGCCTGTCGAGCGTGCTGTGGAGCGCGCGCCGGTTCGCAGCCATGAAGCGCCGCGCCGCGCGGCACCTTCGCGCGACCCTTTCTTCGACCGGCCCTACGAAGCGTCTGTGCCCGATTCGGCACCGGCCTGGGAAGCCAGCGCCAAGGCGATGCCGGCCAGCCTGGTGCCGGGCCGCGGCATGTCGGCCAACATCCGGCTAAAGAAGAAGGTCGCGTCGCTGCTGGGTGGCGGCAACTGAACGGACCGCTCGCCCGCTGATCAGCTGGCGAGCAGACTGAATACGGCGGGCCAGCGGTCGGGCATGGCCTGCGGCCGCGACCGCCATCCGGCAACCGTGTCGGTGCGCGACCATCCGGTTGGCAAGGTCAGGCCGCAACTCACGGACACCGCGGTTTGCGGTGCCAGCGCGGCCAGCATGGCTTCGAGCAAGGCTGCATTGCGGTACGGCGTCTCGATGACGATCTGCGTCTGCTGCGCGCGGCGGGACAGCGCTTCCAATTCACGCAGGCGCGCCAGCCGCTCCGCGCCGTCTTGCGGCAGGTAGCCGACGAAAGCGAAGCTCTGGCCGTTCAGGCCGCTGGCGGCCAGCGCCAGCAGCAGCGAACTCGGGCCGGCCAGCGGCAACACGGGCACGCCAGCGCCGTGGGCCACGCGCACCAGCGCGGCACCCGGGTCGGCCACGGCGGGCAGACCGGCTTCAGACAGCAGGCCCAGGTCGTGTCCGTCCAGCGCGGGTTGCAGCAGAGCCTGCCATTGCGTTGCCGGCACCGGTTCGCGGCTGCCTTTGCGCGGACGGGGCAATTCGGTGATGGCGATGCTTTGCAGCGCCACGCCGAGGGGCTCGATGGCGTCCACGCGCTTCAGAAAAGCCCGCGCACTGCGGGCGTCTTCGGCCGCCCAATGGCGCAGCGCTGCCGCGCGGCGGATCACGCCCAGCGGCAGCACCTCTTGCAGGTCAACCGTTTCGGTGCCGAGATCCAGCGCGTTGGGCATCAGAACCAGCGTGCCCTTCATGGCAGCAGCGGGTCCAGGCCAGCGGCGCGCAACAAGGCGCAGATGCGGATCAAGGGCAGGCCGATCAGTGCGGTGGGGTCGTCGCTGTCGATCGAAGCCAGCAGCGCGATGCCCAAGGTCTCGCACTTGGCGCTGCCGGCGCAGTCATAGGGTTCCTCCAGGCGCAGGTAGCGCTCGATCTCGGCGTCGCTGAGGGCGCGGAACTGCACCGTCACAGCGGCCAGCAGCGCTTGCTCGAAACCGGTGTCGGCGCGCACCACGGCCACCGCGGTCTGGAACACCGCGCGCCGCCCGCTCAACTGGCGCAGCTGTGCCGTTGCCCGTTCATGGTTGCCGGGCTTGCCGATGGGTTGGCCGTCGAGATCGGCCACCTGGTCGGCGCCGATGACCACCGCAGCGGGGTGGACGAGCGCCACCGCGCGGGCCTTGCCCAGCGCCAGGCGCAGGGCCAGCGCGGCCGGGGCTTCACCCGGCAGCGGCGTCTCGTCGACCCCCGGGGCCATCACGGTGAAGGGCAGGTGGAGTCGCTCCAGCAAGTCGCGGCGGTAGCGCGAGGTCGAGCCCAGGATCAGGGGCGGGCGGTGGGGTGGGGCAGGGTTCATCGCGCCGATTTTCCTCGCAACTGCGGTCAAGCCGGCTGGTGCCCCAAGGCGTGGGTGCGCCTGGCTACACTCAGCGCCCTTCCTCAGGCGAATTCCATGACCGACAGCACCACCGACGCACACGCCCTGGAGGTGATGGCTTTTTGCCGCCAGGCCGGCAGGCTGCAGGGCCGCTGGCCGCTGGCAGCGATGACCCGCCTGGCCGACAGCTTGCTGGGTTCCAGCGGCGAGGCAGTCGTGGACTGGCAACTTGCCGGCAGCTTGCTGCCCGTGACCGGCGGCGAGGCTGAAATCTGGCTGCACCTGCAAGCCGACGCCACGGTGAGCCTGCAATGCCAGCGCTGTTTGCAGGCCATGGACGACCCCATCGCCGTCGACCGCCGCTTCCGCTTTGTGCGCACCGAAGCCGAAGCCCTGAAGCTGGACGAAGACTCCGAAGACGACGTGCTGGTGCTCGAGCCCCGGCTGGATGTGAGCACCCTGCTCGAAGACGAGCTGATCCTGGGTCTGCCCATCGTGCCGATGCACGGCGTGTGCCCCGAACCGCTGCCGCTGCCGCAAGCCGACACCGCCATGGACGATGCAGCGCCGCACCCCTTTGCCGCGCTGGCCGCCCTGCGTCGGCGGCCAGCGGGCGACGACAGCGACGCCTGAGGCGCGTGTCGGCGGCGTCACCTCGCTGTCGGAATCCCCGGTGCTATACTAGAAGGCTTTGCGAGGGCTGCTCCCTCCACGAGTCGACATCTTGACTCTGTGTCTTTGGCAAGGGCCTATGCGCCCGGCACGCCTTCCCCCCAGGAGAATTTCATGGCCGTTCAGCAGAACAAGAAGTCGCCTTCCAAGCGCGGCATGCACCGCTCACACAATGCTGTCGCTGCGCCGGGCATTGCCGTCGAAGCCACCACCGGCGAGGTGCACCTGCGCCACCACATCAGCCCGACCGGCTTCTACCGGGGCCGCAAGGTCCTGAAGACCAAGGCCGACGCCTGATCAACGGTGTGGGCCGGCTTCGGTCCACCACCGTGTCCTTGGGTATTCGATCGCCTGGGTGGCAATATCCGCCGGGTGGCATCGCCATGCCGTCGGACGCAGACCAAGCCTGAGCCGTGTCGATCTCTGCTGCACCCGCCCCGCTGGAACGCGTCCGCATCGCCGTGGACTGCATGGGCGGCGACCACGGGCCTTCCGTCACGCTGCCGGCCTGCCGTTCCTTTCTTGACGCGCATCCGCACCTGGAATTGATCCTGGTCGGCCAGCCGCAAGCGCTGGAAGCCGCCAGGGATTGGCCCCGTTGCACGCTGGTCGTGGCGACCGAGGTCGTCACGATGGACGATTCCATCGAGGTGGCCCTGCGCCGCAAGCGCGACTCGTCGATGCGCGTGGCCATCAGCCAGGTGAAAGATGGCGCGCACGCCTGCGTTTCGGCCGGCAACACGGGTGCTCTGATGGCCCTGGCGCGCTTCCTCTTGAAGACCCTCGACGGCATCGACCGGCCAGCGATTGCCACCGTGCTGCCGAACAGCAAGGACGGCTACACCACCGTGCTGGACCTGGGTGCTAATGTCGATTGCACGCCTGAGCATCTGCTGCAATTTGCGGTCATGGGCAGCGCCTTGGTGTCCGCCGTTGATGGCACCTCCGAGCCCACCGTCGGCCTGTTGAACATCGGCGAAGAAGCCATCAAAGGCAGCGAAACCATCAAGCGCGCCGGTGAACTGCTGCGCGCGGCGGGCGACGCCGGACAGATCCGCTTCGTCGGCAACGTCGAAGGCAATGACATCTTCAAGGGCACCGTGGACGTCGTGGTTTGCGACGGTTTCGTCGGGAATGTTTTGCTGAAGACCTCCGAGGGCCTGGCTTCGATGCTGGGCGAATTCATCAAGCAGGAATTCACCCGCGGCCCGTACAGCAAGCTGGCCGCGCTGATTGCCCTGCCGGTGTTGAACCGCTTCAAGCGGCGCGTGGACCCGCGCCGCTACAACGGCGCGGCGCTGCTGGGCCTGCGTGGCCTGGTGTTCAAGAGCCACGGTTCGGCTGACGCCTACGCCTTCGAACAAGCCTTGGCGCGGGCTTATGATGCCGCGCGAAACCGGCTGCTGGACCGCGTGCACGACCGCATCGGCGGTGCTGCGCAGACCCTGCTGCAGGCGTCCCCTGCCAGCCCGGAACAAGCCGCATGAACCCACAGGCCATTGCCCCCACACCCGCGCCGCGCACTGTGCCGCTTTATGCCCGAATCACGGGAACTGGCAGCCACTTGCCACCGCGTCGTTTGAGCAACGCTGACATGGCTGCCATGCTGGCCGAGCGCGGACTGGAAACCAGCGACGAGTGGATCGTCGAGCGCACCGGCATCCGCGCCCGCCACTTCGCCGCCGACGGTGTCAATTCCAGCGACCTGGCCCTGCACGCCGCACGCGCTGCGCTGGAAGCGGCCGGCCGCACCGCCGACGACCTCGACCTGATCATCGTTGCCACGTCGACGCCGGACATGGTGTTTCCGTCCACCGCCTGCATCCTGCAGAACAAGCTGGGTGCCAACGGCTGCGCGGCTTTCGACCTGCAGGCCGTGTGTTCGGGCTTCGTCTACGCGCTGGCGGTGGCCGACGCCATGGTCCGTGCCGGCGCGGCGCGTTGTGCACTGGTCATCGGTGCCGAAGTCTTCTCGCGCATCCTCGATTTCAACGACCGCACCACCTGCGTGCTGTTCGGCGACGGCGCGGGCGCTGTGGTGCTGGAGGCCAGCGACGAGCCGGGCATTCTGGCCACTGACCTGCACGCCGACGGCAAGCATGTCGGCATCCTGTGCGTGCCGGGCACTGTGGCCGGCGGCCAGGTGTTGGGCGATCCGCTGCTGAAGATGGACGGCCCGGCGGTGTTCAAGCTGGCCGTGGGCGTGCTGGACAGCGCGGCGCGCGCGGTGCTGGCCAAGGCCGGGCTGACCGAGGCCGATGTCGATTGGTTGATTCCGCACCAGGCCAACATCCGCATCATGCAAAGCACGGCCAAGAAGCTGAAGCTGTCGCTGGACAAAGTCATCGTCACCGTCGACGAACACGGCAACACGTCTGCCGCATCGGTGCCGCTGGCGCTGGACGCCGCGGTGCGCAGCGGCCGCGTGCAGCGCGGCCAGACGCTGCTGCTCGAAGGCGTTGGTGGCGGCTTCACCTGGGGTGCCGTGCTGCTGCGCTATTAGCGCCTGTTCGCCGCCCGCACACCCTGCCCATCCGACTCTGCTGAAGTTGCATCCGATGCCTGAATTTGCTTTCGTCTTTCCCGGCCAGGGCTCGCAGTCCGTCGGCATGCTGGACGCCTGGGGCGACCACCCGGCTGTGGTGGCCACCTTGGCCGAAGCCTCGGCCGCACTGGGCGAAGACCTGGGCCAGTTGATCCACGAGGGCCCGAAAGAGGCCCTCGAACTCACGACCAACACACAGCCGGTGATGCTGGCTTCGGCCATTGCCTGCTACCGCGCCTGGCGTGCGGAAGGCGGTGCTGAACCGTCCGCCGTGGCCGGCCATTCGCTGGGTGAATACAGCGCCTTGGTGGCCGCTGAAGCCCTCACCTTGGCCGACGCGATGCCGTTGGTGCGCCTGCGCGCGCAGGCCATGCAGCAGGCGGTGCCGGTGGGTGCTGGTGCCATGGCGGCCATCCTGGGTCTGGACGCTGCGGTGGTGGCGGCTGGCTGCGCCGAAGTGGCCGCCGCCAGCGGCGAAGCCGTCGGGCCGGCCAACTTCAACGACCCCAAACAGACCGTCATCGCCGGCACCAAGGCCGGTGTGGACCTGGCCTGTGAAAAGCTCAAGGGCCTGGGAGCCAAGCGCGCCTTGCTGCTGGCGGTGTCGGCACCGTTCCACTCGTCGCTGATGAAGCCAGCGGCCGAAGTGCTGCGCGAACGGCTGGTCAACGTGACGATCCGCTCGCCGCGCATCCCTGTCGTCAACAACATCGACGTGGCCGTGCAGACCGAGCCCGACGCCATCCGCGACGCGCTCTACCGCCAAGCCTTCGGGCCGGTGCGCTGGGTCGAGGTGACGCAGGCGCTGAAGGCCCGTGGCTTGACCCACATCTTCGAATGTGGCCCCGGCAAAGTGCTGTCTGGCCTGGTCAAGCGCATCGATGGCGAACTGGTCACCACCACCGTGCTGGACCCGGCCACTCTGGCCCTGGCGAAGGGTTTGCTGGCATGAGCGACGGATCGAACGCCCCGGCCTCGGCTGCGGCCGCCACGGCACAGATTGCCCTCGTCACCGGTGCCACGCGCGGCATCGGCCGGGCCATCGCACTGGCGCTGGCGGGTGCCGGTTATCGCGTCACGGGCACCGCAACATCTGCCGCCGGTGCTGCCACGATCAGCGAAGCGCTGGCCGCCTTCCCGGGCTGCCAAGGCATCGAGCTGGACGTGACCGATGGTGCCGCGCTGGACGCGGCGATCGACACCCTCGTGAAGACGCAAGGCGGACTGCATGTGCTGGTGAACAACGCCGGCATCACGCGCGACGGGCTGTCCATGCGCATGAAAGATGACGATTGGGACGCGGTGCACGACACCAACCTCAAGGCCGTCTTCCGCGCCTGCCGCGCTGCCACCCGGCCGATGATGAAACAGCGCTACGGCCGCTTGATCAACATCACCTCGGTGGTGGGCGCTATCGGTAACGCGGGCCAGGCCAACTACGCCGCCGCCAAGGCCGGTGTCGCCGGTCTGACGCGCGCCTTGGCCCGTGAACTGGGCGGCCGCAACATCACCGCCAATTGCGTTGCGCCCGGCTTCATCGCCACCGACATGACGCAAGGCCTGCCCGAGGCCGTGAAGACCGCCCTGCTGGCGCAGATTCCGCTGGGCCGACTGGGTTCGGCTGAGGAGGTGGCGCACGCGGTGCTGTTCCTGGCCAGCAAGGAAGCCGGCTACATCACCGGTACCGAATTGGCCGTGAATGGCGGCATGCACATGGGCTGAAGCGCCCCGGCGCAAGCCCTGAAGAACATAGAAATCCGGTACAGGCCCCACCGGTAGAATCGAGGGCTGTTTGAACCGTCCCCACTCCTGGAGGAGTCATGAGCGATATTGAAGCGCGAGTCAAGAAAATCATTGCCGAGCAACTCGGCGTACCCGAATCCGATGTCACCAACGAGAAGGCTTTCGTGGCCGACCTCGGCGCCGACTCGCTGGACACCGTTGAACTGGTGATGGCCCTCGAGGACGAGTTCGGGATCGAAATCCCCGATGAAGAAGCCGAAAAGATCACCACGGTGCAACTCGCGATCGATTACGCGAGCACGCACCAAAAGGGCTGATTTCCGGTGAGCCGTCGCCGCGTTGTCGTCACGGGCCTGGGGCTCGTGAGCCCGGTGGGCAATACGGTGTCCGAGGGTTGGGCCAACTTGTTGGCCGGCCGTTCGGGCATCGGCCTCATCACGAAGTTCGATGCGTCGAATTTCGCCTGCCGCTTTGCGGGGGAGGTCAGGAATTTCCGGATCGAGGATTACATCCCCGTCAAGGAAGCCCGCCACATGGACACCTTCATCCATTTCGGCATGGCGGCAGCCATCCAGGCCGTGCAGGATGCGGGCCTGCCGCACGGCGAGACGCTGAGCGAAGAACAAGCCGAACGCATCGGCTGTCTGGTCGGTTCGGGCATCGGCGGTTTGCCGATGATCGAGCAGACCGACGGCGAATACCGCGAACGCGGCCCGCGCCGCATTTCGCCTTTCTTTGTGCCGGCCTCGATCATCAACATGATCTCGGGCCATGTCTCGATCAAGTACGGCTACACGGGCCCCAATCTGGCCATCGTGACGGCCTGCACGACGGGCCTGCACGCCATCGGCCAGGCCGGCAGGCTCATCGAGTACGGCGACGCCGACGTGATGATTGCTGGCGGTTCTGAGAGCACCGTCTCGCCGCTGGGTGTGGGCGGCTTCGCGGCGGCGCGCGCGCTGTCCACGCGCAACGACGACCCCAAGACGGCCTCGCGCCCCTGGGACCGCGACCGCGACGGCTTCGTGTTGGGCGAGGGCGCCGGCGTGGTGGTGCTGGAAGAGTACGAACACGCCAAGCGGCGCGGCGCCAAGATCTACGCCGAACTGGCGGGCTTCGGCATGGGTGCCGATGCGCACCACATGACAGCCCCCAATGTCGACGGTCCCAAGCGCAGCATGAAGGCCGCGCTGCGCAATGCCGGCGTGAACGCGTCCGAGGTGCAGTACCTCAACGCGCACGGCACCAGCACGCCGCTGGGCGACGCCAACGAAACGAACGCGATCAAGCTGGCGTTTGGCGACCACGCGAAGCAGCTGGTGGTGAATTCGACCAAGTCGATGACCGGCCATCTGCTGGGCGGTGCCGGCGGCATCGAGTCGGTGTTCACCGTCTTGGCGCTGCACCACCAGGTGTCGCCGCCGACGATCAACATCTTCAACCAGGACCCCGACTGCGACCTGGACTACTGCGCCAACGAGGCGCGACAGATGAAGATCGAGGTGGCTGTGAAGAACAACTTCGGCTTCGGCGGCACCAACGGCACGCTGGTGTTCCGCCGGGCTTGATGCGGCATGCGCGCCGCGCCGCCTGTCAGCGTGCGCTGCTCGGGTGGGCGGTGGTGGCGTGGGTTGCAAACCGCCTTGCCTACCTTGGCCGCGGCCGCCTCGGGTGCCTGGGCCTTGCAGCTTGCCGAACGACCGCCCGCCTGGGCGGCAGTTTTCGCACTGGCGGTGGCAGCGCTGTCTTGGCGGCTGGCCGCGCCGAAGCCGGTTGATCTGGTCTGGGACGGCCTGTGCTGGACAGCTGACGGCCTGCCGGGCCAACTGGACGTGATGCTCAATGGCGGCGGCGCTTTGCTGTTGCGCTTGCGGCCTGGGGCGGGCGATCACTCCAGCCATCGCTTTGCCTTGCGCAATTGGAACCGCAACCGCTGGATCGCGGTCACGGCAGCCGAAGTCGGCCCCGCGATGCACGGCCTGCGTGTGGCCGCCTACCACCGGGTGGTCGCGCCGCCCGAGCGCGCAGCGGCGGCCGCTTCGGCCGACCGCTGAATGGCCGACACCGATGTCGATGCCCTGCTGGTCGCACGCGCCCAGCAGGGCGATGTGCGCGCATTCGAGATGTTGGTGGTCAAGTACCAGCGCCGCGTGGAAAGGCTGGTCGGCCGCATGGTGCGCGACAGCGGCCTGGTGCAGGACATCGCGCAGGAAAGCTTCATCCGTGCTTACCGCGCACTGCCGCAATTCCGTGGCGAGGCGGCTTTCTACACCTGGCTGTACCGGATCGCCGTCAACACGGCGAAGAAAGCGCTGGTTGACATGAAGCGCGATCCGCTGCTTTTCGAGTCGGCACGCTGCGTGGGTGAAGAGGGCGATGAAACTTCTCGCAATGAAAGTGAACTAAGTGACGGCGAAACACCCGAAGCCCTGTTGGCCAGCAAAGAGATCGCGACGGCCGTGAACGCCGCCATCGAAGCGCTGACCGAAGACTTGCGACAAGCCATCACCCTGCGCGAGATCGAAGGCCTCAGTTATGAAGAAATCGCCGAAGCCATGAATTGCCCTATCGGTACCGTGCGGTCGCGCATCTTTCGCGCCCGTGACGCCATCGCCACGCGCCTGCGGCCCTTGCTCGACACGAGCGACGGCGAGCGCTGGTAGCGTTCACACCATGACTGCTGCGCGCCTTCCCATTGCGCACCGCCCGCCAGCCCCTTGCCTGACCTGCCTCACCCCATCCATGCACGCCGAAATCGACACAACCAACGCAACCCTCACCGACGATGAACAGGCGCGCCTCTGCTTGTCGGCCGGTGCCGACGGCGAAGCGCAGGCACTGGACCGCGCCTGCCGCCTGTGGCGTGACGATGCCGGCGCGCGGCAGACCTGGCACCGCTACCACCTGATCGGCGATGTGATGCGCTCGGCAGAGTTGGCCAGCGCATCCGCGCGCGATGCCCGCTTCATGACCGGACTGCGCCAGCGCCTGGCGGCCGAGCCGGCGATCCTGGCCCCGACCACCTGGCTGGAGCGACCGGCTTCGCTGCCCCCAAGGGCACCGCGTCCGGCCTGGCGTCTGCCGGCGGCGCTGGCGGCCAGCTTCATCCTGGTCGCCGGTGCGTTCACGGTGGCGCGCTTGGGGCCGGCTCCGGCAAGCGCTGAATTGACGGCTGCCAGCACTGCCGCCATGGTCGCAGATGCGGGTGCCGCAGCCGCAGCCACAGCCGCAGCCGGTGCTGTTGCCATTGCTGGCAGCGATGGCGCGGTGCTGATCACCGATTCGCGCCTGGATGAGTTCCTGCGCGTTCACCAGGCGATGGGCGGCAGTCTGCGGCGGGTCGAAGGCATCGTTCCTGCCGTCGCCCGCCGTTGATGTCGGTGCGGAACCCGCGTGGGCGGCCGCTGGCAGCCGTGGCCCTGCTGGTGGCGCAAGTGTTGGTATGGGCCGTCTGGCCTGTGCCGACCCACGCTGCGCCCGAGCCAGCCAGCAGCAGCGCCACATTGGAAGCCCGTGCCTGGATGCAGCGCATCCACATCGCAGCCACCACCGGCAACTACCAGGGCACGCTGGTCTTCAGCGCCGGCGGCACGCTGTCCAGTTCGCGGGTCGGGCACTACGTGGTGGGCGACCAGGTCTACGAACAGTTGGATGCCTTGGACGGCCGCGAACAGCGCATCCTGCGCCACAACGACGCGGTGCAGACGCTGTGGCCCAAGACCCGCACCGTGGTGGTCGAAAAGCGCGAGACGCTTCCGGGCTGGTCGACCACCCCGCAGGCCGTCGAGCCGCAGGCCCTCGAGCATTACGAGATGCGCCGTGAAGCCGACAGCCGCGTGGCCGGGCGCGACGCGGCTGTCTTCCTGCTGGAACCGCGTGACGGCCTGCGCTACGCCCAGCGTTTCTGGGCTGATGTGGTCACGGGCCTGATGCTGCGAGCCGACTTGCTCGGCCCGGTTGCTGCAGGTGCTGCAGGTGCTGCAGCCGGCGGTGCGTTGTCACGCGCCGTGCTGGAATCGACCGCCTTCTCGGAGGTGGCCATCGGCATCAAGCCACAGGCCGAATCGGTGGCCCAGGCGATGCACAACCTGGGCAAGCTGAGCGGCTGGCGTGTCATCAGACCGCAGCAGCAGCGCAGCAGCCTGGAGACCGAAGGCTGGTTGCTGGTGAACCCCGTGGCCGGCTTCAAATTGGCCGGCAGCGTGCGCCGGGGCATGGAGGCCACCGGTGATGGTGAGCCGGTGTTGCAAGCCGTCTTCAGCGACGGCCTGACACATGTGTCGCTCTTCGTCGAAAGCTACAAGCCGCAGCGCCACCGCAGCGAGATGCAGATGCAGGCCCAGCACGGTGCGACGGCCATGCTGACCCAGCGCCGGGGCGATCACTGGTTGACGGCAGTGGGTGACGTGCCGTTGGCCACCCTCAAGCTTTTTGCTGCGGCGCTGGAGCGCCGCCGGCCTTGAAGTCGGCGGCTTGGGCCTGCAGATGACATCTTGTTCGTCGCCTGAATAGCCCTGTCCGGCTCCCGCCCGCCGTCCGCGGTTCCAATCGCCCGTCTTGACTGAGGAAATCCACCGCATGAACGATCTTCGCCCGACTCTTGTCCGCATCTGGTCCGGTCGGCTGGCCGTGACCACGGCGGTCTGCCTGCTGGCCTTGACGGCGCTGCCGCCGGGCCTCAGCCACGCGCAAGCCGCGCCGGCGTTGCAACTGCCTGACTTCACCGAACTGGTGGAACGCGTGGGGCCTTCGGTGGTCAACATCCGGACCACCGAAAAGCGCGCGGCCGCCGGTGCCACGGGCGAAGGCGATCCCAACATCGAAGAGCTGTTCCGCCGCTTCGGCATCCCCATGCCGAACCGCCCGAACCCGCGCCAGGCACCGCGCAACGACGAAGAACCGCAGCAGCGTGGTGTCGGCTCGGGCTTCATCCTCAGCGCCGACGGCTACATCATGACCAACGCCCACGTGGTCGACGGTGCCGAGGAAGTCATCGTGCGCCTGACCGACAAGCGCGAATTCAAGGCCCGCATCGTGGGTGCTGACAAGCGCAGCGATGTGGCCGTGGTGAAGGTCGAAGCGGCGGGCTTGCCCTTCGTGAAGATCGGTGACGTGAACCGCTTGAAGGTGGGCGAATGGGTGATGGCCATCGGCTCACCCTTCGATCTGGACAACACCGTCACCGCCGGCATCGTCAGCGCCAAGCAGCGCGACACCGGCGACAGCTATTTGCCGCTGATCCAGACCGACGTGGCCATCAACCCCGGCAACTCGGGCGGCCCGCTGATCAACCTGCGCGGCGAAGTGGTGGGCATCAACTCGCAGATCTACAGTCGCTCGGGCGGCTACATGGGCATCAGCTTCGCCATCCCCATCGACGAGGCCACGCGCGTGGCCGAGCAATTGCGCGCCAACGGGCGTGTCATCCGTGGCCGCATCGGCGTGGGTATCACGCAGGTCAGCAAGGAAGTGGCCGAGTCCATCGGCTTGGGCGCGCCGCGTGGCGCACTGGTCACCAGTGTCGAGAAGGACGGCCCGGCCGACAAGGCCGGCATCGAGGCCGGCGACATCCTGTTGAAGGTCGACGGCAAGGCGGTCGAGAAATCGGCAGATCTGCCGCGTCTGATCGGCAGCATCAAGCCGGGTGCCAAGGCCGCACTGCAACTCTTCCGGCGCGGGGCCACCAAAGACATCACCGTGATGGTGGTCGAGTTCGAACCCGAGAAGCCGGTGAAGCGGGCTGCTGCCGAAGCGGGCAGTGCACCGCCAGCCGCCAAGAGCGCGCTGGGTATCACGGTGTCTGACATCGCCGACGCGCAGAAGAAAGAGTTGCGCGTACGCGGCGGCGTGAAGGTCGATGCCGTGGACGGGGCCGCTGCCAAGGCCGGGGTGCGCGAAGGTGACGTGATCTTGTCCATCGACAACACCGAGATCGTCGACGGCAAGCAGTTTGCTACCGTGGCCAGCAAGGCCGAAAAGGCCAAGGCCGTGACCCTGCTGGTGCGGCGTGGCGACTGGACGAACTACATCGTCATCCGCCCCAGCCGCTGAGTTTTCACGCCGACGGATCGGGGTGCCATGACCCGGCAGCTAGTTGACTCTGGCGCCGGGTCTTTCCACATTATGAAGTCATATCTGATCTGTAATTTGGCATGTTTCGTGCCCACTGACTTATGCAAGTTAGTAACCTTTCACTTCAATAGCGGGCCACCTGCGATTAACGCATCCGCCGTTTAGAATGCTGGCTTTAGACGCTCGATTTAAGTGCTTGAAGGGCCCAAAGACCGCAATCGACCCCGGCACTGCAATTTGTCCACAAGCCTGTTGATAGCCTGTTGATAAGTTTTGCTGTCGGATCGCTGCAACGGCCGGAACGCCAGCAATGACGCGGGTTCCCGGCTGATCGTTTTGGCTACAATGGGGCCCCAACAAGCAGTTGCCAAACGTTCTGTTGGAAGGCGCGTCACCTCATTCGACGCGCCTTTTTTTTGCCTGTCGCCGGGCCGTTACGCGGCCTTTAACTTCGCTGTGCGAAGTTGAGCGTTCGGCGCGGCGGCCATGCTGCTGTAGCCACCGCGCGAGCACCGTTTTGCCGTCCATGAATCACATCCGAAACTTCTCCATCATTGCCCACATCGACCACGGCAAAAGCACGCTGGCCGATCGCATCATTCAGCGCTGTGGCGGCTTGTCCGATCGCGAAATGGAAGCCCAGGTGCTCGACTCGATGGACATCGAGCGCGAGCGCGGCATCACCATCAAAGCGCAGACGGCCGCGCTGGAATACAAGGCGCGCGATGGCCAGGTCTACCAGTTGAACCTGATCGATACGCCCGGGCACGTGGACTTCTCGTACGAGGTCAGTCGCTCGCTGTCGGCCTGCGAAGGCGCACTGCTGGTGGTGGACGCCTCCCAAGGTGTCGAAGCGCAGACGGTGGCCAACTGCTACACGGCGTTGGACCTCGGCGTCACCGTGGTGCCGGTGCTGAACAAGATGGACCTCCCGAACGCCGACCCCGAGAACGCCAAGAGCGAGATCGAGGACGTGATCGGCATCGACGCCGACGATGCGATCCCGTGTTCGGCCAAGACCGGCATGGGCCTGGACGACATCCTGGAAGCCGTCATCGCGCGCATGCCGCCGCCGCGCGGCAACCCCGACGGCCCGCCGCGGGCCATGATCGTCGACAGCTGGTTCGACAACTATGTCGGCGTGGTGATGCTGGTGCGCGTGGTGGACGGCATCCTGAAGAAGGGCGAGCGCATCCGCATGATGGCCACCAACTCGGTCTACGGCATTGAGCAGATGGGTGTCTTCACACCGAAGACGGTGGCGCGCGACGCCTTGAAGGCTGGCGAGGTGGGCTTCATCATCTGCGGCATCAAAGAGCTGCAGGCCGCCAAGGTGGGCGACACCGTCACGGTGGACAAGAAGCTGCCCAACAACGCCGGCCCGGCACTGGAAGCGCTGCCGGGTTTCAAGGAGATCCAGCCGCAGGTTTTCGCGGGTCTGTACCCCACCGAGGCCAGCGAATACGACCAGCTGCGCGACGCGCTGGAAAAGCTCAAGTTGAACGACTCGTCGCTGCGTTACGAGCCCGAAGTGAGCCAGGCGCTGGGCTTCGGTTTTCGCTGCGGTTTCCTGGGCCTGCTGCACATGGAAATCGTGCAGGAACGGCTGGAGCGTGAGTTCGACCAGGACCTGATCACGACTGCGCCCAGCGTGGTCTACGAGGTCGAGTTGAACGACGGCACGGTGGTCTCGGTCGAGAACCCCAGCAAGATGCCCGATCTGGGGCGCATCAAGGAAATCCGTGAGCCCATCGTCACGGTGCACCTGTACATGCCGCAAGACAGCGTGGGCCCGGTGATGACGCTGGCCAACGCCAAGCGCGGCCTGCAACTGAACATGGCTTATCACGGCCGCCAGGTGATGTTGACCTACGAGTTGCCGCTGGCCGAGATCGTGCTGGACTTCTTCGACAAGCTGAAGAGCGTGTCGCGCGGCTACGCGTCGATGGACTACGAGTTCAAGGAATACCGCGCGGCCGATGTCGTGAAGGTCGACCTGATGATCAACGGCGACCGCGTCGATGCGCTGAGCATCATCGTGCACCGCGCGCAGAGCCTGTACCGGGGCCGTGCGGTGGCGGCCAAGATGCGCCAGCAGATCCCGCGTCAGATGTACGACGTGGCCATCCAGGCGTCCATCGGTGCCAACATCATCGCCCGCGAAGACATCAAGGCGCTGCGCAAGAACGTGCTGGCAAAATGCTACGGCGGCGACATCAGCCGCAAGAAGAAGCTGCTCGAAAAGCAAAAGGCCGGCAAGAAACGCATGAAGCAAATTGGCACGGTTGAAGTGCCGCAGGAAGCGTTCCTGGCCATCCTGCAAGTAGACGACTGATTTGGACGATGGATCACCGCGATGCCCTTTCTATGTCACCCATGGCTACCCTGACCGCTGCGCTCTACGGGGCCCTGATCGTCTATCTCGGTGGTTGGTTCCTCGGCCAGTGGACTGGCAACTTCTCGCTGCTGCTGTTCACGCTGACGATGGCCACGTTGTGCTTCTGGTTGGGCGAGCGTTTCGTCTTCCAGCCCAAGCGCCTGGCCGCCGCCATCAACCTGGAACAGCAAGACGCCGTTCGCCGCGCCGGCTTGGCCAAGCAAGGCATTTCCCGCGTCGATGGCGACATCGAGGAAGCCAAGGGCAAGCTGCTGATGCAGCCCTGGTGGCTGGACTGGACAGCCGGCCTGTTCCCGGTCATCTTGATCGTCTTCCTGCTGCGCAGCTTCCTGTTCGAACCCTTCAAGATTCCTTCGGGTTCGATGGTGCCCACGCTGCTGGTCGGCGACCTGATCCTGGTCAGCAAGTTCCATTACGGCGTGCGCCTGCCGGTGATCAACAAGAAGATCATCGACAACCACCCGGTGGCGCGCGGCGACGTGATGGTCTTCCGCTACCCGGTCGACCCGCGGCTGGACTACATCAAGCGCGTCGTCGGTCTGCCCGGTGACGAGATCGCCTACCTGGGCCAGAAGCTGACGGTGAACGGCGTTCTGGTGCCCACGGTGGCCCAAGGCGAGCACTACGACGAGGACAGCATGAGCTACTCGCCGATGTACACCGAGAAGTTCGGCGAGCAGGAACACAAGATCCGCGTCGACCTGCGGCGCTCGGCTTATTACGGCCCTGAGCCCCACACCTTCCCCAATGCCCAGAACTGCCGCTACAGCCCCGAGGGCGTGGTCTGCAAGGTGCCGGCCGGCCACTATTTCATGATGGGCGACAACCGCGACAACTCGCAGGACTCGCGTTTCTGGGGCTTCGTGCCGGACGAGAACATCGTCGGCAGGGCATTCTTCGTCTGGATGAACTTCGGCAACGTGGGGCGCATCGGCCCGTTCAAATGAGCCACCGTTCGGTCGGCAGGAGTGAGCAGCAGTGACCATGCCCCAGATGCCCCAGATGCTCCAGATGCGCCCGGGTCGCCCCAACCCGCACACCACGCTGCGTGTGGGCCGTCGCGCGCAACAGCGCGGCGTCACGCTGTTTGGTCTGGTGTTCTGGGCCGGCCTGGTGGGTTTCAGCGCCTACCTGCTGATCCGCACGCTGCCCACCTTGAACGAGTACTACACCATCCAGAAGGCCGTCGAGAAGATCGCCGCGGCCCAGCCGCCCACGGTGGCCGAGGTGCGCCAGGCTTTCGACCGGCAGAAGGACCTGGAGTATTCGATCTCGTCGATCACGGCCAAAGACCTGATCATCACGAAAGAAAACGACAAGGTCGTGATCGCTTACGCCTATGACAAACTGGTTCCGATCATGGGCCCGGTGTACTTGCTGATCAAGTACGAGGGTCGCTCGAAATAGGCGCGATGGACGGCGGCGCGGTCTCCGCACTGCAGGCGCTGCAAGAGCGTCTGGGCTACCGCTACACCCGTGCCGACCTGCTGCGCCGCGCGCTGACCCATCGCAGTTGGGGTGCCGACCACAACGAGCGCCTGGAATTCCTGGGTGACGCGGTGCTGAGCCTGGCCGTGTCGCGCCTTCTCTACGAACGCCATGCCGACAGCGACGAGGGCGACCTGACCCGCGTGCGAGCCCACCTGGTGCGCGAAGACAGCCTGCACCGCGTGGCGCTGACGCTGGGCCTGCCCGAGGTGATGCGCCTGTCTGAAGGCGAGGCCCGCGGCGGCGGCGCGCAGCGGCCGTCCATCCTGGCTGACGCGGTGGAAGCGCTGATCGGCGCGGTCTTTCTGGAAGGCGGCTACGAAGCCGCGCACGCGGTGGTGCAACGCCTGTTCGGCGAAGTCATCGCGGCCACCGAGGCCGAAAGCTGGGGCAAGGACGCCAAGACCGAATTGCAGGAATGGCTGCAGGCCCGCCGGGTGCCGGTTCCGGTCTACCGCATCACCGCCATACGCGGGCAGGCGCATGCGCAGACCTTTGAAGTGGAATGCGCCGTGCCCACGCTGGGCCTGGCCGAACGCGGCGAAGGCCGTTCACGCCGCATTGCCGAACAAGAAGCCGCCCGGCGCCTGCTGGCCAGCCTGAAAACCAAGGACCAGCCCGGTGGCCCGCTGAGATCATGAAACGAGCCCTGTGAACGACACCCCTGACACCACCACCCCCGACGACGCTGTTGACCCCACCCCTGCGCCCGCTTCAGTGCCCGTTCCCGCATCCGCGACCGGCACCCCGCAACGTTGTGGCCTGGTCGCCATCGTCGGCCGCCCCAACGTGGGCAAGAGCACGCTGCTGAACGCGCTGGTGGGGCAGAAGATCAGCATCACCAGCAACAAGGCGCAGACCACGCGCCACCGCATCACCGGCATCCGCACCGAAGGCGTGGCGCAATTCGTGTTCGTCGACACACCGGGCTTCCAGACCAAGCACGGCACGGCGCTGAACCGCACGCTGAACCGCACCGTGCTGTCGTCGCTGGGCGATGTGGACGTGGTGCTGTTCGTCGTCGAAGCCGGCAAGTTCGGTGCGCCCGATGCCAAGGTGCTGGGTCTGTTGCCGCCCGGCAAGCCGGCCTTGCTGATCGCCAACAAGCTGGACGAACTGCAGCGCCGCCAAGACGTCCTGCCCTGGTTGCAGCAGATGCAGGCCCGCCACGCCTTTGCCGAATTCGTGCCCATGTCGGCCACGCGCGAAGCCGATGTGGCGCGGCTGCTGAACATCGTGCAGCCCTACCTGCCCGAGCAGCCCTGGCTGTACGAAGAAGACGCGCTGACCGACCGCAGCGAGCGTTTCCTGGCTGGCGAAATGGTCCGCGAAAAGCTCTTCCGCCTGACCGGCGACGAGCTGCCCTACAACGCCACCGTGGTCATCGATTCCTTCGTCGAGGAAGGCAATCTGAGGCGCATCGCGGCCACCATCGTGGTCGAGCGTGATGCCCACAAGGGCATGATCATTGGTGAAGGCGGCGAACGCCTGAAGCGCATCGGCAGCGAAACCCGGCAAGACCTGGAGCGCCTGTGGGACGCCAAAGTCTTCCTCGAGCTGTGGGTCAAGGTGCGTTCGGGCTGGGCTGACGACGAAGCGCATCTGCGTTCGTATGGCTACGAGTGATGAAGGCCCCAAGACGCTCCGCGGCGGCCCCCGAGCGGCGTTGTCCGCCTTGGGGCGGCCCGGCAGCGGACGCGCCAGCACCCCTTTACTCAGCTACGTCCTGCACCGCTATGACTGGAGCGAATCCAGCCTGATCGTCGAGCTCTACACCCGCACGCAGGGGCGGGTGGTGGTGGTCGCCAAAGGGGCCAAACGGCCGACTTCGCAACTGCGGCCGGTGCTGCTGCCCTTTCAACCGCTGCACGCCCTGCTGGGCAAGACGCCGGCCGACCCGGAAAACGAAGTCCATTTGCTGCGCAGCGCCGAATGGGCCGGCGGACGGCCCCTGCTGGCGGCGGCGGCGATGTTCTCGGGCTTTTACCTGAACGAGTTGTTGATGAAGCTGCTGGTGCGGCACGACCCGCAGCCGGCGCTCTTCGACGCCTACGCCGACACGCTGGCTGCGCTGGCCACCGAGCCCGACGAAGCGCCCGCACTGCGCGCCTTTGAGCTGATGCTGCTGCGCGAACTGGGCTGGCTGCCTGAGCTGAATACGGTCACGCTGACCACGGAGAACCTGCTGCCCGACGCGCACTACACCTTGCAGGCCGAGGCGGGCATCGTGCCGGCCGCCAAGGGGCCGCGCGGCAGTGCCTGGGTGGCGCTGGAGGCCGCCCTGGTTCATGCCGGCAGGCGCGGCAGCAAGCCGGGCAGCGCGCAGGACAGCACCCCCGACAGCACGGCCGCGTTGCGCGCCATCTGTGCGCCCGAAGCGGCTGCCTTGCGCGTGCCCTTGCGCACCGTGCTTCACTATCATCTGGGCCCCGCGCCGCTGCGCACGCGCCAGGTCTGGCAAGGCGTGCAGCGGCTGGCCCAGACAGCACCCGACAGCCCATGAACCCCTTGATCGCCGCCGACGCCGAACGCCGTTTGACCGATTCGACCGCCCTGTCGGTCAACGTCAACAAGGTGGCCCAGTTGCGCAACACGCGCCACCTGGGCATCCCCAGCGTCGTCAAGGCAGCCTTGCTGTGCCTGCAGGCCGGCGCCGACGGCATCACCGTGCACCCGCGGCCCGACGAGCGCCACATCCGCGCCCACGACGTGCACGACATCGCCGCGCTGTTGCAAGACTGGCCGCAGGCCGAATACAACATCGAAGGCAATCCGTACCAGAACCTGATGGGCTTCATCCGCGAGCTGGCGGGCAAGGGCTTGCAACCCGACCAGGCCACCTTCGTGCCCGACAGCGAAGACCAGTTCACCAGCGACCACGGCTGGGACCTGGCCGTGGACGGCGAACGCCTGCGCCCGCTGATTGCCGAATGCCACGCGCTGGGTGTGCGGGTCAGCCTGTTCATGGACCCGACGCCCGAGGCGATGCAGCGGGCCCGCGCCATCGGCGCTGACCGGGTGGAGCTGTACACCGAGCCCTATGCCGCGGCCTTTGGCCAAGCCGGGCAAGGTGCCCAACTCGAACGCTTCGCCGCCGCCGCCGCTGCTGCGCAGGTCAACGGCCTGGGCGTCAACGCCGGCCACGATCTGAACCGCGACAACCTGCCCGACTTTCTGCGTGCCGTGCCTGGCGTGATGGAAGTGTCCATCGGCCATGCGCTGATCGCCGAGGCGCTGGAGCTGGGACTGTCCGAGACCGTGCGCGCCTACCTGCGCGCCATCCGCCTCGGCCACCGCAGTGACGCCGGCAGCGCGCCAGCATGATCGTGGGCATCGGCACCGATGTCTGCGACATCCGCCGCATCGCGACCACGCTGGAGCGGCGCGGTGAACGCTTCCCCGAACGCGTGCTGGGCCCGACCGAGCTGCAGGTCTTCCACGCCCGCCGCGCCCGCGTCGAAGCGCGCGGCATCCGTTACCTGGCCACGCGCTTTTCGGCCAAGGAAGCCTTCTCCAAAGCCATCGGTCTGGGCATCCGCAGCCCCATGACGTGGCGGGCCTGCGAGATCCTCAACGAGCCCAGCGGCAAGCCCGTGTTGCGCCTGTCGGGCGAACTGGCCGCGTGGTTCGAAGCGCAGGGCTGGGTCGGCCATGTCACCCTCACCGACGAGACCGACTACGCGGCCTCGTTTGTTGTCGTCGAAAAGAAAGCGGTTCTGCCATGACCCTCCACGCGCCCCACGCCCCCCACGCCCCGGTCGTGCTCGACATCGCCGGCACGGTCCTCACCACTGCCGACAAGAAGCGCCTCAGGCACCCGCTGACCGGCGGCCTGATCCTTTTCGCGCGCAATTTCGAGAGCCGCCTGCAGCTGACCGAGCTGACCGCGTCGATCAAGAAGTTGCGGCCCGACCTGCCGATCTGCGTGGACCACGAAGGCGGCCGCGTGCAGCGCTTCCGCACCGACGGCTTCACCGCGCTGCCCGCCATGCGCACCCTCGGCGAACAGTGGATGCACGACGCCATGACCGCCACCGACAGCGCCACCGCGCTGGGCTATGTGCTGGCCAGCGAACTGCGCGCCTGCGGGGTGGATTTGACCTTCGCGCCGGTGCTCGACCTGGACCACGGCGGCAGCAGCGTCATCGGCGAACGCGCCTTCCACCGCGACCCGCGCGTGACCACCGTGCTCGCGCAAAGCGTCATCCACGGCCTGCTGCGCGCCGGCATGTCGCACTGCGGCAAGCACTTCCCCGGCCACGGCTTCGTGAAGGCCGACAGCCATGTGGCGGTACCGGTCGACAAGCGCAGCCTGAAGGCCATCCTGGCCGACGACGCACGGCCCTACGAATGGCTCAGCGCCACCTTGACGGCGGTGATGCCGGCGCACGTGATCTACCCCAAGGTTGACAGCCGCCCGGCCGGCTTTTCCGAACGTTGGCTGAAAGAGATCTTGCGCGGCCAGTTCGGATTCACGGGCGCCGTCTTCAGCGACGACCTGAGCATGGAAGGTGCGCGCCACCTCGAAGGCGGCGACCTCAGCTATGCCGAAGCGGCCATGTTGGCGCTGAACGCCGGTTGCGACCTGGTGCTGCTGTGCAACCAGTCGGTGGACGGTGGCGACGCGGTGGACGCCTTGTTGGCCGGACTTGAAGAGCAGGCCGTACTCGGTCATTGGCACCTCGACCCCGACAGCGAGCACCGTCGCCTGGCCTTGCTGCCACAAACGCCGCCATTGACCTGGGATGAATTGATGCACGACGCCGTCTACCAGCGCGCGCTGGAACGGTTGCCCTGATCGGGCCTGGACCGCAGCATGACCAGCAACAGCGAAGCCAAGCGCCTGCAGATGGCCGACATCGCGCGCCTGGCCGGCGTGTCGGTGTCCACCGTGTCGCGGGCGCTCAACGGCAGCACCCTGGTCAACCTGGAAACCCGCGAACGCATCGGCCAGTTGGCGCGTTCGCTGAACTACAGCATCAACCTGGGCGCGCAGAACCTGCGGCTGCAGAAGAACCAGACCATCGCGGTGGTTGTGCCCTACGACGCGCAGGCCCGCCAGCACATCAGCGACCCCTTCTTCCTGAGCATCGTGGGGGCCATCGCCGACGCGCTGACCGACCGCGGCTACGACATGCTGCTGTCGCGCGTGGACGCCGAAAGGCTGGACAGCGCGGCCACGCTCTACGACTCGGGCAAGGCCATCGGCTTGGTCATCATCGGCCAGTGGCGTCACCACGACCAGTTGAATGAAATGGCGGCGCGCAAGGTCCCGGTGGTGGTGTGGGGCGGGCAACTGCCGCAGCAGCTGTACTGCAGCGTGGGCGGCGACAACGTGGCCGGCGGCTTGCAGGCCACGCGCCACCTGTTGGGCAGTGGCTGCCAACGCATCGCCTTCGTGGGCGACACCCGCCTGCCCGAGGTGGACCTGCGCCACCAGGGCTACCTGCAAGCCCTGGCCGAAGCCGGTATGCAGGCCGACCCGCAGCTGCAGGTGCCGGCGCCTTTCGAGATCATCGCCGCGCGCCAGCAACTGGACGGGCTGTGCGCCAGCGGTGTGGCCTTCGACGGCGTGGTTGCCTGCAGCGATCTGCTGGCCCTGCAGGCCGTGCAGGTGCTGCGCAGCACCGGCCGCAGCGTCCCCAGAGACGTGGCCGTCGTGGGTTATGACGACATGCCGGTGGCCACCTACAGCGACCCGCCGCTGACCACCGTGCACCAGCCCGTGGCGCTGGCCGGGGCCGAATTGGTCGACGCCCTGCTGGCGCTGCTGCGCGGCGAGCGGGCGGCACCCCGTGTGCTGCCAGTTCACCTGGTCGTGCGCGCCAGCGCGCCCCTGCCAGCCTGAGGGGCGTCCGCCAGCCGGCCGTGGGAAGCGCTTGTATTGCCGTTCGATTGCAAGAACGGTTACGTCGGCATCCATCAGCCGTCTCTGCACAATTAACGGGCTTAGCCAGCGAACAACATGCACCAGGCGAGTGCAGGTTTTCCCTAGTTTGCAATCGATTGCAAAGATTATCCAATGCGATCAGCTGAAGCGCACCGACCCATCCCGAAACGAGGAGACACCATGCACACCCCACACACCCACGCCCAGAACCCCACCCGCCGCCCCCTGAACCGCCCGCTGTCGCTGGCCATCGCCCTGGCCTTGTTGCAGATTGGCGCGGCCAGCGCCCAGACGGCAAACGCCAGCGCTGCGGCACCGGTCGACAAGAACGACGGCCTGCAACTCGACCGCATCGTTGTCACTGGCTCGACCGGCAAGACCACCAAGATGCGTTCCAGCGTCTCCCTGTCGTCGCTGGAAGGCGACAGCCTGGTCACCAGCACGGCGGCCAGCGCCACGGAAATCTTGCGCAGCATCCCGGGCCTGCGCTCGGAATCCAGCGGCGGTGAAAGCAACGCCAACGTGGGCGTGCGCGGCATCCCCATTTCCGCCGGCGGTGCGCGCTACATCCAGTTCCAGGAAGACGGCCTGCCGGTGCTGCAATTCGGCGACATCGCCTTCGCCACGCCCGACACCTGGATCCGCGCCGACGCCAGCCTGGACCGCCTGGAAGTGCTGCGTGGCGGCTCGGCCAGCACCCTGGCCACCGGCGCGCCCGGCGGCCTCATCAACTTCGTCAGCAAGACCGGCCTGGAGCAGGGCGGCAGCCTGGCGCTGACCAAGGGTCTGGGCTATGACGAGACCCGTGTCGACCTGGGTTACGGCGGGCGCATCGCGCCGAAGACGCGCTTCTGGGTCGGCGGCTTCTACCACTCGGGCGACGGCGGCCGCGCCGGCGCTGCGGGTACCGTGGGCGGCGGCCAGATTCGCGGCAACATCACGCAGGAACTGGCGAACGGCTTCATCCGCGTCAGCTTCAAGCACCTCGACGACCGCACCCCCACCTTCATGCCCACGCCGGTGAAATACGTCGGCAGCACGATCACTGAAATCGCTGGCCTGGACCCGCGCAAGGCGGCCTTCTACAACGCCGGCTGGCCGCTGGACAAGACGCTGACGTCGAACAACACCGTGGCCACCTCGAACATCCGCGATGGCCTGTCGGCCAAGACCGACGCCTTCGGCTCCGAACTGGACCTGGACGTGGGCGGTGGCCTGCGGCTGACCAACAACTTCAAGTGGTCGAAGAACAGCGGGCGCTTCATTGGCATCTTCCCGGGCAGCGACGTGGCGGCGGCGCCGGCCGGCACCACCATTGCCACGGGCGCCGGTGCGGGCACGGCCTACAGCGGCAACTGGTTCCAGGCCATCAGCTTCAACACCAAGGTTGACGATGCCAGCCTGGTGGCCAACGACCTGAAGCTGTCCAAGGGTTTCGACCTGGGCGGTGGCAGCAAGCTCACCACCACAGGCGGGCTTTACACCAGCGTACAGAACCTGAACATCACCTGGAACTTCAACCAGTACGCGTTGTCGGCCGTGGGCGACAAGTCGAAGTTGCTGAACGTGCCGGGTAGCGGCAATGCCAATGGCGTTTCGGCCTTCGGTGGCTGCTGCTCGAACACGCAGGACTCGAAGTACAAGACCACGGCGGCCTACTTCAGCCTGGGCTATGACGCCGGCCCCTTGTCGGTGGACGCCAGCCTGCGGCGCGACAACAACAGCGCCAGCGGCGCCTACTACCAGTCCATCGCCAACACCGCCGTCGGCGCGGCCTACGACCGGCAGTACGACCTGACCAAGCCCAACGTCATCGACTACAGCTTCAGCAACAACGCCTATTCCGTGGGTGCCAATTACCAGCTGAGCAAAGACCTGGCCGTCTTTGGCCGCAGCAGCAAGGGCGCTGCCTTCAACGCCGACCGCATCACCTTCTTCAACGCGCCGGCTCTGGTCAACGGTGCCAGCAGCAAGATCCCGGTCAACGAGGTCACGCAGTGGGAAGGTGGCGCGAAGTGGCGTCAAGGCGGCTTGAGCCTGTTCGCCACGCTGTTCTTCGCAAAGACCGACGAGATCAACGTCGACCCGACGACCACGCCGGTCAAGGTCACGACGAACAAGTACGACAGCAAGGGCCTGGAGCTGGAGACCGCCTACCGCATGGGCATCTTCTCGGTGCAGGGTGGCCTGACGTTCACCGACGCCAAGATCACGGCCAGCAGCAATGCCGCGCTGGTCGGCAAGACGCCCAAGCGCCAGGCCAAGATCGTCTACCAGCTGACGCCCAGTGTGAGCCTCGGCGACAGCATCAACCTGGGTGCCAGCATCGTCGGCACCGGCGCTTCGAAGGACGACGGCCCGACCGGCCCGCTGAGCATCAACTTGCCCGCCTACATGTCGGTCAACGCCTTCGCCAGCGTCGCGCTGACGCCAGCGGCCACAGTGGCGCTGTCGGTCAACAACCTGACCAATGTCATCGGCTACACCGAGAGCAACGACGGCCGGGGTGCGGCGCGCTCGATCAACGGCCGCACCGCCAAGGTGGTGCTGAAGTACGCTTTCTGACCGCGCACGAAAGCTGCTGTTGAAGCGGATATGGCCCTGCACCCGACGCTGAACCTGGACCCCCGATGACACCGATGAAACCGCATCTGTCCTTCTGGCAGATCGTCAACATGAATGTCGGTTTCTTCGGCATCCAGTTCAGCTTCGGGCTGCAGCAAGCCAACATGAGCCCTATCTACCAGTACCTGGGGGCTGATGAAAGCAAGCTGCCGCTGCTGTGGTTGGCGGGCCCGCTGACGGGCCTGCTGGTGCAGCCGGTGATCGGCGCGATGAGCGACCGCACCGTGACGCGCTGGGGCCGCCGCACCCCGTATTTCATGATCGGCGCGCTGCTGTGCAGCCTGGGTTTGCTGGCCATGCCGCACAGCCCGACGCTGTGGTTCGCGGCCGGGCTGCTGTGGATCCTGGACGCGGCCAACAACGTGACGATGGAGCCCTACCGCGCCTACGTCAGCGACCGGCTGGACCGGGCGCAACACTCGCTGGGCTTCCTGACGCAAAGCGCCTTCACCGGCCTGGCGCAGACGCTGGCCTACCTGGCACCCAGCATCTTCGTCTGGCTGGGCATGAACAAGGATGCGGTGGGTGGCAACCACATCCCGCAGGTCACGCTGTGGGCCTTCATCGTCGGCGCTTTCCTGTCGCTCAGCACCGTGTGGTGGAGCGTGCGCAAGGTGCCCGAACTGCCGATGAACGAGATTGAGAAGGCCGAACTGCGCGCGCAGCCGACCGGCATGGCCGCCACGCTGCGCGAGATCGCCGTGGCCTTCAAAGAGATGCCGCCCGTGATGCGCCGCCTGTGGTGGATGAAGCTTTTCCAGTGGTACGGCATGATGTGCTACTGGATCTACATCGTGCCCGCGTTGGCCAAAACGATGTTCAACACGGCCGACGCCAGCAGCAGCGGTTTCCGCGACGCCAGCCTGCTGAACGGCCAGCTCGGCGGCTTCTACAACTTCGTCGCTTTCATCGCGGCCTTCGCGATGATTCCCTTCGTGCGCAAGCTGGGTCCGAAGGCGGTTCACGCGCTGTGCCTCACCGCCGCAGCGGCCGGCATGTGGGCCATCCCGGCCATCCACGACAAGACGCTGCTGTTCATCCCGATGCTGGGCGTCGGCCTGGCCTGGGCCAGCATCATGGGCAATCCGTATGTGCTGCTGGCCGGCAGCATCCCGCCCGAGCGGGCCGGTGTCTACATGGGCATCTTCAACATGTTCATCGTCGTGCCCATGCTGGTCCAGATGGTCACGCTGCCGCTGATCTACCACCCGCTGCTGGGTGGCCAGCCCGACAACGTCATCCGCCTGGCCGGCGCGTTGCTGGCCTGTGCCGCCGTGGCCGTGCTCTTCGTCGATACCCGCCAACCGAAACCCGTCCCGCGCCCCGCATGAAGAACCAGGTCCAGCTCATCACCTACGTGGACCGCCTGGGCGGCGGCGGTCTGGCCGACTTGCAGGCGCTGCTGACCGGGCCCGATTCCAAGTTGAAGGGCGTGTTCGGCGGCGTGCACCTGCTGCCCTTCTTCAACCCCATCGACGGCGCCGACGCGGGCTTCGACCCCATCGACCACACCCAGGTCGATCCGCGCCTGGGTGACTGGACGGACATCCGCGCGCTGACCCAGCACATCGATGTGATGGGCGACGTCATCGTCAACCACATGTCCAGCGACTCGCCGCAGTTCCGCGACTACGCTCGGCTCGGAACGGCCTCGAAATACGCCGGCCTGTTCCTGACGATGGACGCGGTCTTCCCGAAGGGCGCGACCGAACGCGACCTGCTGGCCCTGTACCGCCCGCGGCCCGGCCTGCCCTTCACGTTCACGACGCTGGCCAGTGGCGAACGCAAGATCCTGTGGACCACCTTCACGCCGTCGCAGGTGGACATCGACGTGCACCACGAACAGGGTGCGGCCTACCTGCAAAGCATCCTGCAGGTCTTCGCCGACAACGGCATCCGCATGGTGCGGCTGGACGCCGTGGGCTACGCCATCAAGAAGGCCGGCGAGAGCTGTTTCATGCTGCCCGAGACCTATGCCTTCATCGCGGCCTTCGCGGCGCAGGCCCAGGCGCTGGGCATCGAGGTGCTGGTCGAAATCCATGCGCACTACCAAAAGCAGATTGCCATTGCGCAGCAGGTCGACTGGGTCTACGACTTCGCGCTGCCGCCGCTGGTGCTGCACGCGCTGTTCTTCAAGACCGCCGAGCCGCTGAAGGCCTGGATGCGCGTGCGGCCGACGAACGCGCTGACGGTGCTGGACACCCACGACGGCATCGGCATCATCGACATCGGCGCCGACGCCAGCGACCGCGCCGCGCGGCCCGGCCTGGTGCCGCCGGCGGAACTGGACGCGCTGGTCGAACGCATCCACGCCAACAGCGGCGGCGCCAGCCGCAAGGCCACCGGTGCGGCCGCCAGCAACCTCGACCTTTACCAGGTCAACTGCAGCTTCTACGACGCCCTCGCCCGCAACGACGCGGCCTACCTGTTGGCCCGCGCCATCCAGTTCTTCATGCCGGGCATCCCGCAGGTCTACTACGTCGGCCTGCTGGCGGGCGAGAACGACCTCGATCTGCTGACGGCAACTGGCGTCGGCCGCGACATCAACCGCCACCGCTACAGCCCGGGTGAAATCGACGCTGCATGGCAGCGGCCGGTGGTGGCCCGGCTGCTGGACCTGATCCGTCTGCGCAACGGGCATCCCGCTTTCACAGGCGGGTTCTCGCTGTTGGACAGTGCGCCGGGGCAGCTGGTGCTGTGTTGGCAGGCCGGTGCGCAGCGGGCTGAGCTGCAGGCCGATCTGCAAGCCGGCAGCGGCCGCGTGTTGCTGTCTGACGGGGTCACACTCGAACGCGTCTTCGAACTCCGCGTCGGCTGACCCGTCCCAGCTCGGCTCGGCCCGGCTCGGCCTCTCGCGCTGCAGAGCCCCGCCTGCTCAGCGGACGAAAAAAAGCCCCGCTCCAGGCGGGGTTTGACCCTTGCAGCCGACGCCGCCTGCGCGGCCTGTGCCTCAGTCGCCGGCGCCCTGCTCGAACGGCAGCTTCACCTGCGACAGGTCCTTGCGCGTTTCCACCAGCACCAGCGGGCCGTCGTCGGCCAGCACGTGGCGCTTGGCCTCGCGCGGCACGCGGATGGGCTGCGGCTCGGCCGCCATCGCCGCTTGCACCGCGCGGATCTTCTCGGCGTCAGAGTTGACCCATTCGAGGCCGGCGGTCTGCGCGATGTCGTGCAGCGCGTCGGTCGGCAGCGCGTAGGGCTGGGCACGGGCGGCAACCGGTGCTGGCGCAGGTGCGGCAACGGGTGCGGCAACGGGTGCGGCCACGGCCGTTGCTGCAACCGGTGCAGCGACAGGCGCGACAACCGGCGCCGGCATCACTTCGGCCACGGCAGTGGGTGCCGATTCGACCTGGCTCATCGACTCGAAAGCCGCCGCGACGGGTGCGCCCAGCGGTGCTGCAGCGGGGGCTCCAACAGCCGTTGCTGCGCCATCGTCGAAGGTGGCCACGGCCAGCGGTGCGACGGCTGAGGCTTCGCCTTCAGCGCCGTTTTCACCGCTGCCTTCACCACCATGGGCCGCGCGCGGCGCGCCGTCTTCACGGCCTTCGCGGTTGCGGTCACGGCCACCACGGCCACGGCGTCGGCCGCGTTCGCGCTCGCCGCCTTCAGCAGCGGCTTCGCTGCCTTCGGCGGACATTGCAGCCGGCGCATCACCCGTGCCGCTCAGCGCTGTGGACGGGGCCTCGGTGCCTTCGGCCGTGACGCCGTCTTCACGCGCCACGCCGGCTTCGTCCACCCGGCCTTCGCCACGGTCACGGCCACCGCGCCGGCGGCGGCGGCGGCCGTCGCGTTCGCCATCGGCGGCCGGCGTTTCGGCACCGGCTGCGGTGTCGAAAAAGGCCTGCACGCCGGCTTCGGCGGCAGTCCCCGTGCCCGGGCCTTCGGCGCGCGGCGTGGCGTCGCGCTCGGGGCGCGGGCCCCGGCGGTTGTCGCCGCGTTCACCGCGCGGGGCGCGCTCTTCGCGTTCGGGCGTCGGCGCGCCGTCCACGGCGGGCAGATCGACGCGCGGCGCACGGGGTTCGCGCGGCTCGCGGGCTTCGCGCGGTTCGCGGTTCTCGCGGCCTTCCGGGCGGGCCTCGTTGCGGGCTTCGGTGCTGCGTTCTGCACCGCGCTCGCCGCGTTCGCCACCCCGGCCGCCACGGCCTTCCTTGTTGTCACGGCCGCCGCGTGAACCACCGCGCTCGCCACCACGGTCACCGCCGCGTTCGCTGCGTTCACCACCTCGGCCACCGCGCTCGCCGCGTCGGCCATCACCCCGTTTCTCGGGCGTACCAGCGGCCGGCGTTGCGGCCACAGCGGCCACAGCGGCGGCTGCCACCGGCGCGGGTGCCGGAGCGGCCCCGCCGCCGAACAGCTTGGACACCCAACCGAAGAAACCACTGCCCGCTGCCGCAGCGGGCGCGGGCGCGGGCACCGGACGCGGCGCGGCCACAGCCACCGGGGCCGCAACGACCACCGGCGCGGGCGCCGGTGCCGGCGGGGCCGGCATGTCGGGCAGCACGCCCTTGATCAGCGGCTCCTGCTTGGGCTTGGTGGCCTTTTCTCGACGGGTGACGCTTTCCTCTTCGGTCGGCTCCTCGATCATCGTGTAGCTGGCCTGCAGGTTCTCCAGGCGCGGGTCGTCGTGGCGCAGGCGTTCGAGCTTGTAGTTCGGCGTCTCGATGTGGCGGTTGGGCACCAGCAGCACGGTCACGCGCTGCTTCATCTCGATCTTGGTGATCTCGGTGCGCTTTTCGTTCAGCAGGAAGCTGGTCACTTCCACCGGCACTTGCACGTGTACAGCGGCGGTGTTTTCCTTCAGCGCTTCTTCCTGGATGATGCGCAGGATCTGCAGCGCCGACGACTCGGTGTCGCGGATGTGGCCGGTGCCGTTGCAACGCGGGCAGGTGATGTGGTTGCCCTCGGACAGCGCCGGGCGCAGGCGCTGGCGGCTCAGTTCCAGCAGGCCGAACTTGCTGATCGACGAGAACTGCACGCGGGCACGGTCGGAGCGCAGCGCGTCGCGCAGGCGCGTTTCCACCTCGCGGCGGTTCTTGCTCTCTTCCATGTCGATGAAGTCGACGACGATCAAACCACCCAGGTCGCGCAGGCGCATCTGGCGCGCCACTTCGTCGGCGGCTTCCAGGTTGGTGCGGGTGGCGGTTTCCTCGATGTCGCTGCCGCGGGTGCTGCGCGCCGAGTTCACGTCCACGCTGACCAGCGCTTCGGTGTGGTCGATGACGATGGCGCCGCCCGAAGGCAGGTTCAC
>JANMZP010000140.1:0-15351 GCA_031383435.1 Betaproteobacteria bacterium | reverse complement strand
TCGCCCACCAGCACGGCCACCGAAATGGCCATGCAGCGTTCACCGGCGCTGCCGTAGCCGGCACCGATCAGCGCGTCCACGGCCTGGTCGATGTCGGCGTCGGGCATCACCACCATGTGGTTCTTGGCGCCGCCGAGTGCTTGGACCCGTTTGCCGTGATGGGCGCCGGTCTCGTAGATGTACTGGGCGATGGGCGTGCTGCCAACGAAGCTCAGCGCCATCACGTCGGGGTGGGTCAGCAGCGTGTCCACCGCCAATTTGTCGCCATGCACCACGCTGAAAATGCCGTCGGGCAGGCCGGCCTGCTTCATCAGTTCCGCCATCAAGATGCTGGCGCTGGGGTCGCGTTCGCTCGGCTTGAGAATGAACGCGTTACCGCAAGCGATGGCCACCGGGAACATCCAGCACGGCACCATGCACGGGAAGTTGAAAGGCGTGACACCGGCCACCACGCCCAAAGGCTGGCGCAGCGTCCAGTTGTCGATGGCGGTGCTGACCTGGTCGGTGTAGTCGCCCTTCAGCAACTGCGGCACGCCACAGGCGAATTCGACGATGTCGATGCCGCGCATCACCTCGCCCTGGGCGTCGGTGAAGACCTTGCCGTGCTCGGCGGTGATCATCGCGGCCAGGGTGTCCTTGTGCTGGTTCATCAGCGCCAGGAAGTTGTTCATCACGCGGGCGCGGCGGATGGGCGGGGTGTCGCCCCAGGCCGGCTGCGCGGCCTTGGCGGCGGCCACGGCCGCGTGCACGTCGTCAGGGCTCGCCAGCAGCACCTGTCGGGCGGCAGCGCCGGTGGTGGGGTTCCACACGGTCTGGGTGCGGGTGCCGCTGCCGCGTTGGGCCTGGCCGGCGTACCAGTGCGTGATGTCAGCGGCTCGGGTGAAAGCTTCGGGTGCGCCCATGGTGCGTGTCTCCTGAAACGCGCAGTCTATTTCGGATCGTTTTCTGGTGGCGTCGGGAAACACGCAGACAAAAAAAACCCGCTGCGCGAGCAGCGGGTTGGGAAAAGTCCTCCGAGAAGGACGTCGTTGGGACGTTGGGTGTCGCGCTGCAGGACAATCTACCGCTCCTGCTGCCACGCCACCGATGGGCTGAATCTATCGCGGGCGCTTCAACCCGACCATCCCCCAACATGCGGAAGCTGACGTGACCCCCCTAACTCCGCACCTACCGGTCCCCAACCTGCTGACCGACGCCGACATCGAGCGCCTGGAGGCTCTGCTGGACGCCCTGCCCGAGCCGCTGCAGCCGCTGGATGTGTGTGCGCTGGACGGCTACCTGTGCGGCGTGCTGCTGCAACCACAACGCCCGCCGCCCGCCAGTTGGCTGCCGCTGGTCACCGACGTTGAAGGCCGCCCTGTGCCCGCCAGCGTCGCCCAGGCCGCTGTGCAGGAACTGCATGCCCTGGTGCAGCGCCGCCACGCTGAACTGGACCGCGCCATCGCCGAACGGCAGTGGTTCGACCCCTGGATCTACCAGCTGGAAGACGAGGCCGAACCCGCCGAGTGCGTGCTGCCCTGGGTGGCCGGTTTCGCCGCAGCGATGGAAACCTTTCCAGCGCTGATGGCCATGAGCAACCCCGACCTGGTTGAGCCCCTGGCCCTGCTGTTCATGCACTTCGAGGCTGAAGACCTGGAAGACGCCGACACGTTGCTGGCCGTCATCGAAACGCTGGAACCGCCCAGCGACCTGGGCGAAGCGGTGCAGGACACTGTGCGCGCGCTGATGCTGATTGCCGATGTGTCACGCCCGCGCCTGCCGACGAAACCGGCCTTCCGCACGCCGCGCAGCAACCAGCCGAAAGGTCCGGCGCGACGCGGTTACCGGTAAACCGGCCCTGTGATGTTCACAAGCCAGGGCCGAATACCGCTCTGGCGTGCCAGCCGAGGCCCTGCGCCACGCTGGCGAAGCGATCGCCGCGCACGCGCTCGGCAGCCGGAAACCCGGCAGCGATGCGGTCCACCAGCGGTGTCAGGCCAGTCGAGCCACCGGTGAAATACAGCACGTCCACGTCTTGCGGCACCACGCCGGCCATCTGCGCCGTTTCGGTCGCAGCCTGCACGATGCGCTCCAGGTCGGCCTCGATGGCCGCCGCCGCCTGGGTTTCCTGCAAACTGGCTCGCAGGCCGCATTCCAGCAGGCTCAAGTCGATGTCGGCATGGCCCGTCAAGGCCACGTCGATCTTGGCCTGCTCGGCTGCTGCCGCCAGCGCGTGGCCCAGGCGGTCCTGCACCGCCGTCATCAGGCGGGCGTGGTGGCGCGGGTCGGCGTACCAACTCTTCATGCTGCGCAACTCGGCGATGCGGCCGGGCGCGTAAACGGTGTTGATGAGGTGCCAGGTGGCCATGTCGAAATAGACGCTGCTGGGCACTTCGCGCGGGGCCTCGTTGACGTTCTTCGAATTCGCAGGCGGGCGCCGAGTGCGGTAGCCCAGCAGCGGCAGGATGCTGGCCAGTTCGACATGGCGGTCGAAGTCGGTACCGGCCAGGTGCACACCGTGGTTGCCCAGGATGTCGCCGCGCCGGTCCACCCGGCCGCGCCGTTCAGGCCCCACGCGCACCAGTGAAAAGTCCGACGTACCGCCGCCGATGTCGGCCACCAGCACCAGCTGTTCGCGCGTGACCTGGCTTTCGTGGTCCAGCGCGGCCGCGATGGGCTCGAACTGGAACTGCACCTCGGTGAAACCGACGGCGCGCGCAGCGGCTTCCAGCGCCGCCTGGGCCTGGGCGTCGCGCTCGGCGTCGCCATCGACGAAAAACACCGGCCGGCCCAGCACCACACGGCTCAGCGCGTGGCCGGCTTCGGCCTCGGCCAGCGTCTTCAAGCGGCGCAGGTAGCCCGTCACCACGTCGCGGTAGCGCACCGAACGGCCGGCGCCGATGTCGGTGCCCTGGTCGAGCAGCGACGACCCGAGGATGCTTTTCATCGAGCGCATCAGGCGTCCGTCGATGCCTTCGACATAGGCCGCCACGGCCGCGCGGCCGTACAAGCGCTCGGCTTCGAACTGCGTGGACGGTGTGTCGGCGCGGTAGAAAACCGCTGTCGGCATGGTCGGGTGGCCCGGTTCGAGTTCGACCAGGCGCACGCCGCCGTGGTCGCCGCCGCTGCCGTCGCGGCCATCGCGGCCATCACGGGCTTCAGCAAGGGGCAGGGCCACGGCCGAATTGGAGGTGCCGAAGTCAATGGCGACAAAGCCTTCGACGAAGCCTTGGGCCTGGCGCTGGGATGGAGGCGTCATGCCGGTCCTGGAAGGCTGGAAGGGGCGGAATTGTATCGACGCGGCCTGCGCGCAGAAGCCTCGGCACACGCCGCCGGCAAGGCCGTGAACTGGCACACGGGAGTCCCGTTGTTCCCGCGTGCAAGCGGTTCATGCAGCGCTGACACTGCAGTCACACACCGACACACGCACAGGCCCCTGGCTCTGGCAACCGAAAGGCAAGCGACATGAACAAGGCCGCCCCCGCGCACCGCTGGTTTGCAGGTTGGCGCGCCACCGAGCGTCCCGTGCAAGACGACCCCGCCGACCTGGGCACCGCCTTCGGTCTGGACATGAGCCTGAACGAGTTGATCCACGAGCCGCCGCTGCCCGCTCCCGCCGAGCGCCGCGCCGGCTGGATACAACGCCTGGCCGGGCGCGGCAAACCGGTGGCCTGAACGCCCACGGGCCCCGCCGCACCCGAGGCGGCAGATAAACTCGGCGCATGGCCCGTCTTTCCTTCCGTGAACAGACCTTGCGTGCGCGCGAGGAAGTCATCGTTTCGTCGGTCAACCGGCTGCTGGCCGACAAAGGTTTCGACCTGATGACGGTGGACGAAGTGGCGGCCGACGCCGGCATTGCCAAGGCCAGCCTCTACAAACACTTCGCTTCAAAAGAAGCACTCGCCGCTGCGGCCATGGTGCGTTTGCTGGAACGCACGCTGGCCTTCATCGAGCAGCAGGCCGCGCGCCATGAGGCCAGCGCTTTCGAGCGCCTGGCGGCCGTTGTGCGCTGGGCGCTGACGATGCAACTGGCTGGCGAGATGCCGTCCGTGCCGTCACAGAATTCGTCGCTGCGCACCGAATTGCTGGCCAGCCGGGTTTACCTGGACTTGCTGATGGAAGTCAGTGAACACCTGGGTGCCTGGATCGTGCAGGCCCAAACGGCAGGCGACATCGACGCCCAGCTGCCGCCCGAGGTGGTGCTCTACACCGTCTTCGCGCGGGCCTGCGACCCGGTGCCGGCCTACCTGAAGGCGGGCGGCAACTTCAGCGACGAGCAGATCGTCGACTGGGTGGCGTCGACCTGCCTGAACGGGCTGCGCAGCCGCTGACCACTGGCTGGCCGCTGGCCCCGGGCCGGCGGTCGGCCAGCAACCAGCGACCAGCAAGGCTCTGGGTTCAACGGATCAGCAGCACCGGCGTCTTGCACTGGGCCAGCACCTTGGTCGCCACCGAACCCGTCACCAGGTTGACCAGCGCGCCATGGCCGTGCGAACCCAGCATCAACAGGTCGAAGCCGCCTTTGACCGCGGTGCTGGCGATCACATCGGCCGGCGCACCCACCTTGGACACGAAGTTGGCGTGCAGCCCCTGCTTCTTGAAGAAGGTGCGCAAGGGCTTGAAGACTTTTTCGGCGGTCTCGTCATGCCAGGCTTGCAGCGTGGCCTTGTCGACAGCGGCGGCGGCGCGCGCCGGCAGCGCCGACACCACGGTCAGCAAGGTGTATTCGTGGTGTGCACCCAACCACTCGTCGTGGGCGGCCAGGTAGGCCAGCATCTGCTTGGTGTAGGAACTGCCATCGACGGCGGCAAGTATTTTCATGCGGTGCTCCGGTTTCGGGCTCGAACGGCCCGCCAGCCGAGTTTGGCACCGGGCTGCCCGGTGTCGGTTTGATACCGCTCAGAGTTCGATGAGAAGCAGCGGGTCGTACCCCGCCTGCTCGCCCTTTTTTTCCAGCCCCAGCGGGTTGCAGACCACGCGGGCGGGCAGGCGGCCGGCGCGGTCCACCCGGTAGTCGTGGCGGCAGTGCAGGTGGCCGTGCAGCCACAGGTCGGCGCGCGGGATCAGGTCGTCGTCGGCGTTGCAGAAGCTGGCAGTGCCGGGCTGCTTGCCATAGCGCGCGTCGGCGCTGCGCAAGCTGGGGCCGAAGTGGGTGACAACCAGGGTCTTGTCCCAGCGGCCCTGCGGTGGGCGGGCCAGTTCAAGGTCCAGCCAGGCGCGGCAGACCAGGGCTTCGCGGCGCACGGCGGCAGCGTCGAAGGGCTGGCCGCCCCGGGTGCTGCCCATCAGGCGCATGAAGTACTCGGCGGCGCGTTCGGCGCGCGGGCGCGCCGCTTCGCCAAAGAGGTCGAAATCGCTCCAGCGCGTGGTGCCCAGCACGCGCACGCGGCGGCCGTCGGCGGCGGTGACGAGCGTGGTTTGGCGTTCCAGGAAGGTGAAACCGAGAGCTGCGCACAGGGCCCGCAAGCCGGCCAGCGCCGCGTCGACATCGCGGCCGTCGAATTCGTGGTTGCCGGCCACCACGATGACCGGCACCGGCCAGCCGGCGAAGCGTTGGTAGCCGCCCCAGCCGCTGTCCACGTCGCCGGCCAGCACCAGCAGTTCAGCGCCCGGTGCGGGCTGCGGGTCGAAGGTCTCGGTTTCGAGATGCAGGTCGGACAGCAGTTGCAGTTTCACCCGCCGACTCTAGAGGCTGTGGCGACAGGCAACGACAGCATCAGGCGGCAGCGCCGGCCAGCCAGGCTGTGCGGGCCCCGTGCGGGTGGCAGCGGGCCAGCAAGGCGTCGGTGCCGCCCGGCCACAGGCGGCAACGCAGTTCGACGTGGCCGTCCGCAGCGCGCGGCTCGAAGCGCAGCCAGGCCAGCGGCGCGCTGCTGCTGGCGCGGGTGCCGGCCGCTTCGATGGTGGCGGTGATGGCCGCCTGCTCGGCCGCCGGGATGTACTGCCAGACGACCGAGTGCATCACCACCGTGGCGCAGCCCTTGGGCGGCAGCGCCAGTTCACGGGCCAGGAAATCGGCGGCCGGCAGCGCCTCCACCTGCACGCCGCTGGCCGCCATCAGGCGGGCCGCTACCGCGCGAGCGGCGTTCAGCCGGGCCAGCCGTTCGGCTTGCTCGGGCCAGATGAATGACGCCAGGCGCAGGCCTTCATCCGGGTGGTCCAGGGCGATGGGGTTGGTGTCGCAGGCGGCACGCCGAATGATCTGCAAGTTAGCGCCGGCTTCCGCAGGAACGCTGCCCTGCCAATGGCTGCGCAGTGTCAGTGCGGCTTCCGGGTCACCCCATTGCCAGCTGCCGTGGTCGTGGCGGTGGTGGTCGCACCACAGGTTCAAACCGGCCGAGGCACCGATTTCCAGCAGGTTCAGCGACAGGCCGGCGCGCGCCGCCACCCACAGCAAACCGGGCAGCAAGGCCACGCTGCGGTTGACCTCGTTGGTCTGCGGCGGCTGCTGCAACGCAGCTTGAACGGTGGGCTGGTGGTCGCGCCAGGCCGTGGTGAGGGCAGCGTCGAGCTCGGCGTCGGTGGCCTTCAGACCCGATCCACCCGGCGGCCACAGCCCCGCCCACGGCTGCAGGCAGCGCAGCGCCAGATGGTGCAGGGCACCGGCCCAGCGCAGGGCCATCGCAGCGGCGAGCGGGTCTTCCGAAAATGCACTGAAAGCGGCATGGGCGGCCGCGTCAGCGGCCAGCCACAAGCGCGTGCGTTGCAAGACGCGCGAGGTGAACGGTGCTGGCTCGCGGCACCACTGCACCTGAAAATCGAAAGCACGCAGCAGCGGCGACGAACTTACGTCGGACACCGCCGCCGCGTTTTCAGACCTCAGGCCTCAGGCCTTTTCCAGGCGCGCTTCGATCTGCGCCTTGATGGCCGGCAGTTCGGCCGGCAGGTGGTAGGCCAGCGTGTTGAACAACTCGCTGTGCAGCACCAGTTCCTTTTGCCAGTCGGCCTTGTCCAGGCTGCTGACGCTGGCGTACTGCTCGCGCGTGAAGTCCAGACCGTCCCAGCGCAGGTCGTCGTAACGGGGGCTGACGCCGAACAGGTGGTCTTCGCCCTGGGCCTGGCCCGCTTCACCGCCCACGCGCTTGACGATCCATTCGAGCACGCGCATGTTGTCGCCATAGCCCGGCCAGACGAATTGGCCGTCAGCACCTTTGCGGAACCAGTTGACGCAGAAGATGCCCGGCAGCTTGGCACCGGTCTTTTCAACCTCAGCACCCAGCTTGGCACCCAGGTTCAGCCAGTGCTGGAAGTAGTCGGCCATGTTGTAGCCGCAGAAGGCGATCATCGCGAAGGGGTCGCGGCGCACGACGCCGACCTGGCCGGTGATGGCGGCGGTGGTCTCGCTGCCCATGGTGGCGGCCATGTAGACGCCTTCGTTCCAGCTGCGGGCCTGCGTCACCAGCGGCACCGTGGTGCTGCGCCGGCCGCCGAACAGGAAAGCATCGATCGGCACGCCGGCGGGGTTGTCCCATTCGCTGTCCAGCGCCGGGTTGTAGCTGGCGGCCACGGTGAAGCGCGAATTCGGATGGGCGGCCTTGGCACCCGTTTCTTTCGCAATGGCCGGCGTCCAATCTTTGCCTTGCCAGTCAATCAGATGCGCCGGCGGCACGTCGGTCATGCCTTCCCACCACACGTCGCCGTCGTCGGTCAGGCCGACGTTGGTGAACACGGTGTCGCGCTGGACCGAGTCCATGCAGTTCGGGTTGGTGTGGTAGTTGGTGCCCGGGGCGACGCCGAAATAGCCGGCCTCGGGGTTGATGGCGTACAGCCGACCGTCGGCGTTGGGCTTGATCCAGGCGATGTCGTCGCCGATGGTGGTGACCTTCCAGCCGTCGTAGCCGGCGGGCGGCACCAGCATGCTGAAATTGGTCTTGCCGCAGGCGCTGGGGAAGGCCGCCGCCACGTGGAACTTCTTGCCGGCCGGGTTGGTGACGCCCAGGATCAGCATGTGCTCGGCCAGCCAGCCCTTGCCGTCGTCCGTCGCAGCGGTGCGGCCCATGTTGGAAGCGATGCGCAGCGCGAAGCACTTCTTGCCCAACAGTGCGTTGCCGCCGTAGCCCGAACCGTAGGACCAGATTTCGCTGGTTTCCGGGTAGTGGACGATGTACTTGGTGGCGTTGCAGGGCCAGGCGACGTCTGTCTGACCGGCGGCAAGCGGTGCGCCCACGGTGTGCACGCAGGGCACGAAGTGGCCGTCAGCACCCAGCACGTCCAGCGCGCCGCGACCCATGCGCGTCATGGTGCGCATGCTGATGGCCACGTAGGCGCTGTCGGTCAGCTCGACGCCGATGTGGGCGATGTGGCTGCCCAGCGGGCCCATGCTGAAGGGCACCACGTACATCGTGCGGCCCTTCATGGCGCCGCGAAACAAAGCAGTTTCACCGGTCTGCAGCAGGGCGCGCATCTCAGCCGGGGCCATCCAGTTGTTGGTCGGGCCGGCGTCGTCCTTGTTTGCGCTGCAGATGTAGGTGCGGTCTTCGACGCGGGCCACGTCGGCGGCGTCGCTGCGCGCCAGGTAGCTGTTGGGGCGCAACTCAGGGTTGAGCTTCATCATGGTGCCGGCAGCGACCAGTTGGGCGCACAGGCGTTCGTACTCTTCAACGCTGCCGTCGCACCAGTGGACAGCGGCGGCTTCGGTCAGCGCGGCGACTTCGGCCACCCACTCGACGAGGCGGTTGTGTTGGACATGGGCAGGCACATTCAGGCGCAGGCCTTCAAGCACGGGACGGTTCATGGAAACTCCAATCAAGGCAAAGTAAAAACGGCATTGGGTGAGACCCGAACGCCCTGCTGGCCTGGAATAGAGGCCGCAGGAACGGGGCTCGCCGAATGCCGCGGCCCGCCGCGGTGCACCCAGCAGAAATGATCTGAACGCGTGCGGGAGCCGATTGTGGGCGCAATGTAATCGCGTGGTAACCACCTCGGCCCCGGGGTTCATGCGTTTTCGTCATGACGTAATGCACGCTGCGGCCGGCTGCCGTCAGCACAAGGACAAAGCCAGATGGAAGTGATCAGGGTCAGTACCGGTCGGGCGCGCGAAGCGTCGATCAACGGGCGCAAGGTGATGAGCGCCACGGCCAAGCTGCCGGTGGACGGGCCGGTGGCCGTGGGGGTGATGGGGCTGGCCGGCGACGAGCAAGCCGACCTGACCGTGCACGGCGGGCTGGCCAAGGCCGTTTATGCCTATCCGGCCGAGCACCTGCCGTTCTGGCAAACCGTCCGCGCGCAGGCCCAGGTCGGCCTGTGGGACGAGGCGCTGCCGCCCGGGCTGCTGGGCGAAAACCTGCTGCTGCAGGGCCTGCTGGAAACCGATCTGTGGATCGGCGACCGGCTGGAACTGCCCGGCTGCACCTTGGCCGTGAGCGAGCCGCGCTACCCCTGCTTCAAGTTCGCCGCTGCGATGGGCTTCAAGCAGGCGGCCAAACTGATGGTGCAGTCGGGTTTTTGCGGCAGTTACCTGGCGGTACTGGAACCCGGCACGGTGCAGGCCGGCGACGCCATCCGGCTGCTGCCCGGCCCGCGCGACGTCAACATCCGCGAGCTGTTCCGCAGCAGAGCCCGCGCCTGATCAGGCTTGCACGCGGGCGCGCTTGGCACCCGCCAGCAAGGCCAGCCCGCCCACGCCCATCAGCAAGGCGGTGGCGGGTTCGGGCACGGCCGAGGCGGCCAGTTGTTCGCTGGCCACGCGCTGCAGCACCAGTGCCGCCTGCGGGCCGATGCCCAAGTCGGCAGCAGCTTGCTCGGTGGCACCCAAACTCAGCGGGTCCAGACCGGTCAGCGTGCCGAACAGCGTCAGCGCGCTGAGGTAGGAACCGTACTTGCTGGCGTGGGTGCCGTCGTCGAACCAGAGGTCGATCAGACCGTCGCTCAGCGCGCCGGCGGCCCACATGTCGCGGGTGGCCACGCCGCTGCTGACGGCGCGCATGAAGCTTTGGCCCACCGGTGAAACCGCCGCGAAGCCGCCGCTGCCGTCGGTGGCGGCTGCGGCCGCAGCGGCGGCATAGGCGGCGGCCAGTTCGCCGGTCATGGCGTCCAGCGTCGGGAAGAAGGTGTTGGCCGGCGTGGTGGTGCGGGTCACGGCACCCGTGGCCTCGTCGGTGGTGGTGACAAAGGCGCCGTCAACCAGATTCGGTCGGGCCCAGGTTTCGTACAGGTAGAGCCGCGTGCTGCTGCTGGCATTGGCGTTGGCCGGCAGCGAGCGCTGCGTGCTGCAGGCACCGCTGCTGTAGCCCAGGGCCACGCAGGCGGCTTGGGTGCCGCCGATGAAGTCGCGTTCACGGTAGGTGAGGGCGGCACCCTGGTGCACCCAGTCCTCGATCAAGTCGGCATAGACGCGCGTGTATTCGGGGTTGGAAGCCAGGCCCACCCGGCGGGTCAGCGCTTCGTCGCTCTGTTCTTGCAGCACCACCTGATCCCAGCGCTGACTGCCGATGTTGCCGCGCAGGTCCCAGCCGGCGCTGTTGGTGTTCAACAGCTGGCCGCGCAAGGAAGCGGCATTGCGGGTGGACAGCGCCACGTCGTAGTTCAAGCCGGCCTGCACGGTGAACTGCTTGAAGATGCCCGGCACGCCGCCCCAGGGGTGGGGTTCGAAGGCATTGGCACCGGCCGGGTTGTTGGCGTACATCGCGGCGGTCAGGTCGCGCACGTTCGCCGTGTTGTAGCCCATCACCGGGTCAACGCGGCCGAAGGTGTAGCTGTTGCCCACAAAGAGCACCGTGGTGGCGACGCCCACCGATGGGGTGTCGGGGGTGTCGGCGTTCGCAGGCAGCGCCACCGCCGCAGCAAGCGCCAGGGGCAGCACGGCGAACACCGCAGCGCGCGCCAGGTGTTGGGGTTTCGGCATGGTGTGGTCTCCGCCCTGCGGTCGGGCTGTTGTGCTGGGTTGGGCGCGACCTTACCTGCACCTTGCCCGCACATCCACCCTGGAACCGGGTGCTTGCAACGCCGCCGGGCGGGCCGAAGGCATGCAGGCCAGCGAGCGGTCAGGCCGCTGCGGGCATCAAAGCGTAGTCGGTGTAGCCGGCTGCGCCGCCGCCGTACAAGGTCGCCGGGTCGATCGGGGTCCAGGGGGCGTCTTCACGCAGACGTCGGCCCAGGTCGGGGTTGGCGATGAAGGGTTTGCCGAAGGCGACCAGGTCGGCTCGGCCTTCAGCCACTTCGTCCAGCGCCATCTGCCGCGTGTAGCCGTTGTTGACCATCCAGGCACCGTTGAACCTGGCACGCAGCGCGGCGTAGTCGAAGGGCGCGATGTCGCGCGGGCCGCCGGTGGCCCCTTCCACCACGTGCACAAAGGCCAGCTTCAGCGGTGCCAGTTCGGCCACCGCGTGTTCATACAGCGCCTGCGGGTTGCTGTCGGGGCCGGCGTCGTTGGCCGGCGTGACGGGCGACAGGCGCAGGCCGGTGCGGCCACCGCCGATGGCCTCGGCCACCGTGGTCATCACCTCGCGCAGCAGGCGCGTGCGGTTGGCGATGGCACCGCCGTAGGCATCCGTGCGGTCGTTGATGCTGTCGCGCAGGAACTGCTCGATCAGGTAGCCGTTGGCGGCGTGGATCTCGACGCCGTCAAAGCCGGCTTCCATCGCCATCAGCGCCGAATGGCGGTACTGCGCGATGACGCCCGGCATCTCGTCGGTGCGCAGCGCGCGCGGTGCCGAGACATCGGCAAAACCGCCGGCGATGTAGGTCTTGCCCTTGGCCGCGACGGCCGTGCTGGACACCGGCACCTGGCCGTTCGGCAGCAGCGAGACATGCGAGATGCGCCCCACGTGCCACAGCTGGATGACGATGCGCCCACCCTGGGCGTGCACGGCGTCGGTGACGCGACGCCAGCCAGCGACCTGCGCGGTGTTGAATAGGCCGGGCGTGTCGAGGTAGCCCTGGCCTTCGGGGCTGATCTGGCTGGCCTCGGTGATGATCAGCGCTGCACCGGTGGCCGGGTTGGCGCGCTGCTGGTAATACTGGCGCATCAGGTCATTGGGCACCTGGCCGGCGCTGGCGCGGTTGCGTGTCAGCGGGGCCATGCAGATGCGGGTGGCGAGTTCGATGTCGCCGATGCGGATGGGGTCGAATAGTGTGCTCATGCCAACAGCCTACTGCAGTGCAGCATTTTCAACAGTTCCCTTGCGCACATCACGGCAGGCGCTTTGCAGCTGGGGGTACGCCGTTGGCATCGCACAATCCGCCCATGCTCGCTTACCGCCACGCCTTCCACGCCGGCAACCACGCCGACGTGCTCAAGCACACCGTCCTTGCGCTGGTGCTGCACTACATGAACCTCAAAGACAAGGGCTGGCGCTACATCGACACCCACGCCGGTGCCGGCGGCTACAGCCTGCAGGGCGACTACGCCAAGAAGCGCGCCGAGTTCGAACACGGCATCGCCGCGCTGATGGACAAGACCGATCTGCCTGCGCCCCTGGCCGAGCTGGTGCGTCTGGTGCGCGAGTTCAACGGCAACAAGGGTCTGCTGGTGCAGTACCCGGGTTCGCCGGCCATTGCGCGCGCGCTGATGCGCCCGCAAGACCAGTTGCGGCTGTACGAGATGCACCCCACCGACCACAAGATCCTCGACAGCTACATGGAAGGGGTGCACGGCGTGGAAGTCAAGGCCGGTGACGGCTACGGCTCGCTGAAGGCGCAACTGCCGCCCACCACCAAGCGCGGCGTGGTGCTGATCGACCCGTCCTACGAAATCAAGACCGACTACCTGCGCGTGCTGGCCGCGTTGCGCGAGGCGCTGGAACGCTTCCCCGACTGCGTGGTCATCATCTGGCTGCCGCAGTTGCAGCTGGTGGAAGCGGCGCAACTGCCGCAGCGCCTGAAGGCAACGGCCGATGCGGGTGCCAAGAAGGGCTGGCTGAACGCCCGGTTGACGGTGGCGCAAGCCGACGCACGCGGCTTCGGCATGTTGGGCAGCAGCGTCTTCATCGCCAACCCGCCGCACACCCTGCACGACGACCTGCAGCCCGTGATGCCCTACCTGGCGCAGGCGCTGGCCCAGTTCGACGGTGCGCGCAGCGCGCTGGAACGTTCAGCCAAGGCCTGACCGGCCCCAAAGGAAAAATCCGCGATGTTCGGTTTGAACTTCAGGCGCGCCGCTTTCGTGCGCGTCGCGCCTTTCGGCGCGTTCATGGCCCTGGTCTTCCTGCGCCAGATGGCGCCGGCGGACGCCAGTTGGGGTTTCGACACGCGCTGGCTGTACGGCCTGCAGGTCTTGATCGTCGGCGGCCTGCTGCTGGCCTGGTGGCGCGACTACGGCGAACTGGGCCGCCAGCAAGCGCCCACGGCGCGCGAAGCCGGGCTGGCGGTGGCTGTGGGCGCGGCGGTTTTTGCCCTGTGGATCCAGCTGGACGCGCCGTGGATGACGCTCAGTGTGGACGCCGCGCCGGCCTTCGTTGGCCGGGGTGCCGACGGCCAATTGGACTGGCCGCTGATCGCCGTGCGCACGCTGGGCGCGGCGCTGCTGGTGCCGGTGATGGAAGAACTGTTCTGGCGTTCTTTCCTGATGCGCTGGGTGCAGAACCCGGTGTTCGAAGGCGTGCGGCCGCTCACCGTGGGCGTGCGTGCCATCGTCATCTCGACCTTCCTGTTCGTGCTGGCCCACACGCTGTGGCTGGCCGCCATCGTGGCCGGCCTGGCCTATGCGCTGCTGTACGTGCGCAGCGGCAAGCTGTGGCTGCCGGTGATCGCGCACGCGGTCACGAATGGCGCGCTCGCCGTGTGGGTCGTGGCCACCGGGAACTGGCAGTTCTGGTGACCGTTCAGGCGGCGGGCGATCGACCGGTCTGCTACCGGATCAGCCCCGGCGGCGAAGGATCTGACGCACCCGTTCGGTCACGGCGTAGGCCTGCTGCCAGGCCTTCGTGGCGCGCGCCCAATTCAACAGGTCGGTCTTCCAGATGGTCCAGCGGTCGTGCAGGCGGGCGAACCAGGCCAGGTGCATCAGCGTGGGTTGCGTCAGCGCGAACAAGCGGGCCAGCACCGCTGTGCCGACGAGCTTCACCGCGATGATCAGCACCAGCCCGGTCAGCGCCTGCCCTTGTGCAATCAGCCTCACCGCCGCCACCTTCACCGGCACCGCCAACAGCACCGGCGTGAAGGTCACCACCAGCGCCAGGTAAGGCGGCAAGCGGGCGATGCGGCGCTCCAGACGGTCCAGCTTCAGCGCGCGAACCAGCCGCGCCATGCCGGCCTGCAGCGGCACCCAACCCCATTCCTCGAACAGGATGACCAGCGCGGCCAGGAAGCCGAAAACACCGCGCAGCCAACGCATGGCCGGCCCTAATCGATGCCGCGCGCGCGGTCGGCCTTGAACTGCTCGCGGAAGGCCGCGAAGCGGCCCGCGTCCAGCGCCAGCCGCACCTCTCGCATCAGGTTCACGTAGTAATGCAGGTTGTGGATGCTGGCCAGCATCGGGCCCAGCATCTCGCCGCAGCGGTCCAGGTGGTGCAGGTAGGCGCGGCTGAAGCCGCCGCTCAGCTGGCCCCCCGGCCAGGTGCTGGCCTGGCAGGTGTGGCAGCTGCAGGTGGTGTCCAGCGGGCGTTCGTCGCTGCGGTGCTTGGCGTTGCGGATCTTCAAATCGCCAAAGCGCGTGAACAGGTGGCCGTTGCGCGCATTGCGCGTGGGCATCACGCAGTCGAACATGTCCACGCCCTGCGCCACGCCTTCGACCAGGTCTTCGGGCGTGCCCACGCCCATCAGGTAGCGCGGCTTGTGGGCGGGCAGGCGGTGCGGGGTGTGCGCCATGATGCGCAGCATCTCGTCCTTGGGTTCGCCCACGCTGACGCCACCGACGGCGTAACCGGGAAAGTTCATCTCCACCAGAGCGTCCACCGATTCCTGGCGCAGGTTCTCGAACATGCCGCCCTGCACGATGCCGAACAGCGCGTTCGGATTGCCCAGTTTCGCGAATTCATTCTGGCTGCGTTTCGCCCAGCGCAGGCTCAGTTCCATCGACGTGCGGGCCTCGCGTTCGGTCGTCAGCAGGCCCTTCACCTCGTAGGGCGTGCACTCGTCGAACTGCATCACGATGTCGCTGTTCAGCACGGTCTGGATCTGCATGCTGACCTCGGGCGTCAGGAACAGCTTGTCGCCGTTCACCGGGCTGGCGAAGCGCACGCCTTCCTCGCTGATCTTGCGCATCTCGCCCAGGCTCCAGACCTGGAAGCCGCCGCTGTCGGTCAGCATGGGGCGCTGCCAGCCTTCGAAGCGGTGCAGGCCGCCGAACTGCTGGATGACGTCCAGCCCCGGCCGCATCCACAGGTGGAAGGTGTTGCCCAGGATGATCTCGGCACCCATCTCTTGCAGGCTGCGCGGCATCACGCCCTTGACGGTGCCGTAGGTGCCCACCGGCATGAAGACAGGCGTTTCAAC
>JANMZP010000126.1:0-7691 GCA_031383435.1 Betaproteobacteria bacterium | reverse complement strand
TACCCATTGGCACCAGCGGCGAAGGGCGGCCGTTCAGCCGCGTGGCGAAGCGAGGTCAATGACCGTCATTCGCGAGCACACGGGCATCACCGACTGCCTTGCCATCGAAGCCGGGTGGCTGATCGCCGCCAGCGAACGACGCTCCGCCTAGCGCGGCTGGCAGACCGCATCCACCAGCGCCGGTTGCCCGCTCTTGACCACCGCGAGGGCGCGCTTCAGGGCTGCGTTCAGCTGCCGCGGGTCGCTGATCGGGCCTTCGGCCCAGACGCCATGCGCCTGCGCCAGCCTGGCGTAGTCGATCGCCGGGTGGTCGATCTCGTTGCCGATGAGGGCCGTGTCGGGGCGGCGGCGGTGCAGGGCGGCCATGCGCTGCAGGTGCATCACCTCCTGGTAGTAGCCGCGGTTGTTGTGCATCACCATCAGCAGCGGGATCTGGTGGTGGGCCGCCGTCCACAGCACACCGGCGCCGTACATCAGGTCGCCGTCGGGCTGGAAGGTCACGCTCAGCAGGCCCTTGTCGCGGTTGGCCAGTGCGGCGCCGATGGCACCCGGCGCGGCATAGCCCACACCCTGGCCGCCGCTGCCGCCCAGCATCTGGTGGTACTGCGTCGCCGGCCACAGCGAACGCGCCCAGGGGATGCGGTCGCTGACCACCAGCGCCCACGGTTCGGCCTTGATCACATCGTAGGTTTCCATCGCCAGCCGGGCGGTGGTGACGGGGCTGGCGTCCCAGCCGCGCGCGGCCGATTCCAGCAACTGGTTGCGCGCGGCCTTGCTTTGCGCACCCAGCGTGGCCGCGCGGGCCTGCGCCGCGCGCTGGCGTTCGGGAGTCATCAGCCTGGCCACGTGTTCGATCAGCGGCACCAGGCTGCTCTGCGCGTCGCCGTTGATCGCCAGATCAGCCGGCTGGTAGCGCTGGAAGTCCTGGTAGTTGCTGTGCAGGAAGACGTCCTGCATCGAGATGTTGATGACCTTCACGCCCTTCTGCGCCACGTAGCGCTGGATCTTGTGCGGGTCACTGAAGCTGTTGAACTGGCCCCAGGGGTCGGCCACTTCCAGCAGCAGCACCACGTCGGCCTCGCGCACCAGCGCACGGCGGCGGTCGCTGTGGCTCAGCGGGTGCTGGTTGGGGAAGTTCAGCCGCCCGCCCATGTCGACCACGGCCGCGCCCAGCTTCTCGGCCAGTTGCACCAGCCCGTCCACGCCGGCCTGGTCGCGCGCGCAGCGGTCGGCCACGATGACGGGGTTCCTGGCGTCCACCAGCCAGCGTGCGGCCTCGGCCAGCGCGGCGTTGTCGCCCTGCGCCGGGATGCTGCGGCTGAGCTTGGGGATCTTCAGGCCGGTGTCGTGGATGGCGTCTTCCTGCAGCTCGATGTCGGCGGTGATCAGCACCGGCTCCATCGGCGGCGTGGTGGCGATCTTGTAGGCGCGCACCGTGCTCTCGGCAAAGTGCTGCAGCGAGCCGGGCGCGTCGTCCCACTTCACGAAGTCGCGCACCAGCCCGGCCGGGTCCTGCACCGAGTGGTTCCACTCGGTGCCGGGCCGGCGCTTGTTGGCGTCGATGCCGTTACCCGCAAAGATGATGACCGGCACGCGGTCGACCCAGGCGTTGTAGATCGCCATGGCCGCGTGCTGCAGGCCCACGCTGCCGTGCACCAGCACGCCCATCGGCTTGCCGGCCGCCTTGGCATAGCCGTGAGCGATGGCCACGGCGGCCTCTTCGTGCAGGCAGGTCAGCAGTTCGGGCTGCTTGTTGCCGCCGTAGTTCACCAGGCTTTCGTGCAGGCTGCGAAAGCTGCTGCCCGGGTTGGTGGTGACGTACTGCAGGTCCAGCGTGCGGATCACGTCCATCATGAAGTCGGAACCCGGGCGCTCGATCACGCGTTCGCCGGGTGCCGTGCCCGCCGCAGCCGCCGCAGACGCGGCGCCCTTGCCGGCTGCGCCAGTCGGTGCATCGGCCGCGCCAGCGCTGCCGGTGCTGGTGGCCGCAGCCGCCGCAGCAGCGGTGCCGGCCAGCGCCGCAGCCTGGCGCAGGAAGCCGCGCCTGTCGGGTTCAGGCGAGGAAGCGTCCTTTTCGGTCATGTCGGTCTCCGGTGGTCTTGTTGTTGGGGGTGGGCCCTGACGGCCCCGCGTCGCGGGCGTGTCGGTCGGTTGCGGCGATGAGTTCGCGCGCCATGGACGGGTGGCTGGACGCATGCCCGGCCGCCGCCACGCCGCGCCATTGCGCGCGCGGCCAGTCGCGGTGCAGGGCCTGCGCGGTGGCCGACGGCGTGACGAGATCGCGGCTGCCTTGCACGATGTCGCCTGGCAACGCGCGCAGGCTGGCTGCACCGGCCAGCAGTTGGCCTTCGGCCAGGAAGTAAGCGTGGGCCGCAAAGTGCACGCCCAGCGTGGCCATGCGCAAGGCCTGCCCGGCTTCGCAGGGCGGCGACGGTGTCTGCGGGCGCGTGGTCTCGGCGTCCATCAGGTCTTGTTCCCAGCGCCACCAGGCCTGCGCGGCGGCGTCGCGCGCGGCGGCATCGCTGCCGTGCAAGCGGGCGCGCGCGGCCGCCAGCAGGCTGTCGCCGGGCGCGGTGCCCATGCCCTCACGCAGCCGTTGCCACGCGGCCGGGTGGCGCAGCGCAGCACCTTGTTCGCCGTACAGCCAGCGCCGTTCGCAGGCGCGGCCGGTGAACACGCCGCGCAGCACCAGGGCCCGCACGCGCGCGGCATGCGCTTGGGCGTAGGCCAGCGCCAAAGTGGCGCCCCAGCTGCCGCCGAACAACAGCCAGTTGGCGATGCCCAGGTGCAGCCGCAGCGCTTCCATGTCGGCCACCGCGTGGGCCGTGGTGTTGGCGTGCAGCGGGTCTTGCGCCCGCGAAAGGCCAGCGCCGCGCTGGTCGAAGAGCACGATGCGCCAGGCCTGCGGATCGAACCAGCGCCGGTCGCTGGTCGTGCAGCCGGCACCCGGGCCGCCGTGCACGAAGAGCGCTGCGGGGGCCGCCGGGTTGCCGCTGACGTCCCAGTGGATGGCGTGGCCGTCGCCCACGTTGAGCCAGCCGCTGTCGTGGCACTGGATCGGCGGGTAGATCACCTGCCAGGCGTGGGCGTTGTCGCGGTCCAGCATGGCGTTCGGGGTCCGCTCGGCGCTCGGCGGTCGGCGGTCGGCGAGGCTGCGCTCAGCGCAGGGCCTGCAGCCCGCTGCGGCCCAGCGCGGCGGACTGCGGAAAGACCAGGCTCTTGATGACCACCGGCACCGCGCCCGAGGTGTCCAGCAGCGCGCCGATGTCGATGTAGTCGAAGGCCTGCAGCACGATGCCGTCGATGGAGACCAGCGGCTGCGTGAGCTTCAGTTCGCTGTGCAGGTGGATGCCGACCAGGCCGCCGATGTCGCCGTCGCCGACCAGCACGAAGGGCGCGGTGGGGCTGTGGTCGGCGATGGCCTGCAGACCGGCCGCCACGCCCCGGCAGAAGGCGTCCAGCCGGCCGTAGCTGGCCGAACCCTGCCAGTGGTAGCACAGCGCCACGGCCTGTTCGCCGCCGTGCAGGTCCATCGCGCGCAGCGCGGCGCGCACGGCGGCGGCCACGGCCTGGGCGTCCACCACCTCGTCGCCCAGCGGCAGATCGGGCGTGATGACCGGCAGGTTGCGCAGCGGCAGTGCGCTGTGCGGTTGGACAAAGATCGTCGCCCCGCTGACCTGGATGGTGTACTGCGACGCCCCAACCACGGTGGCGCGGATGCCCTGGTCCGGCTCGGCGATGCGCGGCCCCCAGGCCTGCACACGCTGCAGGATGGCGCGGGCCAGCGCCGGGCCCAGGTCGCCGAAGTCTTGCGCTTCGCGGCCGTAGACGTATTCCGCCACGCCGCCCGAGAACATCACCACGTCGGGCTGCAGCGCCACGGCCAGCGGTTCCAGCCGCAGCAGCGCCGCCGTGCCGGCGCTCAGCGCTGGGCCCTGCAGCGCTTCGAACAGGCGCTCGGCCATGCGGTTCACCAACTGCGCGATGCCGGCAGGCGGCGGCACGTCGCCGACTTTCAAGCGCAGGCCGACTTCAGCCGCCAGCCGCTGCCCGGCTTCCTCGACGCGCAGCACGCGGCCTTCGTTGTCGAAGCTGACGATGCGCGCGCCGATGTCGATGGCCGTCTGCGCCACCACCGCGCCGCCCTCGCAGACGGCGATCTTGCTGGTGCCGCCGCCGATGTCGATGTTCATCACCTGCGCGCTGTCGCGGATGCTGCGCGCCGCCGCGCCCGAACCCATCGCGGCCAGCGTGGTTTCCAGTGCGTCGCCGGCACTCACCGCGACGAACTTGCCGGCCTGCGCCGCGAAGACATCGGCAATCGCCCGCGCATTGCTGCGCCGCACGGCCACGCCGGTGAGGATCAGCGCGCCGCTGTCGATGGTGTCGGGCCTGACGCCGGCCAGCGCGTACTGCGCATCGACGAAAGCACGCAGGGCGACGGCGTCGATGCTCACGTCGCCATCCACCGCATCGGCAGCCTTCGCGTAGGGCGTCAGCAGCACCTCGCTTTCGTGCAGCACCAGGCGCTCGGCCACGATGTAGCGGTTGTCCAGCCGTTCCAGCCGCAGCCGCGAGAACACCAGATGCGAAGTGGACGAACCGATGTCCACGCCGACGCTGACGAGCACGATCTCGTCTTCGAATTCCAGGCTGCGGCGGACGTTGCTGAAGAAGACGCGGCCTTCCGGAGCCACGCCGGCGACCGCGTCCACGCCCTCACGCAGATTCATGCGCGCTCAGCCTGCGGCGCCAATGGGCCCGTCGATGCTCTTCTTCGCTTCCACGCCTTCGGGCTTCACGTACCAGGCCGGGTCCATCCGCGTGGCGATACCGTGGCCGGCCAGGCGGGCCTCGTATTCCTGGCGCAAATGCGGGTCTTCCATCCAGTACGGGATGGAGGTACCGCCCTCGGTCACGTCCATCGCCGTGTAGTCGGTGTGCTTGGCACCGGGTGCGCCCGGGTCGCGGCCCGGGTTGTGCGGGCCGAACCAGGCGGTCAGGCGCAGAGGGTCATCGCCCGCGCTGAAATGCTGGTGGTACCAGCGCGCGCCGCCGGGTGCGGCCGACACGATGCCCACCGGTTCGTAGTCCACGCGCTTGACCTTGTCGGAATGACCCGTGGCCCAGGGCTGTTCGCCGACTTTCTCGGGCCAGCTGTAGGTGTAGCCCTTGCCCTTGACGCAGATCAGGATGGCCGCGCTGGTGTGCGCGTGGGCCTTGCTATAGCGGCCGTGTTCGTGCTGACCGATCCAGAAATAGAACTGGTTGTTGGTCATGAACGGCTCGACGCGGCGCCAGCCCGGGCTGCGCCGGTTGTCCAGCGGCAGCTCGCAATTCACGATGTCGGGAATGAAGTTGGTGCGGCGCATGGCCAGGCCGCGCACCGGGTCGGGTTCGATGTCGTCCCTGGCCTTGAAGAAGTCGTCGGCGCCGTTGAAGCGGTCGCGGAAGACGAACGGGTTGTTGAACACCGCGTCGACGTTGTTGATCATGTTCAACACGTTCGGCGCGGTGTTGCCGGCCAGCAGCAGCGCGCCGCTGTTGGTGGCGTTGACGAGGCGGAACCAGGCGTTCATCGGGATCGAGAACATCGAGCCGGCCTGCCATTCGAAGACGTGCTTCTTGGTGTCGCCTTCCTGCCAGACCTCGGTGGTGCCGCGGCCTTCCACGACGAGGTAGATCTCCTCGTACATGTGCTTTTGCGCGTGCAGTGCGCCAGCGGCCGGCACCTCCACCACGAAGCAGCCCCACTTGGTTTCGGTGCCCAGCAGCTGGATGTAGTGGCCGCGGCCGCCGGTGCGCTTCCACGGGAACAGCGGCAGGTTCTGCACCTTGGAAATGCCGATGTCGCGGAACACCGGGATGCCTTCGCTTTCCATGAAAGCGTCGTAAGGCGTGGGCTGCTTGCGGAATTCACCGAAGCCGGCCTTCTTGTTGCCGCTGGGTTCGTGCCAGTGGGTCAGGTCTTTGTCGTGCGGCATCGTCGTCCTTCGTTGTCGGAGATCTCAAATCGTTCCATATGAAGGAACGTAGTTCTTCCAATTGAACCGATGGCCATTTCACCCTACACTGCCCGCACAGTCAAGAAGACAAGGAGACCGCATGCGCACAGCCTGCATCGCCGCCATCGCGGCGCTGGGGATGACCTGGGTTGGCGGGGCCGCTGCACAGGCACCGGCCGCGACCGCCGCGCATGCCGCGAACGCGGTGGTCTACAGCTACAAGGGTGCCGACCGCGCGCAACGCCTGCTGGACGGTGCGCGGCGCGAAGGCAGCGTGAACCTGTACACCTCGATGGCGCCCACCGAGATCGGGCCGCTGGCGGAAGCTTTCGAAAAGAAGACCGGCGTCAAGGTGAACCTGTGGCGCGCGCTCAGCGAAGCGGTGGCGCAACGCGCGCTGGCCGAGGCCCGCGGCAAGCGTCAGGCGATGGACGTGGTCGAGACCAACGGCCCTGAAGTCGAGGCGCTGGCCCGCGAACAGGTGTTGGCGGTTTTCCACAGCCCCTACCTGGCCGACCTGCCGCCCGCCAGCCTGCCCAAGCACGGCCTGTGGGCAGCCGACCGGCTGAACTTCTTCGTCGTGGCCTACAACACCAACAAGGTGAAATTGGCCGACCTGCCCAAGACCTACGAAGGCTTTCTCGACCCCAAGTGGAAAGGCCGCCTGGCGCTGGAAGCCACCGATTCGGAATGGATGGCCGGCGTGGTCAAGACCTGGGGCGATGCGCGCGGCATGGACTTCATGAAAAAGCTGGGCGCGATGAAGCCCGAGATGCGCAAGGGCCACGTGCTGCTGGCGCAGCTGATCGCCTCGGGCGAGATCGAGGTCGGCCTGACGGCTTACCACGCCAATGCGCAAAGCTTCAAGACGCGCGGCGCGCCGGTGGACTGGGCGCCGGTCGAACCGGTCATTGCGCGGCCGCAGGGCATCGCCGTGGCGGCCAATGCGCCCCACCCGCACGCCGCGCTGCTGTTCCTGGACTTCATGCTCAGCCCCGAGGCGCAGGAGCTGCTGTCCAGGATGGGCCGCTCGCCGGCCAGCCGGGCGATCAAGAGCGACACCAGCGGCCTGAATTTCGTGATGTCCGATGCCGCCGTGATCCTGGACGAGAACGACAAATGGCAGCAGCTGTGGGACAAGCTGTTCATGGCCAAGTGAGTGCAAGCGAGTGGCAATGATCAAACCGATTTCGATGGAGAACCTGCATGTCTGACCCCCGAGCTCAAACCCCGCCACCGGCCGACGAAGCCGTCTGGGAACGCTGGACCAAGAAGCGCGTCTTCGTGCGCGCACTCGAAGGCACTTACGGCGAACTGGTGCACGAACTGTTCAGCCAGCCGCGCGTCTACAAGTCCAAGGACTGGAAGTGGAAAGGCGGGCCGCAGAACTTCGGCAAGAAGATCATCAACCCGCAGGCCGTGAAGGTGGCGCAGAGCATCGAAGCGCACCTGGACGTCTACGCCCCCGGCGGCTACGGCCAGAAGCACGGCCACATGAACAGCGCGGTGTTCTTCGTGCTGAAGGGCAAGGGCCACGACGTGCACGACGGCAAGCGCCTGGACTGGGAAGCCGGTGACGCGCTGATCGTCGAGAACGGCTGCGTGCACCAGCACTTCAACGACGACCCCGATGACGAAAGCATCGTGCTGATCATGAAGGCCAAGCCGCTGTTCCTGTTCATGCAC
>JANMZP010000274.1:0-4867 GCA_031383435.1 Betaproteobacteria bacterium | reverse complement strand
CCTCGCAATTGAACCGGGATTACGCCATCACGAAGAAGAACTACGACGACCTGGTGGCGCGCCGCCAATCGGCGGTGATGTCGGGTGAACTCGATGTCGCCTCGGGCATGGCCGAATTCCGCTTGATCGACCCGCCGCGTGTGTCGCCGCAACCCGTTTCACCCAACCGCGTGGCGCTGTACCTGCTGGTGCTGGCCGCGTCGCTGGGCCTGGGCGTGGTGTTTGCGCTGGCGGCCAGCCAGTTGCGCCCGACTTTCAGTGACGCCGATGAGCTGCGCCTGAAGACCGGCATGCCGCTGTTGGGCGTGGTCACCCTGTTGACCACCGACGACGACCGCAAGCGCCAACGCATGGGCTTGTTCCGCTATTTCGCAGCCTCGGGCGGGCTGATCGGCCTGTTCGTGGCCGGTCTGATCGCCATGTCGCTCACCACGCGTTTCGGAGGCTGAAGATGGCCAGCCTGATCGAACAAGCCGCGCTGCGCCTGGAGCAATTGCGTCAGGCCGGCATCAACATTCCCGAAATCGAAGCACCGGGTTCTGCGGCTCCGGCCGCTGAACCCGCAGCGGCACCCTGGGCCTATGTGGCGGGTGCAACAGCGGTGGCCGAAGCACCGGTGCGCAGCGCGGTTCTTGCTGCGGCATCGGGGTCTGCAACCGGGCCTGCGACCGGGCCCGCAACCGGGGCATCAACCGGGGCATCAACCGGCTTGTCGTCCGGCCCCGCGGCTGCCATCGCTTCTGACGACGGCCCTGACGTCTTCCAGCAGTCGCGGCTGGTCGAGATCAACTTGGCGGCCGTGGCGGCAGCGGGCATCGTGACACCGAATGCGCCGCGTTCGCACATGGCCGACCAGTACCGCGTCATCAAGCGGCCGCTGATCGCTAATGCGATGGGACGCGGTGCGGCCACCGTGGCGCACGGCAACCTGATCATGGTGACCAGCGCCTTGCCCGGTGAGGGCAAAAGCTTTTCGTCGATCAACCTGGCCATGAGCATCGCGGCGGAACTCGACCACACCGTGATGCTGGTCGATGCCGACGTGGCGCGGCCTTCGGTGCTGCGCATGCTGGGCCTGCCGCCCGGGCCGGGCTTGCTGGACCTGCTGGAAGGCAAGGCCGAAATGGCCGACGTGCTGCTGCGCACCAACGTCGACAAGCTGACCATCCTGCCCAGCGGCCGACCGCACCCGCGCGCCACCGAATTGCTGGCCAGCGACGCCATGTCGGAACTGCTGGAAGACATGGCCACGCGCTACCCCGACCGCATCATCATCTTCGATTCGCCGCCGCTGCTGCTGACCACCGAGTCGCGCGTGCTGGCCACCCACATGGGCCAGATCGTGGTGGTGGTGCACGCCGACCGCACGCTGCAAAGCACGGTGCGCCAGGCCCTGGCCGCCATCGAGCATTGCCCGCTGAAGCTGATGGTGTTGAACAAGGCCCGTGGCGGTACCGCCGGTGCCTACGGCGAAGGCTATGGCTACGGCTACGGTTATGGCTACGGGTATGGCTACGGCTACGGGGCCGATGCGTCGCGTGCCAACACCGAAGACGGTGGCTTCCGAGCGCCGCCCGACGCAGGCCCTGAGCCCAAGCCGGGGGCTTGACGGCCATGTCCAAGCCCCATTTTCTGGCGCCCTCGGCGGGGGTGCCCTTGGCCCTGCTGGCCCGCGCAGCCTGGGCGGCTTGCGCCGGTCTGGCCGTGCTGCCGGCGGCTGCGCAGAACGCCGGCGGGCTGCGCATCACGCCAGCGGTGGACACCACGCTCAGCGTGGTCCACAGCACCTTGCCTGCGCAGCAAGGGCAGGGCGACGATGTGGTGCTGCAAGTCCGCCCGAGCGTGCAAATCCGCGCCGGCAGCGGGCGCGTGCGCGGCACCCTGGATTACGGCCTGAACGTCATCCGCCACGGCCAGGCTGTGGCCGGGCAAGGGCAGTCGGACAGCCTGCAGAACAACCTGAATGCCATCGTCAACGCCGAAGTGCTGGAGCGCTGGGTCTATGTGGATGCCACCGCCTCGATCGCCCAACAGGCCATCTCGGCTTACGGCCAGCAATCGGTGGACGGCTCGCAGGCCAACACCAACCGCACCGAAGTCAGCCAGGTGTCGATCAAGCCTCACGCACGCGGCAACCTGGCCGGCTGGGCCACTTACCAGCTGGGCTTCAGCGCCGATGCGTCGCACAGCCAAGGCGTCGCCGCGCCGGACTCACGCAACACCGGCGTGAACCTGTCGCTGGCCTCGCCCAGCAGCGGCGCGCTGCTGGGCTGGAGCGCCCTGGCCACCCAGCAGCGCACCACCTTCAGCGGCCGCGCCACCGACAGTGGCCGCTTGTCGTTGAGCCTGCTGGTGCGCCCCGACCCCGAATGGAGCGCCACGCTGCGCGGCGGTCAGGAAACCACCTCGGTGGGCAGCGTCTACCGCCAGACCTACAACAACTGGGGTGGTGATGTGCGCTGGACGCCTTCGGTGCGCACCACGGCCAGCGTCGCTGCGGACCGGCGCTATTTCGGCGACGGTTATCAGGTGCTGCTGGAGCACCGTTTCCCGAATTCCAGTGTGCGCTTCACCAGTTCGCGGGATGCCAACAACGCAGCCAACGGCGCGGGTGTGGGGCAGCCCGTCACGTTGTACCAGTTGCTGTATGCGCAGCTGGCTTCGGCCTACCCCGACCCGGTGCTGCGCGACCAGTTCGTGCGCGCCACCTTGCAGATCCTGCAACTCGACCCGAACGCCGTGGTGGCCGGTGGTTTCGCCAGCGGCGGCACCACCGTACAGCGCCGCGACGACCTGTCGATGACCTACGTCGGGCGGCGCACCACCTTCACGCTGCAAGCCTTCAGCAGCGACACGCAACGCATCGACACCACCACCGTTGGCGTGGACACCTCGCCGATTCGGCAGGCCGGTTTGAATGCCACGGTCAGCTACCGCCTCACGCCCACCTCCAACCTCAACCTGACTGGCTCGGGCCTGCGCACGCGCGGCACGGCCACGCAGGCGGGCAACCAGCTGAAGTCGGTTGCACTGAGCTGGGGCAACCAGCTCAGCAAATACCTCGCTACCAGCGTGAGCGCGCGTTACAGCGCCTTCGACGGCGCTGCCAACCCCTACCGCGAATCCGCCTTGAGCGCCTCGCTCAACCTGCGGTTCTAGAGCCATGTACGAAGCCTTCTACGGCCTGAGCGCCAAGCCCTTCCAGCTCAACCCCGACCCCAGTTTCTACTTCGCCAGCAAGCAGCACCGGCGGGCCAAGGCTTACCTGGAATACGGCGTCTCGCGCAACGAAGGTTTCATTGTCATCACCGGTGAAATCGGTGCTGGCAAGACCATGGTGCTGCGTTCGTTGATCGAAGGGCTGAACGGCAGCAACGTCATCACCGGCCACCTGGTGACCACGCAATTGGGCGCTGAAGACACGCTGCGCATGGTCGGCGCGGCCTTTGGTTTCCGCGTCAAGGACGTGCCGAAGAGCGAGCTGCTGATCACCTTGGAAGCCTTTCTCATCAGCCAGACCAGCAAGGGCAAGCGCTGCCTGCTGATCGTGGACGAAGCGCAGAACCTGACGCCGCGCGCGGTGGAAGAACTGCGCATGCTCAGCAATTTCCAGTTCGGCAACCAGGCCTTGCTGCAAAGCTTTCTGGTCGGCCAACCCGAATTCCGCGAGATCCTGCAGCGGCCCGAGATGGAGCAGTTCCGCCAGCGCGTGGCCGCCACCTGCCACATCGGCCCGCTGGACGCCGACGAGACGCAGCAGTACATCGAGCACCGCCTGAAGTGCGCCGGCCATGCCGCGCCGGGCTTGTTCGACGGGGCCGCTGTGGCCGGCATCTTCAAGGCCAGCGACGGCATCCCGCGGCGCATCAACGCCATCTGCGACCGCATGATGCTGGGCGGCTTTCTGGCCGGCCGCCAGCAGTTGACGGTGGACGACCTGAATGAGGTGGTGACCGAATTGCGCCAGGAGAACACCGTACCCAGGCACGCAACGTCCAGCGCGATGACGGCCCTGGCGGGTGGCGATGTGCAGATGCCCGGCGGCCTGGCCGGCGAGGAACTGGAAATCGACGCCAACCGCTTGCAGCTGGACGCCGAACAGGTCGAAGGCATGAGCCAGCAGATCGCCGCATTGGCGGCCGACCAGCGCGGCGATCAATTGCAACGCCTGGAGCGCGGCCTGCTGCGCCTGGAGCGCACCAACCTGCAGACCCTGGCCTTGCTGCAAACACTGGTCGCCGCGCTGAAGAAGCCCGGCGGGGGCGAGCGGTGAGCGGCGGCCCGTATTCGACACCGCCCGCGCCGCTGGGCGGCACCCTGCTGCCCGCCAGCCGCGCTGCCGCGCCGGCGGGCAGCATCGTCAACGCCCTGACCATCGACGTCGAAGACTATTTCCAGGTCTCGGCGATGGCACCCTACATCGCCCGCAGTGAGTGGGACACGCGTGAATGCCGCGTCGAGGCCAATGTCGACCGCATCCTGGCCCTGCTGGCCAGGCACCGCACCCACGCCACCTTCTTCACCCTTGGCTGGGTGGCCGAGCGCTACCCGCAGCTGGTGCGGCGCATTGTCGACGGCGGCCATGAGCTGGCCAGCCACGGCCACGGCCACGAGCGTGCCAGCGACCTGAGCCGGGAGGCTTTCACCCAGGACATCGTGCGCGCCAAGCACCTGCTGGAAGACGTGGGCGGTGTGGCGGTGCAGGGCTACCGCGCGCCCAGTTTCTCGATCGGCCACGGCAATCTGTGGGCGTTCGACTGCCTGCTGGAGACCGGCCACCGCTACAGCAGCAGCATCTACCCGATCCGGCACGACCACTACGGCATGCCCGACGCACCGCGCTTCGCCCATGCGGTGCGCGACGGCC
>JANMZP010000230.1:0-6106 GCA_031383435.1 Betaproteobacteria bacterium | reverse complement strand
CTGCCCATGTAGACCACGCATTCCATGCCGTAGCGGGCGCAGATGGTGGCGGTGGCCACGCCGTGCTGGCCGGCGCCGGTTTCGGCGATGACGCGCGGCTTGCCCATGCGCTTGGCCAGCAGGGCCTGCCCGATGGTGTTGTTGACCTTGTGCGCGCCGGTGTGGTTCAGGTCCTCGCGCTTCAGGTGGATCTGCGCGCCGCCGATCTCGCGGCTCAACCGGTCGGCGTGGTAGATCGGGCTGGGACGGCCGACGAAGTGCTTCAGTTCGTGCCGGTACTCGGCCATGAAGGCCGGGTCCTTGCTGTAGTGGGCGTAGGCCTCTTCCAGCTCGTGCAGCGCGTGGATCAGGGTCTCGGCGACGAAGGTGCCACCGTAGGGCCCGAAATGCCCGCGGGCATCGGGTTGGTCGTATGCAAACATGGAATTCCTTGAGATTCTCAACAGGCGGCAAGCCGGTCATCGGCTGCGCGCACTGCCTGGCAAAACCGGCGCATCAGCACGGCATCCTTGATGCCCTTGCCGACTTCAACGCCGGAGCTCACATCAACGGCCCAGGGCCGGACGCTGAGCACCCCATCGGTCACGTTGGCAGGATTCAACCCACCAGACAAAACGACCGGAAGGGGCACGCTTGGAGGAATCTGTGACCAATCGAAGACCTTCCCGCCACCGCCGTAACCCTCGACGTGGGCGTCGAGCAGCAGGGCCTGAGACTTGTGAAAAAGAGCGGCGGAGTTTAACAAATCAACCCCGGCGGAACCGGTGACGGAGTCAGGCGGCCCGCCCATCCGCACGGCCCGCAGGTAGGGGCGTCCGGCGGCTTCGCACGCCTGCGGTGTTTCGTCACCGTGGAACTGCAGCAGGGCCTGCGGCACGGTCTGCGCGGCGCGCTGCACGGCATCGGCCGGGGCGTTGACGAAGAGTAGCACCGGGGTGACAAAAGGCGGCATCCGTGCAATCAGTTCAGCCGCCCGCGCCAGGCTGACGTGGCGCGCGCTTTGCTCGTAGAGCACGAAGCCCAGCGCATCGGCACCGGCGGCAACCGCGTCATCGACATCGACTTCGCGGGTCAGGCCGCAGATCTTGATTCGGGTGCGGCTCATGGCGTGAAGCTGGCCGTCAAGGCAACCAGTCCATCGCGGCGGTGTGGGTCGGGATTTGCCATGACCCATCGTAGTACGGGCCGACGAAATACAGCCCCGCTGCCGGGAAGGTGGGCGCGGCGATGCGGCGGTTGCGCGCGGCCAGCACGTCGGCCATCCAAGCCGGAACTTGGCTGCCATTGCCGACGGCCACCAGACAGCCAACGATGTTGCGCACCATGTGTTGCAGGAAGGCGTTGCCGTCGAAGTCGAAGCGCCAGTAGGCACCGTGGCGGGCGACGGTTAGGGCGCGCAGGGTCTTGATCGGCGTGGGCGATTGGCAGCCGGCGGCGCGGAACGAGCTGAAATCGTGTTCGCCGATCAGGCAGGCCGCCGCCGCGCGCATCGCATCACCATCCAGGGGGCGAAAAACCCAGCCGACCAGACCCTGTTCGATGGACGGCCGCACCTTTGATTCCAGCACCAGGAAACGGTAGCGGCGGCCGCGCGCGCTGTTGCGGGCGTGGAAGCCGCCCACCACGGGCTGACACCACTGCACGGAGACATCGTCGGGCAGGTAGCGGTTGCTGCCGCGCACCCAGGAACTGTTCTCGCGCTGCAGCGGGGTGTCCAGGTGCACGACCTGGTTCAAACCGTGCACGCCCGAATCGGTGCGCCCGGCGCAGACGGTGGTGATGGGCACGGCGGCAAACGCCGAGAGCGCTTTTTCCAGCACGTCTTGCACCGTCAAGCCATCAGGCTGTGACTGCCAGCCGTGGTAGCGCTGGCCCCGGTAGGCCACACCGAGCGCCAGGCGCCCGGTGGGCGGTTCAGCCTTATCCGCGGGCAAGCTGGTCCAGCATGCCCTGGGCCTTGGTCTTCAGCGCGCCGTCGGCCTTGGTCACGACTTCTTCCAGCAGGTCGCGGGCGCCTTCGGTATCGCCGATCTGGCGGAATTCCTCGGCCAGCTCCAGCTTGCGCGCCAGGCCGGCTGCGTCGGCCGGCGACGGTGCGGCGGGCGGTGCGCCCAGGTCGAAGTCGCCAAAGTCCAGCGTGTTGTCACTGGCCGCCGGCTTCAGGGCCACGGTGCGCTCTTCGGTGTCGAAAGATCCCAGGTCGAAGTCGAGCAGCTTGTCGTCGGCCTTGGGCGCAGCAGCGGGCGGGCGCGGCACGGCGATGGTGCGCGGCTCGGGCGGTGCGTCGAAGGCCAGGTCCAAACCCTCGTCCAGGCGCATCAGGTCGGGTGCCTGAAGGGGCTGGGTCATCTCGGGTCCCGGCGCGGCCTTGCGGGCTGGAGGCGGGGCGGGCTGGGGTGCCGGCACATCGAATTCCAGGTCGAGGTCGAGACCGCCGTCCAGCGTGGCATCCAGCGCCGGCTGGAAAGTCGGCGGTGCCACCGGCGCGGTATAGGGCTGGGTGGCTGCACCCAGGGCGTCAGGGCGCGGCTCGCCGCCGCTGCGCGCGCCTTCCGGTGCGCCGCCCGGCAGGTACAGCGGGTTGTCGCTGTCAATGGCCTGGCCCATGGTCTGTGCCTTGGCCCAGTCTTCACCGTTGCCACCGGTCAGGCTGTAGAGCTGCGTGGCCAGCAACTCGAAGGCCTTGGTGTCGCGGCGCTTGGCGTACACCTCGAGCAGTTTGGTCCGGATGGCCATGCGCTCCGGCGTGGCGCGCATCGCTTCCTTGAGGATTTCCTCGGCCTGCAGGTCGCGGCCATAAGCCAGGTAGACATCGGCCTCGGCCACCGGGTCGACGTCGCCGATGGCGTCCAACTGCGACATCGAATAGTTCATCGACGACGAATTGCCGGCGTTGCCTGCCGTGCCGGTTTCACGGGTGTCGATGCGCTGACCGCCGCTGGCCCCGAAGAAGGAATCGGGCTGCAGACGGCTTTCCAGGAACGAAGTCTCACCGGCCGGCTTGCGCATGCGGCCGCGCAATTTGTACAGGCCCAGGCCGGCCAGCAGCGCGACGAGCACACCCGCACCAGGCAGCAGCAGGTCGTTGTCGAACAGCGAGCCGAGGAGGCCCGGGCCTTCGGCGGCAGGCGCTGCCGCCGGCTTGGAGGCCGAGGGCATGACGGCCGCAGAGGCACCAGCCACGGCGGTGACCGGGGCAACCGCCGGTGCGACAGCGGGCAGCGGTGCGGCGGCCGTTGCCGGCGCGGCGACCACAGGTGCCACAACCGGTCCTGGCGCGGCCGGTGCCGGTGCCGCAGCCGGTGCGGGCGTGGTCGGCGCCGCAGCGCCTTGCAGCCGCTTCAGCTCTTCCACGTTGCGGTTCAGCTCGGCCAGCCGCGTCTTGTCGTCCTTCTTGTCCACCACCGGCGCAACGGGTGCTGGCGTGGGGGCCTTGGCACCGCCCTGGGTCAGCGTCAGCCGATCGGGTGTGGCCGCAGCGGCCGCCTTGCGGTCATCCACTTGGGCCTGCACTTGGCCCTTGGCCTGCCGGGCGGGTGCAGCCTCCGGGACGGCGGGCGCGCCGGCAGCCAGGCGCTGCTTGTAGGCACCGAAGTCGCTGCTCTGCGCCACGATGATGTCGCGCGCCGTTTGCGGGCTGACCTTGGCGGCCTGCTCGGCCGTCGGCATCGACAACACCGAGCCCGACTTCAGCTTGTTGATGTTCTCGTTGATGAAGGCCTGCGGGTTGCCGCGGTACAGCGAGACCAGCATCTGGTCCAGCGAAATGCCGCTGGGCTGCGTGCGCGACGCGATGCGGCTGAGCGATTCCCCCGGCTTCACGCGGTAGGTGTCACCGCCGGCGGCCTGCTGTGTTCCGACTTGTGTTCCGGGCTGTGCGCCAGTTTGCGCGCCAGCTGGTGCGGCCGGCGGCGCGGCGATGCGGGCCGGTGCGGGCGCAGCCGCCATGCCCAAGGCCTTGGCCCGCGGCGGCGCGGCCGGGCGCGTCATCGGCATCGACGGCACAGCGGGCGCCGGTGCCGTCACGGGCGAGGTCACGGCCGCCACCGGTGCCTGGGCCGGTGCTGCCGGCATGGCCGCGGGTGCCGGGCTGACCACGGGCCCGGTCACGGCGGCCGGCGCAGGGGCCTGCGCGATGCGCAGATTGGGCGGATCGAAGAGCAGCGTGTATTCACGCACCAGGCGGCCGCTGGACCAGGTGGCCTCAACGATCAAGTCGACAAAAGGTTCGAGCACCGCGCGGTCGCTGGTGACGCGCAGGAAGGAACGGCCATCGGCCCGCTTCACCACCTGCACCTGGGCCGACGGCAGCACGGCGTTGTATTCGATGCCGGCCGTGCGGTAGGCGTCAGGCGGCGCGACGCGCAACCGCAGGGAACCCGCTTCTTCGGCGGTGATGCTGGTGACCTCGATTTCGGCCTTGAGCGATTCGCCCAGCGCCGACTGCACATTCAGACGCCCTAGACCCAAGGCTGCAGCGTGGGTGCCCCACAAGCAAGCCGTGGCCAGCGCCACGGCTTTGAGCGCAAATTGCGCGGCCTTCGTCGAACGGTGTTCCAAAGCTGTTCCCCCAACCGGACGGCCTGGCCCCTGTGCCCGGGCCTGCCGCCGTTTTTTCAAGCGGAAAGCCGCCTGATGGCCGCACGATGCGCCCAGGCGGCAAAAATCACAACAACATCAAGCATATAGGAGCGCAAGCTCACGCTGGTGCTCACGAACACGGGCGACCGGATTGTTTCCGGGTGTCACTGCCGTTGTGGCCCAAGGGCAACGCGGGCGTGCCGGACTTCAATGCTCGATCAGGATGCGCAACATGCGGCGCAACGGCTCGGCCGCGCCCCACAGCAACTGGTCACCGATGGTGAAGGCACCGAGGTATTCCGGCCCCATCGCCAGCTTGCGGATGCGGCCGACCGGGATGGTCATGGTGCCGGTCACGGCCACCGGCGTGAGGTCGCGGATGGTGGCTTCGCGGGTGTTCGGCACCACCTGCACCCAGGCGTTGTCGGCAGCGATCATCGATTCGATGTCGGCCACTGGCACGTCCTGCTTCAACTTGAAGGTCAGCGCCTGGCTGTGGCAACGCATCGCGCCGACGCGCACGCAGAAGCCGTCCACGGGGATGGCTGCGCTGCCGAAACCGTCGCCCTGGCCGAGGATCTTGTTGGTCTCGGCCATGCCTTTCCACTCTTCCTTGGACAGGCCCCAGCCGGGCTCCTCCCGGCCCTTGCCGATACCGAGATCCTTGTCGATCCAGGGAATGAGCGAGCCGCCCAGCGGCACGCCGAAGTTTGCCGTCTCCGCAGCACTCAGGCTGCGCTGCTTGGCGATGACCTTGCGGTCGATTTCCAGGATGGCGCTTTTCGGGTCGTCCAGCAGGGCGCGCACCTCGGCGTTCAGCGTGCCGTATTGGGTCAGCAATTCGCGCATGTGCTGCGCGCCGCCGCCCGACGCGGCCTGGTAGGTTTGCGTGGACATCCACTCGACGAGGCCGGCCTTGTACAGCGCACCCACGCCCATCAGCATGCAACTGACGGTGCAGTTGCCGCCGATCCAGTTCCTGCCGCCGGCGGCCAGCGCGGCGTTGATCACGGGGCGGTTCACCGGATCCAGGATGATCACAGCGTCGTCGGCCATGCGCAGCGTGGAAGCCGCGTCGATCCAGTGGCCCGTCCAGCCCGCCGCGCGCAGCTTCGGAAAGACCTCACTGGTGTAGTCGCCGCCCTGGCAGCTGATGACGACGTCGCAGCGCTGCAGTTGCGCGATGTCGAAACCGTCTTGCAGTTGGGTTTCGTTCTTGGCCTGAGCGGGCGCCGTGCCACCCGCATTGCTGGTGCTGAAGAACAGCGGTTCGATGTGCTCGAAGTCGCCCTCGGCCTGCATGCGGTCCATCAGGACCGAGCCGACCATGCCGCGCCAGCCGACCAGACCCACGAGCGGGTTGTTCACGAGTGCCATTTTGTTGCTTGCCTTTGCTGTGTGCCTGGACCCCGCTGTTGCCCGGCTCGGTTCGCCGGGGTCCAGAACGGGGGCGAAACGATCCGAGACCTCAGGTCTTGGTAATCGTTTTGCCAGTGAAGGAGCCGACCACAGCAGCCACGACCGC
>JANMZP010000214.1:0-1640 GCA_031383435.1 Betaproteobacteria bacterium | reverse complement strand
CAGCTGCACCCGCTGGTGTGCTCGGCCTTCAACGCCGACTTCGACGGCGACCAGATGGCCGTGCACATTCCGCTGAGCATCGAAGCCCAGATGGAAGCCCGCACGCTGATGCTGGCGTCGAACAACGTGCTGTTTCCGGCCAACGGCGAACCGTCGATCGTGCCGTCGCAAGACGTGGTGCTGGGCCTGTACTACGCCACCCGCGAACGCATCAACGGCAAGGGCGAAGGCATGGTCTTCACGGACCTGCTGGAACTGCAGCGCGCCTTGGAAACCGGTGCCGTGGAAGTCACGGCCAAGATCTCGGTGTTGCTGACCCAATGGGTCAAGAACGCCGACACCGGCGAATTCGTGGCCGAGACCGCGCTGACCGACACCACCGTCGGCCGCGCGCTGTTGTCTGAAATCCTGCCCAAGGGCCTGCCGTTCAGCAACATCAACAAAGCGCTGAAGAAGAAGGAAATTTCGCGTTTGATCAACGTGAGTTTCCGTCGCTGTGGTCTGAAAGAGACCGTGGTCTTCGCCGACAAGCTGCTGCAGGCCGGCTTCAAGCTGGCCACCCGCGCGGGCATTTCCATCGCCATCGACGACATGCTGGTGCCCAAGGAAAAGCCGGGTCTGATCGAGCGCGCCGAAAAGGAAGTCAAGGAAATCGAGCAGCAGTACGTCTCGGGCCTGGTGACCGCCGGTGAGCGCTACAACAAGGTCGTGGACATCTGGGGCAAGACCGGCGACGAAGTCGGCAAGGTCATGATGAGCCAGCTCTCGAAAGAGAAGACGACCGACCGCCACGGCAAGACGGTGGACCAGGAGTCCTTCAACTCCATCTACATGATGGCCGACTCGGGTGCTCGCGGTTCTGCCGCGCAGATCCGCCAATTGGCCGGCATGCGCGGCCTGATGGCCAAGCCTGACGGCTCGATCATCGAGACGCCGATCACGGCCAACTTCCGTGAAGGCCTGAACGTTCTGCAGTACTTCATCTCCACCCACGGCGCCCGCAAGGGCCTGGCGGACACGGCGTTGAAGACGGCGAACTCGGGTTACCTGACGCGCCGCTTGGTCGATGTGACGCAGGACTTGGTTGTCACCGAAGTGGACTGCGGCACGCAGAACGGCATGAACCGCCGCGCGCTGGTCGAAGGTGGTGAAGTCATCGAAAGCCTGCGCGACCGCATCCTGGGTCGTGTCACGGCGGTCGAGGTGCTGCATCCCGAGAACCAGGAAGTGATGCTGGGCGGCGGCCAGATGCTCGATGAAGACCTCATCGACGTGCTGGAAGCAGCCGGCGTGGACGAAGTGAAGGTGCGCACCGCACTGACCTGCGGCACGCGTTTCGGCATCTGCGCCAAGTGCTACGGCCGCGACCTGGGCCGTGGCGGTCTGGTCAACGTCGGCGAAGCGATCGGCGTCATTGCTGCGCAGTCCATTGGCGAGCCGGGCACGCAGCTGACGATGCGGACCTTCCACATCGGCGGCGCGGCTTCGCGTGCGGCGGTGGCGTCCAGCGTCGACGCCAAGAGCGACGGCATCATCGGCTTCAACGCCACGATGCGCTACGTCACCAACGGCAAGGGCGTGCTGATCGTCATCTCGCGTTCGGGCGAAATCGTCATCAGCGACCCGCACGGCCGTGAGCG
>JANMZP010000186.1:0-2703 GCA_031383435.1 Betaproteobacteria bacterium | reverse complement strand
TGAACCACGTCGAGAACCACGACAAGCCGACGCTCTTCGACATCAACGTGCTGAAGCTGCCGCTGGCCACCAGCCGCGAAGACCGCGCGCGGGTGCAGGTGCTGGGGCTGGCCGTCACGGCCTTCAGCCAGGGCATCGCCTACATGCCATCAACGTGACCGCCCAGGCGGTGGTGCTGCCGCTGCCGGCGTTGAAGGGCCGCGGCTACCGGCTGCACCCGGGGCACCAGGCGGCGACGGCAGCAGACAGACGGCCGCTCGAGGCATCACGCTGGGACGCCGGCACCTGCATGCTGACGCTACCGCCGCGAACGGCACGGGTCTACGTGCTGGACTGAAAGGAAAACGGCGCTTCAACAGCGCCGCTTTCATGGCGCAGCCGCAGCACGCTCAGTGCGCGTGCACCTTCTCGCCGGCCTTCAATCGATAGACGGTGCCGCAATACGGGCACTTGCCTTCGCCCGTGGTGACCACGTCGATGAAGACCTTGGGGTGGCCGCTCCACAGCGTCATCTTCGGGTTGGGGCAGAAGGCCACGCCGGGGCCGGTGAGGTCGGCGGCCAGCAGTTCGACAAACACTTTGGGTTCGGGGGTGCCCATGCTGTTCAGTCCTTCACCGCCGTCAGCCAGCCCGCGTACTTCGGGTTGCGGCCGTTGACGATGTCGAAGAACGCGGTCTGGATCTTCTCGGTGATCGGGCCCCGTGTTCCGGCAAATTCGCCCGATCCCAGTTCGATGCGGTCCAGTTCGCGGATCGGCGTCACTTCGGCGGCGGTGCCGGTGAAGAAGGCCTCGTCGCTGATGTAGACCTCGTCGCGCGTGATGCGCTTTTCCACCAGCTTCAGACCCAGGTCGTTGCAGATGGCCAGGATGGTGTCGCGCGTGATGCCGTTCAGCGCACCGGCGCTCAGGTCGGGCGTGTAGACCACGCCTTTCTTGATCACGAAGATGTTCTCGCCGGCACCTTCGCTGACGAAGCCGCTCGGGTCCAGCAGCAGCGCCTCGTCGTAGCCCTCGTCGGTGACTTCCATGTTGGCCAGGATGCTGTTGGTGTAGTTGCTCACCGCCTTGGCCTGCGTCATCGTGATGTTGACGTGGTGGCGCGTGTAGCTGCTGGTCTTCACGCGGATGCCGCGCGCCAGGCCTTCTTCGCCCAGGTAGGCACCCCAGGGCCAGGCCGCGACCATCAGGTGGATGTCGTTACCCTTCGGGCTGACGCCCAGCTTCTTGTCGCCGATCCAGACCAGCGGGCGCAGGTAGCAGCTTTCAAGCTTGTTCTCGCGCACCACGGCGCGCTGCGCTTCCATCACCACTTCCGGGCTGAACGGGATCTTCATGCGCAGGATCTTGGCGCTGTTGAAGAGGCGTTCGGTGTGTTCCTGCAGACGGAAGATGGCCGTGCCCTTGCTGGCCGTGTTGTAGGCGCGCACGCCTTCGAAGGCACCGCAGCCGTAGTGCAGGGTGTGCGTCAGCACGTGGATCTTGGCGTCGCGCCATTCGACCATCTGGCCGTCCATCCAGATCTTGCCGTCGCGGTCGGACATCGACATGGGAATTCCTTGGGTTGGGTGCGGGAAAGCCGGTGATTCTAGGCAGCGGCCCGGTGCAGGGCCCAGTCGGTGAGGCGGCCATTGCGCAGCACCACGCGCACTTCGTCACCACCGGCGTCGGTCCAGGCGTAGTTCTCGACCACGCCGGGCGGGGCGTCGCCAATGGCGCGACCCAGGCTCTGCGTGATCTTCAAAATCTGCGGCAGGCGCATGCCCTTGACCAGCTTGGCTTGCAGCATCACTGCGTTGGGCACCTGGCCGATGGGGTTGCTGCCGGCCGTGCGCAGCACGCGCACCGCGCGGCTGAACAGCAGCAGCAGCCAGAAGGTGACGGCCGTGAAGGCCAGCGCCACGCCGGCCCAGCCGTAGCCGACATAGCCCACGACAAACGCTGCGAGGGCCAGACCCCAGCTGACGGCAGGATGGTTCATGCGCGGCTCACAGACAATGACTCGGATGGATGGCTTGCAAACATGGGTGATCAACCTCGACCGGGCGCCCGAAAGGCTGGCGCGCATCAGCACGCAACTGCAGGCTTTGGGCTTGCCGTACACGCGCCTGCCTGCCGTCGATGCGCGCGCCCTGAAGCCCGAACAGCTGGCCGCACTGGACGGCGCGGCCTACCGCCGCAAACACGGCATGACGCCGGTGCTGGGCGAGCTGGGATGTTACCTGTCGCATGTCGAGGCGATGCGGCTGTTCCTGGCCACAGCGGCTGCCTTCGCACTGATCCTGGAAGACGACGTGCTGCTGCACGGCAGCCTGCCCGCCGTGCTGCAGGGCCTGCAGGCGAACCCGGGCCGCTGGGACATGGTGAAGCTGTCGGCGGTGCACTCGGGCACGCCGCAGCGCGTGCTGCAGCTGTCACCCGGCCACGACCTGGCGGTGATGCTGAGCCGCTGCACCGGCAGCAGCGCCTACCTGATCAACCGCCGGGCCGCACAGGCCTATTTGCGCGCCGTTGACGGCCTGTTGCCGATGCAACTGCCCTACGACCACGTCTTCGACCAGGGCTGGCGCTTCGGCCTGAAGGTTCGCCTGGTGACGCCCACGCCCTGCGGCCACGACAGCGAGATCGCCAGCACCATCGTCGCCCCGTCCGGCGGCAGCCGCAAGTTCAAGTGGACGCAGCGCCTGCCGACCTACGCCTACCG
>JANMZP010000184.1:0-30170 GCA_031383435.1 Betaproteobacteria bacterium | reverse complement strand
CGTGAAGTCGTCGGGGTTGAAGTCGATGTCCTCGACCCGGCTGCTCAGCTTGGCCGCGATGTAGTAGCGCAGCCATTCGGCGTTCAGGCCCCCTTCCAGGTACTTCAACGGGCTGATGCCGGTGCCCCGGCTCTTGCTCATCTTCTCACCGTTGTTGACGGTGAGAAAGCCGTGCACGTGGATGCGGTCGGGCGTCTTGCGGCCACTGAACTTCAGCATCGCCGGCCAGAACAGCGTGTGGAAGGTGACGATGTCCTTGCCGATGAAATGCACCTGCTCCAGGTCGGGCTGGGCCAGGTAGGCGTCGAAGTCGGTGCCGGTCTTGCTGAACAGGTTCTTCAGCGACGCCAGATAGCCCACGGGCGCGTCCAGCCAGACGTAGAAATACTTGCCCGGCGCGTCGGGAATCTCGATGCCGAAGTACGGCGCTTCGCGGCTGATGTCCCAGTCGCTCAAGGCGGCCTTGCCGCTCTCATCCCGCTTGAACCATTCCTTGACCTTGTTCGCCACTTCGGGCTGCAGGCGGCCGTCCTGGGTCCAGCTTTCCAGGAATTCGACACAGCGCGGGTCGCTCAGGCGGAAGAAGAAATGTTCGCTGGTCTTCAGCACCGGCGTGGCACCGCTGAGCGCCGAATACGGGTTCTTCAATTCGGTCGGCGCATACACGGCACCACAGCTTTCGCAGTTGTCGCCGTACTGGTCGGGCGTGGCGCAGACCGGGCAGGTGCCCTTGATGAAGCGATCGGGCAGGAACATGCCCTTCTCGGGATCGAAGAATTGTTCGACCTCGCGCACGTCGATCAATTCGTTCTTGCGCAGCGCGCGGTAGATGTCGCGCGCCAGTTCGTGGTTTTCGGGGGCGTCGGTGGACGACCAGTTGTCGAAGGCGATGTGGAAGCCGTCGAGGTAGGGCTTGCGGCCGGCCGCGATGTTGGCGACGAACTGCTGCGGCGTGATGCCCGCCTTTTCGGCGGCAATCATGATCGGCGCGCCGTGGGCGTCGTCGGCGCAGACGAAATTCACCTGCGCGCCACGCATGCGCTGGAAGCGCACCCAGGTGTCGGCCTGGATGTATTCCATGACGTGGCCGACGTGGAAGGGCCCGTTGGCATAGGGCAGGGCGGTGGTGACGAAGAGCTGGCGTGGCATGCCGTCGATTCTAGGTGGCGGGTACCATGCCGGCGAACCGTTGGAGAGCCACCCGATGAAGCTGATCTGCCTGTTGCTGACGCTGGTCTTTGCCGCATCGGCCTTGCAGGCCGCCGAGCCTGCAAACAACGCCCTGGGGCGCTGCCGTCTGCTGCCAGAGGCCGCAGCGCGCCTGGCCTGCTACGACGCCCTGCCACTGCCACTGACACTGCCACTGACACTGCCATTGCCGCCTGCGCCCGCCGCCGCGCCACCGGCCGCTGCAACGCCCGTCGCGCCGGCCCCTGAAGCCGCTTTCGGCCTGGAAAGCCGCCGGTCGGCCGTGCAGGACATCAGCAGCACGCTGCCCGGCCTGTTCGAGGGTTGGGACCGCAACACCCGTTTCACGCTGGCCAATGGGCAGGTCTGGCAGGTCAGCGACGGCACGGCAGCCAGCGTCTACCTGCGCAGCCCCAGGGTGACGGTGCGCCGCGCCGCGCTGGGCAGCTTCAGGCTGGAAATCGAAGGCGTGAATCAAGCCCCCCGGGTGCAGCGGGTGGAATGAGGGCCGGCTAGACTCCCGCGCCGCACTGCATCCCGCAGGCTGCTGCTTCCATCTGCTTCATCCGGAGTTCCCAACAGGCCATGTCCGCCCACCCCACAGAAGCCACGCTGCTTGAAGCGCTGAAGACCGTCGTCGACCCGAACACCGGCAAGGATTTCGTCACCGCCAAAGCCGTCAGGGGCCTGCGCATCGACGACGGCGATGTCGCCTTCGGCATCGAGCTGGGCTACCCCGGCAAGAGCCAGCACGCGGCACTGCGCAAGGCCTGCATCGCCGCCGCCCGCTCGGTGCCCGGCGTGGCCAACGTCAGTGTCGAGATCACCACCCGTATCGTCAGCCACGCCGTGCAGCGCGGCGTGCAACTGCTGCCCAAGGTGAAGAACATCATCGCCGTGGCCTCGGGCAAGGGCGGGGTGGGCAAGAGCACCACCACGGTCAACCTGGCGCTGGCGCTGGCCGCTGAAGGGGCCAGCGTGGGCATCCTGGACGCCGACATCTACGGCCCCAGCCAGCCGATGATGATGGGCATCAGCGGGCGGCCCGAAAGCGCCGACGGCAGCACCATGGAGCCGATGGAGAACTACGGCGTGCAGGTGATGTCCATCGGCTTCCTGATCGACGACGACCAGGCCATGATCTGGCGCGGGCCGATGGCCACGCAAGCGCTGGACCAGCTGCTGCGCCAGACCAACTGGCGCGAACTGGACTACCTGCTGGTCGACATGCCGCCGGGCACCGGCGACATCGCGCTGACGCTGAGCCAGCGTGTGCCGCTGACCGGCGCGATCATCGTCACCACGCCGCAGGACATCGCACTGCTCGACGCCAAGAAGGGCTTGAAGATGTTCGAGAAGGTGGGCGTGCCCATCCTGGGCATCGTCGAGAACATGGCCGTGCACACCTGCACGCAGTGCGGCCACACCGAGCACATCTTCGGTGCCGACGGCGGTCAGCGCATGGCAGCGGAATACAAGGTGGACTACCTGGGCGGCCTGCCTTTGACCATGAGCATCCGCGAACACGCCGACAACGGCCGGCCCAGCGTGGTGGCCGACCCTGACAGCGACGTGGCCGCCAGCTACAAGGCCATCGCCCGCCAGGTGGCGGTGAAGATCGCGCTGAAGGCCAAGGACTTCTCGGCCAAGTTCCCGACCATCAGCGTGTCCAAGAACACCTGAGGTCCGCGCCGGCTGCCGTGTGCCGGTCATAGGCGCAGGCAATGTCCGGCATCGCCTCAATCAATCCCGTTCTGGCCGCGCTGCGGCCAGAATTCATTCATCGCAGGGTTTTCAGCTTGCGCAGTTTCAGACCAACGCCAACCCCAAACGGAGAACACCCCATGTCCCTGATCAACACCGCCATCCAGCCCTTCAAGACCACCGCTTTCGTCAACCGCGCCGGCAAGGGCGAGTTCATCGAAGTCTCGAACGAAACACTGAAGGGCAAGTGGTCGGTGCTGATCTTCATGCCCGCCGCCTTCACCTTCAACTGCCCGACCGAAGTGGAAGACGCGGCCGACAACTACGCCGAATTCCAGAAGATGGGCGCCGAGGTCTACATCGTCACCACCGACACGCACTTCTCGCACAAGGTGTGGCACGAGACCAGCCCGGCCGTCGGCAAGGCCAAGTTCCCGCTGGTGGGCGACCCCACGCACACGCTGACCAACGCCTTCGGCGTGCACATTGCTGAAGAAGGCCTGGCACTGCGCGGCACCTTCGTGATCAACCCCGACGGCATCATCAAGACCATGGAAGTGCATTCCAACGAGATCGCCCGCGACGTCAAGGAAACCCTGCGCAAGCTGAAGGCGGCCCAGTACACCGCCGCCAACCCCGGCCAGGTCTGCCCGGCCAAGTGGAACGAAGGCGCCAAGACCCTGGCCCCTTCGCTGGACCTGGTCGGCAAGATCTAAGACCACGCCCCTGCCAACGGCTGGCCGGTGGCCAGCCGTTTTTCATTCCACCGAGCATTTGAGCAAGGACATCGCCATGCTGGACAGCAACACCCAGGTGCAACTGGCCGCCTATTTCGAGCGCATCAGCTTGCCTGTCGAACTGGTTGCCAGCCTGGACGATTCCACAGGTGCCGCCGAGATCCGCGAGCTGATCACCGAGATCGCGGCCATCGCGCCGGCCAAGATCACGGCCCGTTTCGACGGCCAGTTCGAACGCCGCCCGTCCTTCCAGATCACCCGCGTCGGCCAGAACATGGGCGTGCACTTTGCCGCCGTGCCCATGGGCCATGAGTTCACGTCATTGGTGCTGGCGCTGCTGTGGGCCGGTGGCCACCCGCCCAAGGTGGAAGCCGATGTCATCGAGCAGATCCAGGCGCTGGATGGCGACTTCGCCTTCGACACCTGGATGAGCCTGACCTGCCACAACTGCCCGGACGTGGTGCAGGCGATGAACCTGATGGCGGTGTTCAACCCGCGCGTCCGCGCCGTGGCCATCGACGGCGGCTTGTTCCAGAAGGAAGTTGAAGAGCGGCAGATCATGGCCGTGCCCTCGGTCTTCCTGAACGGCGCCAGCTTCGGTTCGGGCCGCATGGAAATTGCCGAAATCCTGAAGAAGGTCGACACCGGCAGCGCAGCGCGCGACGCCGCCAAGCTGGGTGCCAAGGAAGCCTTCGACGTGCTGATCGTCGGCGGCGGCCCGGCTGGCGCGGCCGCGGCCGTTTACGCCGCACGCAAGGGCATCCGCACCGGCATCGTGGCCGAACGTTTTGGCGGCCAGACGCTGGACACCCTGGGCATTGAAAACTACATCTCGGTGCTGGAAACCCAAGGCCCGGCCTTCGCGCTGGCCCTGGAAGCCCATGCCCGCACCTATGACGTCGACATCATGAACGGCCAGCGCGTCGCGTCGGTCGAGCCGGCGGCCACCGAGGGCGGTGCCATCACCGTCACGCTGGACAACGGCGCGCAGCTGAAAAGCCGCAGCGTCATCCTGTCCACCGGGGCGCGCTGGAAGAACGTCAACGTGCCGGGTGAAGCCGAATACCGCAACAAGGGCGTGGCCTATTGCCCGCACTGCGACGGGCCGCTGTTCAAGGGCAAGCAGGTGGCTGTCATCGGCGGCGGCAATTCGGGCGTCGAGGCCGCCATCGACCTGGCGGGTGTGGTGGCCCATGTGACGGTGGTCGAATTCGCTGACCAATTGAAGGCCGATGCGGTGCTGGTGAAGAAGCTGCACAGCCTGCCCAACGTGACGGTGCATGTGAACGCGCAGACCACCGAGATCACCGGCGATGGCGGCGAACGGGGCAAAGTGAACGGCCTGCGCTACAAGGACCGGGCCACGGGTGCCGAACACCACGTCGAGCTGGCCGGCGTCTTCGTGCAGATCGGCCTGGTGCCCAACACCGAATTCCTGAAGGGCACGGTCGAGCTCAGCAAGTACGGCGAAATCATCGTCGACGCCAAGGGCGCGACCAGTGTGCCCGGTGTGTTCGCAGCGGGCGACGCGACGACGGTGCCGTTCAAGCAGATCATCATCGCGGCGGGCGACGGCGCGAAGGCCGCGCTGTCGGCTTTCGACCACCTGATCCGGACCCCGCTGGCGGCTTGATCGCCTTGATCGCCTTGACCGTCTAGCGGGCGGGGTCGCCCGCCAGCCGCTGCAAATCGGCCAGCGTGTTGGCGTTGAAGAAAGCGCCGGCATCGTCGAAGGTGACCACCGCACAGCGGTGCTGTGCAGTCCAGGTGGTGATCTTGCGTTCGCCGCTGTGCAGGAAGGCCACCAGGCTTTCCAGCAGCGTGCTTTTCAGCAGGCAGAACACCGGTTGCTTCTGCAATTGGCCGTCTTCAAGCGTGGCCACCATCGCGAGGTCGGCGTCTTCATCCACCAGGCCCTGTGCCAGACGCGCCACCAGGTCCAGCGGAAAGCCGGGCGTGTCGCAAGGCAGGGTCATCAGGTAAGGCGTCTCGCAATGCTCCAGCCCGGCCAACCAGCCGGCCAGCGGGCCCGGGAAGTCGGGCAGGGCGTCGGGCCACACCGGCACGCCCATCGATTCATACGCCGCCAGGTTGCGGTTGGCGTTGACCATCTGATGGCCGACCTGGCCTTGCAGGCGCAGCAGCGCGTGCAGCGCCAAAGGCATGCCTTGATGGATCTGCAGGCCCTTGTCGGCACCGCCCATGCGCGTGCCGCGCCCGCCGCACAGGACCAGGCCGGTGATGTCGTCCGGCGCGATGCCGGGGGTGACCGGGGTGGTGGTGTTCATCGCGTTCAGGCTTCCAGCATGTCGAAACCCTGGGTCTCGACCTGCATGAAGGCGCGGGTGAAGTCGGCCAGCGCGCGCCAGACCAGCGCGCGCGGTTGCGCGGCCACGGCGTCGCACAGGGCTTCAACCCAGGGTTGCAGATGGCTGCGGAAAAAGACGCGCTGGCGTTCCAGGTTGCACACCGCGATGTCGTCACCGGCAATCAGGTAGCGCATGACTTCAAAACCGTAGGCGATGTGGTCCTCGGTTTCCAGGCTTTGCGGGTCGCGCGACAGGCCCAGACTGGCCAGGTCACTGCGCAGCGCGGCCAGCGGCTTTTCGTTGAGAAAGCCGGTCAGGTAGAAGGAACCGTAGGCGAAGACCTCGGGCTTGCCGACGCCCATGAACAGCGCCTCGTGCTCGGCCATTGCCGCCTCGGGTGTGGTCGCCCGCAGCGCGCCGACCAGGGCCTGCCAGGGCGCTTCCAGCAGCGCGCCGCTCTCCGGTGCCTGCGTGACAGCCACGCTGAACTGCTGCAGCAAATCCGCGTCGGGCGGGGCCAGCCACAAGCGCGAGAGCAGGCCGTACAGCTCGGCGCGGGCCAGCTCTTCGCTGTCGTCGGCTGCAGTAAATGCCATGCGGGATTCAGACATCGCATCGACCACCATGATCAAGTTTCCCGCCGCGGAACCGGCTTTGCCGGGCCGCAGGCGGACGGCCCCCTCGGGGGGTAGCGAGCGCTAGCGAGCTTGGGGGCTTCATAGATCCGTGATGCGCACTTCGGCGGGGTTGCTGTACAGGTCCACCACCCGGCAGTCGCCGCACATCTTCAGCCGCTCGGCGGCCGCGCCCTGGAAGGCTGAATGGCCAGCCAGTTTGCTGAGCATGTTTTCGATGGCGCGCAGCGTGCCGAAAGGTTTGGCGCAGCGCACGCAACGGTAGGGCTGCATTTCGGCCAGCACGCGCGGTGCCTTGCGGGCCTTGCCGCTGTCGGCCAGCCACAGCCGCGGCTGCAGCGTGATGGCCCCTTCAGGGCAGGTGCTGGCGCACAGGCCGCATTGCACGCAGTTCTTCTCGGTGAACTTCAGCTGCGGCAGTTCGGGGTTGTCGGACAAGGCGCTGGCCGGGCAGGCCCCGACGCAGCTCAGGCACAGCGTGCATTTGTCGGTATCCACCTGCAGCGTGCCCCAGGGCGAACCGGCTGCCGGCAGGGTGACGGTCTCGGTGGCGGCCGGGGCCTGCGCGACCAGGTGGTCCAGCGCCAGCTCCAGCGTCGCGCGCTTGTCGGCCTGCGCGCTGAATGTGGCGGCGCGCGCCACCACCGGCGCGGCCGGCGCGGCCAGTGCGGCGTTCAGCGCCGCCAGATCCGGCCCATCGCCCGGGTTGGGCGCTTCGATCAAACGCAGGTGCTGGCCGGTGTAGCCCAGGCCGGCCAGCAGCCCTTGCGCCACGGCCATCTGCTCGGTCAGGGCCTGGCGGTATTCGGGCGCTTCTTCAGCGGTGACCAGCACCCAGACCTGGCTGGCACCCTGGGCGATGGCCGACAGCCAGAGGTCGATGCCGATGCTCGCCGTGTGCCAAACCGCGACTGGCAGCACGCGTGCCGGCAGACCGCGCAGGTCGCGGTTCTGGGGCTGGTTCAGGCGCTGGTTCAGGCGGGCCTGGCGCCCGAGTTCATCGACCAGGGCAGCGCCCGCGACTTCGCTGTGGATCAACAACGCCGGTGCCACGCCACCGGCCTGCGCGTAGGCGGTCAGCATCGTGCGCAGGCGCTTGCCCTGGTCCACCGGTCCGGGGTAGGCAAAGCCCATCGCACCGCTGGGGCACACGGTGCTGCAAGCCCCGCAGCCCACGCACAGGTAGGGCTCGACGATGACGCCGCCGGCGGCTTCACCCTTGCGCTTGCCTTTCAAGGAGGCGTCGCTGCGGATGGCCTGGGTTGAACACACGTCGATGCAGGCCGTGCAGCCGATCTGCTCGTTGCGGCTGTGCGCGCACAGCTTGGGCTGGTAGCGGAAGAACTTGGGCTTTTCGAATTCGCCGACCTGTTCGCGCAATTGCAGCACCGCTTCGAAGAGCGCCGGTCCCGCATCGGGCACGTGGAAGTAGCCTTGTGGCGGCTGGTGCTGGCTGAAGGCCGGCGCGGTGCGCAAGTCCAGCACCAGATCGAAGCTTTCGCTGTGCGCCAGCGGGGCGCGGCTGAAGTCGATGGCACCCGCCGCGTCACAAACGCGCACGCAATCGCGGTGGCTTTTGCAGGCACTCAGGTTGACCTGGTAGTCCAGGCCGATGGCACCTTCGGGGCAGGCCTCGACGCAGGCATTGCAGCGGGTGCACAGGTCCAGGTCGATCGGGTTGCTGCTGGTCCATTCGGCCTGGAAGCGGCCCAGCCAGCCGGTCAGCCGCGCGAGCTGGCCGTTGTGCGTGGCGCGGGCGTGGTGCTGGCCCAAAGCGCCGCCGGTCTGCGTGACCAGCACGCTGACGTCCAACTTGTCAGACAACTGCGCCGCAGCCCGTTCGGCCGCGTCGGCCGCGCCGATGACCAGGCAGCGCCCGCCCGAGGTGTAGGTCACGGTGGGCACCGGCTCGGGTGGCGGCAATTGCGCCGCGGCAATCAGCGCGGCGATCTTCGGTGTCGGGCTCGCCTTGTCGCGCGACCAACCGGCCGTTTCGCGGATGTTGACGAAGTGGATGGGCCGCTCTTCCACCCGCGCCGCGCCTTCGGTCTCGTCGTTCAGTTCCAGGAACAGGCGCGACTCCTGGGTGCAGGCCACCAGCAGCGCGTCGCCGCTGCCGGCGGTGTCTTTCGCGGCGCGCTGAAAAGCGCCGGCCTCGCGCCGGCAGAGCAGCGTGTGGACGACGTCGAGCCCGTCAGTCTGGGCGCCCGGCGTGCGCGCCAGCGCCTGTTTCAACGCCGGGGCGTCCAGCGTCATGGTCTGGTTGCAGTTGCAGATCAGGGTTTTCATCAGCGGCCAGGGGTGGGGTGTCTGCAGTCAGCGTGGGGTCGGGCTCGTGCACGGTCGGGTGCAGGGGCAAGGGCGGCTCAGCGGCCAGGGTTTCGGCTTCGACTTCGTAGTCGAACAGGCCCAGCAACTGCGATTGGACCATTTGCCGCAACATGCCGGCAGGCAAAGGGTCGGGCGTGTTGTAGTCGCCGATGTAGGTGTCCAGGCCGTCCATCACGTTGAAGTGCGGGTCGCTGAACAGGTGCTTCAAGGCGGCGTTCTTGACCTCGGGGCTGACGTTGCCGCCGAGGTAGCGGGTGTAGTCGGCATCGCGCGTCAGCAGGGCCACGTCGGCCAGGGTCGGCGGCGGTGGCGTTTCGCCGCTGTCCGTGCTTTGGGCGCGAAGCTGGGCTTGGGCGGACTCGGACTCAACCGCCACCCCAACCGCTACCTCAACCGCCACGGGCAAGGCCGGCGCAGCCTGCGGCAAGGCGGCCGCTGTGGCTTCGACGGGCATTGGTTTTGTGGCCACGGCCACGCCCGCGCGCACCCCGGCCTTGCGGCGCGACCAGCGCGACAGGAAGGAATCGGCGTCGTCGGACACGGCCGCTTTCAGCGCTCTTCCGGCGCGCGAAAAGAAGCTGGCCGGCGGCGCTGCTTCACTTCGGGTCGGTAATGTTCGTCGGCGTAGGCCTGCAGCCAGGCGCAGACCGCGGGCGGCAGCGGGCGGTTGTCGACGCGCTCTTGCGCGTCGAGCAAGCGACCTGCTTCGTGGTACGAAACGGTCACGCGTTCGGGCGTGGCCGTGGGCAGGTCATTGCCGTCGCTTTCACTGACGCGCCACATCACGAACCACACCGGCGTGCCTGAACTGAGGTTCAGGTAATAGCCCTCGGCCTCGTCGCGGTGCAAGCTGACTTCGAAGCCTGGGTGCAGGAAAGAAGCGGTCTGGCCGTCGTCCCGCAAGAGCCGCGCCTGGGTGCCGAATTGGCCTTCGTCGAGCAGCACCTGTGTGATCTCAAAACGCCAATCCTCCCAGCGGTTGGGCTGGCGCTGGCGATCGATCTGCACGGCGACGCGCAGGCTGGGGTGGTCGGCCACGAAAGGGGGTGAGCAAGCTGGGTTGGGGTTTGCAGAAGGGAGACTGCAAGCGACGGATTCTAGGCACCCGAGTGGGCGGATTTGGGCCTGCGGTCTGGCAGGGCACGGGGTCTTTCGACCTCCTGCGCAGCGTATAGGCACCAACTCGTTAATGTCGCGTGCCGTGAGGAATGAGAACGCACATTCAGGGCAGCTACCGATTGAACAACGGGCGGCCTTGGGTATAACTCATCCTATAAATCGGCCCGCACGACAGGCGGCCAAGGAGACACAAATGATCAAGTCGTTGGAGCCTACATCCACAGTCGCAGCCGCAGCCAGCCCGCTGTCTCGGCGCACGCTGTTTGCCGGTGCCGGTGCTGCCGGCGCGCTGGCCGCCGCAGCGGCATGGCTGCCCAAAGCAGCGGTGCCCGTGGCTGCCGCGCTGCCTGCCTCAGCGACTGCACCGGCGCTTGCCGAAGGCGGCTACCAGCTCACCGAGCACGTGCAGCGCTACTACCAGACCGCCCGCGTCTGACACGCACCGGCCCGCCGGGCGCAGCGCCAAGCGCTGCTGGCCTGTGCAGGCCTTGACCGCCGTTGCATCGCTCCCGATCAGCGGCTCCGTCACCAGGAGATCCCATGTTGTTGACCCGCAAATCCTCAATCGCCGGCGCGGCACCCGCTGTCCATTCACGCCTGGTGGCCAGCCTGGCGCGTGGCGTTTCACGCGCTGTGCCCACGATGGACCGCCGCGCCTTCCTGCGCCGTTCTGGCCTGGGCGTGGGCGCTGGCATGGTGGCCACCCAGCTCACGCTGGTGAAGAAGGCCGATGCGGCCGATGGCGCCGCTGCCGCGCAAGCAGCCGGTGGCACGAAAAAGGTCGAGGTCAAGCGCACCGTCTGCGGCCACTGCTCGGTGGGTTGCGCGGTCGACGCGGTCGTCGAGAACGGTGTCTGGGTGCGCCAGGAGCCGGTGTTTGACAGCCCGATCAACCTGGGTGCGCACTGCGCCAAGGGTGCCGCGCTGCGCGAACACGGCCATGGCGAATACCGGCTGAAGTACCCGATGAAGCTGGTCAACGGCAAGTACCAGCGCATCACCTGGGACGTGGCGCTGACCGAGATCAGCGCCAAGATGCTCGACCTGCGCAAGCAGAGCGGCCCCGACGCGCTGTTCTTCGTTGGCAGCTCCAAGCACAACAACGAGCAGGCCTACCTGATGCGCAAGTGGGTGTCCTTCTGGGGCACCAACAACACCGACCACCAGGCGCGCATCTGCCACAGCACCACGGTGGCCGGCGTGGCCAACACCTGGGGCTACGGTGCGATGACGAATTCGTACAACGACATGCAGAACTCGAAAGCTGCGATGTACATCGGCAGCAATGCGGCCGAGGCCCACCCGGTGAGCATGTTGCACCTGCTGCACGCCAAGGAAAACGGCTGCAAGGTGATCGTCGTCGACCCGCGCTACACGCGCACGGCGGCCAAGGCCGACGACTATGTGCGCCTGCGCTCGGGCGGCGACATCCCCTTCCTCTTTGGTGTGATGTTTCACATCTTCAAGAACGGCTGGGAAGACAAGCAGTACATCAGCGACCGTGTCTACGGCATGGACAAGGTGCGCGAAGAGGTGCTGGCCAAGTGGACGCCGGACAAGGTGCTGGAGGCCTGCGGCGTCGATGAAGCCACCTGCTACAAGACCGCCAAGACCATGGCCGAGAACCGGCCCAGCACCATCGTCTGGTGCATGGGCCAGACCCAGCACACCACTGGCAACGCCGTGGTGCGTGCCAGCTGCCTGCTGCAACTGGCGCTGGGCAATGTGGGCAAGAGTGGCGGCGGCACCAACATCTTCCGCGGTCACGACAACGTGCAGGGCGCAACGGACGTCGGTCCCAACCCCGACAGCTTGCCCGGCTACTACGGCCTGGCCGAAGGGGCCTGGAAGCACTTCGCCAAAGCCTGGGGCGTCGACTTCGAGTGGATCAAGAAGCAGTACGCGCCGGGCGGCATGACCAAGAGTGGCATGACGGTTTCGCGCTGGGTCGACGGCGTGCTGGAGAAGAACGAACTGCTCGACCAGGACAGCAACCTGCGCGGCCTGTTTTTCTGGGGTCACGCGCCCAACAGCCAGACCCGTGGCCTGGAAATGAAGCGGGCCATGGACAAGCTGGACCTGCTGGTGGTGGTGGACCCGTTCCCGAGTTCCACTGCGGCGATGGCGGCCATGCCCGGCAAACCCGAAGACCAGAACGCCAACCGCGCCGTCTACCTGTTGCCGGCCTGCACGCAGTTCGAAACCAGCGGTTCCTGCACCGCCTCGAACCGCAGCCTGCAGTGGCGTGAACAGGTCATCGAGCCGCTGTGGGAGAGCCGCACCGACCACATGATCATGTACCAGCTGGCGCAGAAGCTGGGCTTCGACAAGGAACTGGTGAAGAACGTCAAGCTGGTCAAGGGCAAGGGCGGCATGGAAGAGCCCAGCACCGAAGACATCCTGCGCGAAATCAACAAGAGCGTCTGGACCATCGGCTACACCGGCCAGACGCCAGAACGCTTGAAGGCGCACATGCGCAACATGCACGTCTTCGATGTGAAGACGCTGAAGGCCAAGGGCGGTATCGACAAGGACACCGGCTACAAGCTGGACGGCGACTACTTCGGCCTGCCGTGGCCGTGCTGGGGTACCGCCGAGATGAAGCACCCCGGCAGCCCCAACCTCTACGACACCAGCAAGCACGTGATGGAAGGCGGTGGCAATTTCCGCGCGAACTTCGGCGTGGAACGTGAAGGTGTGTCTCTGCTGGCCGCCGACGGTTCGCATTCCAAGGGCGCAGACCTGACCACCGGCTACCCGGAATTCGACCACCTGCTGCTGAAGAAGCTGGGCTGGTGGGGTGACCTGACGGAAGCCGAACAGAAGGCCGCCGAGGGCAAGAACTGGAAAACCGATTCGTCGGGCGGCATCATCCGCGTGGCCATGCAGGTGCACGGCTGCCACCCCTTCGGCAACGCCAAGGCGCGGGCCATCGTGTGGAACTTCCCCGACCCGATCCCGCAGCACCGCGAGCCGCTGTACAGCAACCGCCCGGACCTGATAGCCAAGTACCCGACGCACGACGACAAGAAGAATTTCTGGCGCATGCCCACGCTGTACAAGAGCGTGCAGGAGAAGAACAAGGACATCGGCAAGACCTACCCGCTGGTGATGACCAGCGGCCGTCTGGTCGAGTACGAAGGCGGTGGCGAAGAGACGCGTTCCAATCCTTGGTTGGCCGAATTGCAGCAGGACATGTTTGTCGAGCTGAATCCCAAGGCGGCCAACGACCGTGGCATCCGCAACGGCGAATACGTCTGGGTGAAGACACCGCCAATGCAGGCACTGCCCGACTTCAAGGGCCTCCGCGTGAAGGCCCTGGTGACCGAGCGGGTGGGCGAGGACACGGTCTTCCTGCCCTTCCACTTCTCGGGCCGTTGGGGCGGCATCGACATGCTGCCGTACTACCCCGAAGGCGCGGCGCCGATCGTGCGCGGCGAGGCCATCAACACGGCCACGACGTACGGCTACGACAGCGTGACGATGATGCAAGAGTCCAAGACCACGGTCTGCCAGATCGAACGCGCGACCGCATAAGGAATCACCATGGCCCGAATGAAATTCATCTGCGACGCCGAGCGTTGCATCGAGTGCAACGGTTGCACCACGGCCTGCAAGGCCGAGCACGACGTGCCCTGGGGTGTGAACCGCCGCCGCGTGGTGACGCTGAACGACGGCGTGCCGGGCGAGAAGAGCATCTCGGTGGCCTGCATGCATTGCTCTGATGCGCCTTGCATGGCGGTGTGCCCGGTGGACTGCTTCTACCGCACCGACGAAGGCGTGGTGCTGCACGACAAGGACGTCTGCATCGGCTGCGGCTACTGCAGCTATGCGTGCCCCTTCGGCGCGCCGCAGTTCCCCAGCAACGGCACCTTCGGCCTGCGTGGCAAGATGGACAAATGCACCTTCTGCGCCGGTGGCCCGGAAGTCAACGGCAGCCCCGCCGAGTATGAAAAGTACGGCCGCAACCGCCTGGCCGAAGGCAAGCTGCCAGCCTGCGCCGAGATGTGCAGCACCAAGGCCTTGCTGGGGGGCGATGGCGACGTGGTGGCCGACATCTTCCGCAACCGCGTGCTGACCCGCGGCAAGGGCAGCGAGGTCTGGGGCTGGGGCACGGCTTATGGCAAGCCCACGACCGGCAGCTCAGGCGGCAGCCCGGCCAGCCCGCAGCCCGAGGCCAAGAAGTCATGAGGCGGGCCGCGCTGCGCGCCGGCGTCCTGCCGGGTCTGATTCTGGGTTTGGGTCTGGGCTTGGCGGGCTGCGGCGAAAAGCCGCAGACCGCCCAGCGCAAGGCCGACGGGCGCCCGTCTGACGGACCGGCCAGCGCCTACACGGCCGGCACCTGGAAGGCCGGCGACGCGGCCGCCTGGGACGCGCAGATGCGCACCCGCGCGCAGGGCCAGAACGAATCCTCGCGCACCGGCTCGCCTCCGTGAACCCCGGGAAGGACTTGCCATGAAGATCACCCTGAAGCAACTCGCTGGCGCAGCCGGCCTGGCCTTGGCTGCGCTGGTGTCTGGCGGCCCGACCTGGGCGCAAGCGCCGGCTGCGGCCGCATCGGCGTCGGCATCGACCGTGCCGCTGGTCGCCGAGGCCACCGGAGCGCCTGCACCGGCAGGGCCGCCGGCCGGCTTCGTCGTGCAGCCGGAACCCAAGGCCGGCGAGAGCAACGCCGTGCGAGCCAAGACCCAGCCGGGCAACAACGCGCCGATGTGGCGCGCGGTGCGCGATTCGGGCCTGACTGAAGGCACCACCACTTTGCCCGGCGCCGAAAAGGGCGTGCTGATCCAGGCCTTCACGCAGTACCCGGGTTCGCGCCTGGCCAGCGCGGGCGAAGCTTGGCGGCAGGTGCGCAACCACTGGCTGCTGCCTTATGGTGGTTCGCTGCTGCTGATCATCGCGGTGGCCATCGGCATCTTCTACTGGCGCATGGGGGCCCTGGGCGGCCACGAGACCGACACCGGCCGCGTGATCGAACGCTTCACACCCTTCGAGCGCGCGGCGCATTGGTTGAATGCCATCGCCTTCGTCAGCCTGGCGGTCTCGGGCGTGGTCATGGCCTTTGGCAAGTTCTTCCTGCTGCCGGTGCTGGGCGGTACGCTCTTCGGCTGGTTGTCCTATGCGCTGAAGAACCTGCACAACTTCGTCGGTCCGCTTTTTGCGGTGTCGCTGGTGGTGGTTTTCGTGACCTTCGTGCGCGACAACCTGCCGCGCAGCGGTGACTGGACGTGGCTGCGCCGTGCCGGTGGCATGCTGGGTGAGCACGAGGTGCCCTCGCACCGCTTCAACGCCGCCGAGAAGCTGGTTTTCTGGGGTGGCGTGTTCGGGCTGGGTCTGATCGTCGTGGCGTCGGGCCTGGTGCTGGACAAGCTGGTGCCCGGTCTGGGCGAGACGCGCGGCCAGATGCAGATCGCCAACCTGGTTCACGGCGCGGCCACGGTGCTGATGATGGCCCTGTTCATCGGCCACATCTACATCGGCAGCATCGGCATGAAGGGCGCCTACAGCGCCATGCGCACCGGCTATGTCGATGAAGCCTGGGCCAAGGAACACCACGAACTTTGGTATGACGATGTGAAGGCCGGCAAGATCCCGGCACAGCGTTCGGTGCCTGCCACGCCCGCACTGGGTTCGGCCACACCACAGGCCTGAAGCGCTGAACCGAAGCACACGGAGACATCGACATGAAGACCCAAAAACTCAGTTCCGTGGCTGCAATGGCCGTTGCGGCCACAGCGGTGCTGTTCTCGGCCACGGCGCTGGCCAAGTTGCCTGCGCCGTCTGACGAAGCCAAGGCCAAGGCCGCCGAGGCCGCCGCCAAAACCGCCTGGAGCGGGCAGGTGGCCAACTTCCAGCTCTGCAAGTCCATGGACCAGGTGGCTACCGGCTACCTGTCGCAGGCCAAGAAGGCCGGCAAGGAAACCAAGCCGGCCGTGGCCACCCCGCCCTGCGCCGACCCCGGTGCTTTCGTCTATGTGCCACCGCTTCCGGCCAGCGCGGCTTCAGGCGCTGCAACCGCCGCAGCACCTGCGGCCGTGACGGCTGCGGCTACCGCAGCCAAACCGGTCACGCCGGTGGTGCCCGCCAAGAAGTGAGAAACTGACACGGTCATGACCGTGCTGCCCGTCACCCGTTCGCAGGCCGAATCTGAAGGCGACGCTGCCCTGCCGGGCTGGCGTCCGGTCGAGGGCGCGCCGCGCTTGACCGCTGCGCGCTGCGAGTTGTTGCGCGAGATCACCGTGCTGGACGAGTACGGGGCCCAGCGCAGCATCCACATTCCCGCTGAGCGTCCGCTGACGGTCTTTGTCGACAAGCGCGAGTTGGTCACGCTGATGACCTTGGGCGAGTGCCCCGAGCTGCTGGTGCTGGGCTACCTGCACAACCAGCGGCTGATCACGGCGGTGCAGGCTGTCGAGTCCATCACCGTCGACTGGGACGTCGGCGCGGCCGCCGTGCGCACCCACCACGGCGTGCACGACATGACGGCCAAGACGGCGCACCGCGTGGTCACCACGGGCTGCGGGCAGGGCACGGTGTTCGGCGATGCAATGACCCAGCTGGGCAGCGTGCAGTTGCCCGATGTCCGCTCTGCGCGCATACGGCAGAGTACGCTGCACCGCATGCTGGAAGCCATGCGCCAGCAGGACAGCATCCACCGCAAGGCCGGTTCGGTGCACGGCTGCGCGCTGTTCTGCGGGGCCCAGATGCTGGTCTTCGTCGAGGACGTGGGCCGCCACAACGCCATCGACACCATTGCCGGCTGGATGGCCCTGCACGGCGTGGGCGGTGGCGACAAGGCTTTCTACACCACCGGCCGTTTGACCAGCGAGATGGTGATGAAGGCGGCCCACATGGGCGTGCCGATCATCGTGTCGCGCAATGGCGTGACGGCGATGGGTCACGAACTGGCCACGCAACTGGGCATGACGCTGTTCGGCCGTGCCGCGAACCGACACTTTCTTTGCTACACCGGTGCCGAGCGCTTCGATTCGGAGCCCGAACCGCAGCGCCCGCCGGTCCGCGTGGTGGCCGGCTAGTTTTCGCCAGCCGCCTGGTGGGCTGGGCTCAGCTCAGCCCGTCGAACAGCCACACATCCACGCATTCGCCTGCCGCCACCGAGCCCTGCTCGTGGCGCAGCACCAGCAGCGCGTTGGCCTCGCTCATGCTGCGCAGCACACCGGCCCCTTGCGAGCCGGTCAAACGCACCTGCCAGCCGCCGCCGGTCTCGGTTGTGGATGGCGGCGCAGGCTCGACGATGGCCCGCTGAAACTCGGTGCGCCCAGGGCGTTTTCGGATGGCCGTGGTGCAGAGTGCCTGCAGCACCGGCAGTGGCTGCGGCGTGGCACCGGCCAGTTGCAGCAGGCCCTCGCGGGCGAAAACATAGAAGGTGACGAGGGCTGCGACCGGGTTGCCGGGCAGCGCGAACAGCCACACCGGTGGGCCGGCATCAGCCCTGCGCAGCGGCCCGAATGCGAAGGGCCGGCCCGGGCGCATGGCCACCTTCCAGAAGGCCACCTCGCCCATCTGGTCCAGCAGGTCGCGCACGTGGTCGGCGTCGCCCATGCTGACGCCGCCACTGGTCAACACGGCATCGGCCCGGTCCACCGCCGTGGCCAGCGTGGCCCGCAGCGCGGCCGGGTCGTCGGGCACCAGGCCGAGGTCGATGACCTCCATGCCCAGCCGTTGCAGCGCGCCCATCAGGCTGTAGCGGTTGCTGTCGTAGATGCAGCCGGCGTCCAGCGGCTGGCCGGCGTTGCGCAACTCGTTGCCGGTGGAAAACAGCGCCACGCGCAGGCGCCGCCGCACGGTCACTTCAGCGATACCGAGTGAGGCGATCAGGCCCAGGTCGGCGGGCTTCAGCAGCCGTCCGGCCTGCAGCGCGGGGCGGCCTGCGCCCAAGTCTTCGCCCTGGCGGCGGCGGTTTTCACCGGCACGGACCACGCCCGCTTCGATGTGGACCTGCAGGCAATCAACGCGACACAGTTCGTGCGGCACCACGGTGTCCAGGCCCTCGGGCATCACCGCGCCGGTCATGATGCGCAGCGCCTGCCCGGTGGCGATGCGGCCGGTGTGCGGGGTGCCCGCCATCACGGTGCCGACGGCCTGCAGCCGGGTCACGGCATCGGTCTTCAGATCGGCCGCCGCGAAGGCGTAGCCGTCCATCGCCGAGTTGTCGTGTGCCGGCACGTCGATGGGCGACACCACATCGGCCGCCAGCACGCGGCCCAGGGCCAGCGCCAGGGGCACGGTCTGCGTCTGGGTGATGGGTTGCAAGGCCGCGGCGATGGCCGCGCGCGCTTCGCTGACGCTGAAGTTGCGGTCGCCGGCGGCCAGGGGTGACTCTGCGAGTTCCGACATGGGAGAAGTCCTGCTGCACCCGGGCTGGGTGCTGGCTGCGATTCTGCAATGCCGCTGCAGCTATGCAGCGGTGTGCATATCGCCAGCGTCGGGGCCAGACCGCAAAATGGCTGGCTGCGCGCAGCCTGTCGGGCCGCCTTTTTGAACACCGCCTCCTGTGAGATTCCTTCCGCGATGACCGACAGTTTCGGCTTGGCCTTGAACCTGGTCTGGCACTCCGACGCCGCCCTGTGGCAGGTGGTGGCCCTGTCGTTGCGCGTCAGCGGCCTGGCCTGCCTGATCGGCGCGCTGGTCGGCCTGTGGCTGGGCACGGGGCTGGCCGTGGCCCGCTTCCCCGGGCATGCGGTGGTGGTGTGGATGCTGAACACCCTGCTGGCGCTGCCCTCGGTGGTGGTCGGCCTGCTGGTCTACCTGCTGCTGTCGCGCGCCGGGCCGCTGGGCAGCCTGGGCATCCTGTTCACGCCAACGGCCATGGTCATCGCGCAAAGCGTGCTGGTGGTGCCGCTGATGGCCGCCCTGACGCGTCGCCTGGTGCTGGACGCGCTGGAAGACGGCGGCGACCAACTGCGCTCGCTGGGCGCCAGCCCGATGCAGACGGGTGCGCTGCTGCTGCTGCACGAACGCCTGGGCGTGCTGACCATCGTGCTGACCGCTTTCGGCCGGGCGATTGCCGAGGTCGGCGCGGTGATGGTCGTCGGCGGCAACATAGCCGGCGTGACCCGGGTGATGACCACCAGCATCGCGCTCGAGACCAGCAAGGGCGACCTGCCGCTGGCTCTGGCCCTGGGCTTGCTGCTGCTGGGCGTGGTGGCCCTGGTCAACCTGCTGATAGCCGCGATGCAGGGCCGCACGGCGCTGCGCGGGGCGGCATGGGCATGAGCGCGGGCCTGAACCCTGGAAAGAACCCGGCTGCGCCGGTCCTGGTCACCCTGACCGACGCCAGTGTGCGTTTCGGCAGCGTGCAGGCGCTGCGCGGCATCAGCCTGACGCTGCACCGCGGCGAGCGCCTGGCGCTGGTCGGTGCCAACGGCTCGGGCAAGACCAGCCTGCTGCGCCTGCTGCACGGCTTGCTGGCCTGTTCCAGCGGCGTCGCGGCGTACGGTGCCGCGCCGGCCGACGGCACCCCGGCGCCCATTGCCGCGATGGTCTTCCAGCACCCCTTCCTGCTGCACCTGTCGGTGCGCCTGAACGTGCTGCTGGGCCTGTGGCTGCGCGGTGTGCCGCGCGCGGCGCGGGCGGCGCGTTGTGACGAAGCGTTGCAGCGGGTGGGCCTGCTGGACCTGGCCAGGCGGCCGGCCAACGCGCTGTCGGGCGGCCAGCAGCAGCGCCTGTCACTGGCCCGCGCCTGGGCGCTGCGCCCCGATGTGCTGTACCTGGACGAACCGACCGCCAGCCTGGACCCCAGCGCCAAGCGCGAGGTCGAGGCGCTGATCGACAGCATCGCCGCCGAGGGCGTGACGGTGGTGATGAGCACGCACAACCTGGGTCAGGCCAAGCGCCTGGCCACCCGCGTGCTGTACCTCGAAAGTGGCCGGCTGGTCGTCGACCTGCCGGTGGACCGTTTTTTCAACGACGCGCTGCCGACTGAGGCCGCGCAATTTCTCAAGGGTGAATTGCCATGGCGATGATGGGGTCGTTCAGATTGACGACGGGGCGGGCACTGCTGTTTGCGGTGATGGTGGCGGGCTTGGGCGTGGCGGCATCCTGTCATGCGCAGGACAAGTTCATCACCATGGCCTCGACCACCTCGACCGAACAATCGGGGCTGTTCATGCACCTGCTGCCGGCCTTCAAGGCGGCCAGAGGCATCGATGTGCGGGTGGTCGCGGTGGGCACCGGGCAGGCGCTGGACACGGCGCGCCGGGGTGACGCCGATGTCGTCTTCGTGCACGACACGGCGGCCGAAGAGAAGTTCGTCGCCGAGGGTTGGTCCAAGCAACGCCGGCCCGTGATGTACAACGATTTCGTGCTCGTCGGACCGGCCGGCGACCCGGCCAAGGCGCAGGGCAAGGACATCGCGGCGGCGCTGAAGAAGGTGGCCGCGCAGGGCGCGGGTTTCATCTCGCGCGGCGACAAGAGCGGCACCCACGCGGCCGAATTGCGCTTGTGGAAGCAGGCCGGGGTTGACCTGACAGCGGCCAAGCCGGCCGGCTACAAGGAATGCGGCTGCGGGATGGGACCGGCGCTGAACATCGGTTCGGCCAGCAACGCCTATGTGCTGAGCGACCGTGGCACCTGGCTGAACTTCAAGAACCGCGCTGAACTGAAGGTGCTGGTCGAGGGTGATCGCACGCTGTTCAATCCCTACGGTGTGATGGTCGTCGACCCGGCGCGTCACCCGCATGTGAAGGCCGTGCTGGCGCAGACCTTTGCGGACTGGGTGACCGCGCCCGCCGGCCAGGCCGTCATCGCCAGCTACAAAGTGGGCGGCGAGCAGGCCTTCTTCCCCGACGCCAAGCCGTAACGCGGGGTACGCAGCACTGCGCGTCGCCCGCCGCGGCGTTCAACGGGTGGCGGGGTGCGCCAGGTCGCGCAGGTGGGTCGGGCCGGCGATGCGTTCCACGTCGGCCATCAGGCCTTTGAACAGGCCCAGCGGTGCCAGCGCTTCCAGCACCACGAACATCGGACCGACCAGCAGGCCGACCAGGTCGTCGGCGAAGGCCGGCTTCTTGCCTTCGTAGTAGTGGCCGACGAACTGGATGATCCAGCCGACCACGAAAAAGCCCAGCCACCAGGCCAGCCATTGTCCGAAAGGGCCTGCACTGGCGCGGTGGGCCAGCAGCATCAGCAGACCCACGCCCAGCGAGGTGGCCAGGCCGATGCCCAGGTGGCCGCGGCTGAGGTACCACAGCGTGACCACGCCAAAGACCAGCCAGCCGGCGGTGACTTCAACGCCGTTGACCACGACATGCAGCGCCGCCAGCAGCACGCCAACCGCGAACACGATCATCGGCACGCCGAAGAAATGGGTGACGATATTGCGCCGGTCGCGGTGGTATTCGGCGTACTGGCCCAGCAGGGCGAGCGCAGGGCGGAACGGTGTGGCCATGGCGGGTCTCCTTCGCGGTTCATCCTAGCGCAGACCGGCCGCCGGGTGGGGGCAGGCGGCCTCCTAGAATCGGCCGCAAACCGGGAGTGCAGCACGTGACGATCAAGAGCGACAAGTGGATACGGCGCATGGCCGAGCAACACGGGATGATCGAGCCCTTCGAGCCCGGCCAGGTGCGGCTGAATGCAGCCGGCGAAAAGATCGTCAGCTACGGCACCAGCAGCTATGGCTATGACATCCGATGCGCGCCGGAATTCAAGGTTTTCACCAACATCTACAGCACCGTCGTCGACCCGAAGAACTTCGACCCGAAGAGCTTCGTCGACATCGAGAGCGATGTCTGCATCATCCCGCCGAACAGCTTCGCGCTGGCCCGCACGCTGGAGTACTTCCGCATCCCGCGCAACGTGCTGACCATCTGCCTGGGCAAGTCGACCTACGCGCGCTGCGGGATCATCGTCAACGTCACGCCTTTCGAGCCCGAATGGGAGGGCTATGTGACGCTGGAATTCAGCAACACCACGCCGCTGCCGGCCAAGATCTACGCCGGCGAAGGCTGCGCGCAGGTGCTGTTTTTTGAAAGCGACGAGGTCTGCGAGACCAGCTACAAGGACCGCGGTGGCAAGTACCAGGGCCAGCGCGGCGTGACCCTGCCCCGGGCCTGAGGCCCGGCTTGAAGCCCGGCCGCAGCCCAACTTGAAGATCGACCGGAGACCTGCATGAAATGGGAAGGCCAGGAACAAAGCGACAACGTCGAAGACCGCCGTGACCAAGGTGACGGCGGCGGGGGTGGTGGTGGTGGCCTGGGCGGCCTGCTGGGCGGGCGCAGCATCGGCCTGGGAAGCATCGCCATCGCCTTGGTGGCCGGCTGGGTCTTCGGCATCAACCCGCTGACCGTTCTGGGCCTGCTCAGCGGTGGCGGCAGCGGCCCGCCAGTGGTGCAGCAGCAGGCGCCTGCCGCTGCGCACAAGCCGCCGGCGGCCGACAAGTCGGCGCAGTTCGTCAGCGTGGTGCTGCGCGACACCGAAAAGGTCTGGGGTCAGATCTTCCAGGCCGCAGGCGGCACCTATCGCGTGCCCAAGCTGGTCATCTTTCGCGGGGCTACCCAGACTGCCTGCGGCACCGGCCAGACCGCCACGGGGCCGTTCTACTGCCCGGGCGACAGCGACGTCTACATCGACCTGGCTTTCTTCGACACCTTGAGCCGCCGCCTGGGCGCGCCGGGCGACTTCGCGCAGGCCTATGTCATCGCCCACGAGGTGGGTCACCATGTGCAGAACCTGATGGGCATCACCGGCAAGGTCGATGCGCAGCGTGCCCGGCAAAGTACGGCGCAGGCCAATGCGATGTCGGTGCGCGTGGAGTTGCAGGCCGACTGCTTGGCCGGCGTCTGGGCCTTCCATTCGCAGCAAGGCAAGGGCTGGCTGGAGCAGGGTGATATCGAAGAAGCGCTGAATGCCGCCGCGCAGATTGGCGACGACACGCTGCAGCGCAAGGCCCAGGGCACGGTGGTGCCCGAGAGCTTCACGCACGGCAGCAGCCAGCAGCGGATGACCTGGTTCAAACGCGGTTTCGACAGTGGCAGCGTGAAGCAGTGCAACACCTTCGAGGCACGCTAAAAAGGCCGCTGCTTCGCGGTTGTGGCCTAATCCGGGGTTTTGTTCGAACCGGAGCCCCTCATGGCAAACAAGATCGTCACCGAAGCCGACCGCAAGGCCACCCCGCGTCCTGCCGCCCCCATCGGCGTGACCCACACCGCGCCCAAGGGCCAGAAGATCAGCCTGGAGCGCGGCGCGCACACCCGCAGCAAGAAGAACCCCGGCAAGCGTCCGAAAAAGGGCGGCTGAATTTAGGCCCCCAAGCTCGCTAGCGCTTGCTACCCCCCGAGGGGGATGCTCCGCCAGCGGCCCGGCAAAACCGGTTCCGCGGCGGGAAGCTTGGTCGGAATTCAGCATGCTGAGGATCACGGAGCTTCGGCTGCCGCTGGACCACGATGAAGCCGCGCTGCGGCCGGCGATCGTGGCCCGCCTGGGCATCCCGGATGCCGCGCTGACTGCATTCGCCATCTTCCGCCGTGCCTACGACGCGCGGAAGAAGTCGGCGGTTCAGCTCATCTACACCATCGACTGCGAACTCGGCAACGAGAGCGCGGTCTTGGCGCGTCTGGCGGGCGATCCGCACATCAAGCCGTCACCCGACACGCGCTACCGCTTCGCCGGCCATGGGCCGGCTGATTTCCGCGCCAACGGGCGGCACCGGCCGGTGGTGGTGGGCTTCGGCCCCTGCGGCCTGTTTGCGGCGCTGATCCTGGCGCAGATGGGCCTGGCACCCATCGTTCTGGAACGCGGCAAGGCAGTGCGTGAGCGCACCAAGGACACCTGGGGCCTGTGGCGCCAGGGCGTGCTCGACCCGACGTCGAATGTGCAGTTCGGCGAGGGCGGTGCCGGCACCTTCAGCGACGGCAAGCTGTGGAGCCAGATCAGCGACCCGCGCCACCTGACGCGCAAGGTGCTGAACGAGTTCGTCAAGGCCGGCGCGCCGGATGAAATCCTCTACGTCAGCAAGCCGCACATCGGCACCTTCCGCCTGGTCAGCATGATCGAGAAGATGCGCGCCGACATCACCGCGCTGGGCGGTGAAATCCGCTTCGAGCAGCAGGTGGTGGATGTGCGCATCGAGGCCGGGCACATCCGTGGGCTGACCCTGGCCAGCGGCGAGCAGATCGAAGCCGACCACGTGGTGCTGGCGCTGGGCCACAGCGCGCGCGACACCTTCACCATGCTGCACGGGCGCGGTGTGCAGATGGAGGCCAAGCCCTTCTCGGTGGGCTTTCGCGTCGAACACCCGCAGAGCCTGATCGACGCTGCGCGTTTCGGTCCGGCGGCCGGCAACCCCATCCTGGGCGCGGCCGACTACAAGCTGGTGCACCACGCCAAGAACGGTCGCAGCGTCTACAGCTTCTGCATGTGCCCGGGCGGCACGGTGGTGGCGGCCACCTCCGAGCCGGACCGCGTGGTCACCAACGGCATGAGCCAGTACAGCCGCAACGAGCGCAACGCCAATGCCGGCATCGTGGTGGGCATCAGCCCGCAGGACTACCGGCAGACACCGGGCGAAGGACTCGTCAGCCCGCTGGACGGCATGGCCTTCCAACGCCTGTGGGAGTCTCGTGCCTATGAACTGGGCGGTGGTGCTTACCGGGCGCCGGGGCAGTTGGTGGGTGACTTCATCAAGGGCCAGCCTTCGGCGGTGCTGGGCAGCGTGCAGCCGTCCTACCAGCCCGGCGTGACGCTGACCGACCTGAACGACCCGCAGCGGCCCAGCCTGCCCGGCTACGTGCTGGCGGCCATCCGCGAAGCGCTGCCGGCCTTCGAGCGCCAGATCAAGGGCTTTGCGATGCCCGACGCCGTGCTGACGGGCGTGGAAACGCGCACCTCGTCACCGCTGCGCATCAACCGCGGCCGGGACTTCCAGAGTCTGAACGTGGCCGGCCTGTACCCGGCCGGCGAAGGCGCGGGCTATGCCGGCGGCATCATGTCGGCCGGTGTCGACGGCATTGAAGTGGCCGAGGCGCTGGGCGCCCGGATGCTGGCCGAGATGGCCGCGCAGACCGTCTGAATCCCACCCACATCGAGACCCATGGAACCCACCCTTTTTGCGCTGCGCGGCGACCACATCACGCTGGACGCGCTGCTCAAAGCCACCGGCCTGGCGCCCAGCGGCGGCGCTGCCAAGGTGCTGATTGGCGACGGCCTGGTGCAGGTCAACGGCGAGGTCGAAACCCGGCGCGGGCGCAAACTGCGCGCCGGCGATGCGGTGCTGCTGGGCGACCAGCGTGTGCAGTTGCAGCCGCAAACGCCAGTCCCCTGATCCCGCCAGCCAGCTCTGCGGCTGCCGTGCCCGAGGCGCGGCTTCAGCGGCTCAGCGCGCCGTAGACCAGGTCCTGCAGCTGCTCGCGGTAGTACTTGCGCAACTCACCCGGCGCGGCCGTGCCGAAGGCCACCACCAACTGCTCCTGGGGGTCGGCGAAGAAGCCGGTACCGTTGGCGCCGTTCCAACTGAACTCGCCCGGGCTGCCCGGCACTGCGGCCAGGCCCGGCTGCAGGCGCACGGCCACGCCCAGGCCAAAGCCATAACCCGCGCGGTGCGGCTCGACATTGGCCACATTGTTCTGGATGCCCGCGCCCAGGTGGTTGCTGGTCATCAGCCGCACCGTGGCCGGGCTGACCACTTGCGCGCCCTCCAGGCTGCCGCCATTGAGCAGCATCTGGCCGAAGCGGATGTAGTCGCCCATGGTGCCGAAAGCGCAAGCGCCGGCGCAGTCGAAGGTGGGCGGCTTGTCGATGGCGGCGATCGCCTGTGGCTTGCCGTCCAGCGGGTTGTTCGGGAAGGGCCGGGCCACCCGGACCTTTTGCGCATCGGTCAGGCGGAAGGTGGTGTCGTTCATCTTCAGCGGCTTCCACACGGTGTCGGACAGATGCCCGCCCAGCGTCTTGCCGGTGATTTTCTCGACCACCGCGCCCAACACGTCGAAGGACAGGCTGTATTCGAAGACCGTGCCGGGTTGGTAGACCAGCGGCAGCTTGGCGATGGTGTTGGCGAACTCGCTGGACGTGCCCATGTTCTGCGCAGCGCTGCCGCTGGGCCACAGCGCCGCGATGGCGCTGCTGCCGTCGGGCCGGCCGCCGTAGGTCAGGCCCGAGGTGTGGCGGAACAGGTCGTGGATGCGGATGGGTTGCTTTTGCGCTTCGGTCGTGAACTTGCCGTCGGCTGCAGGCACGCCGACCTGCATGGTGCCGAAGGCCGGGAAGTAGTCGGCCAGCCGGCTTTGCAGCGGCAGCTTGCCCTGTTCGGTGAGCGCCAGGGCGCCGACGGCGGCCTGGATCTTGGTCATCGACGCCAGCTGGAAGATGGTGTCGGTTGCCATTGGCGTGCCCTTGGCCGCATCGGCTGAACCGAAGGCCTTGAAGTAGACCAGCTTGCCGTTGCGTGCGATGGCCACCACCGCGCCGGGCACGCGCTGGCGTTCGATTTCGCTGGCGAAGAAGGCGTCGATGTTGCGCAGGCGGTCGGCGGACATGCCCACGCTGTTGGGGGCAGCGATGGGCAGCGGCTGGGCCTGGGCGGCGACGGCTGCGGTGAGGGTGACCAGAGCGGCCAGGATGGTGCGGTGCTTCATGTTCTTCTCCTGCTTCAAGCGTTCATCTCAACCGTCGATCAAGGCCGGGTCCCAGGCATGCACGGTCTGCTGCTGTTCACCGAGCTTTTCGATGGCCAGCCGCATCACGTCGCCCGGCTTCAGATAGACCGGATGCGGCTTGACGCCCAGGCCCACACCGGGCGGCGTGCCGGTGGTGATCAGGTCGCCGGCGCGCAGCGTCATGAACTGGCTGAGGTGGCTGACGATGGCCGCCGGCCCGAAGATCATCGTCTTCGTGCTGCCGTTCTGGTAGCGGTGGCCGTTGACGTCCAGCCACATCGTCAGATTCATCGGGTCGCCGACTTCGTCAGCCGTCACCAGCCAGGGGCCGACAGGGCCGAAGGTGTCGCAGCCTTTGCCCTTGTCCCACTGGCTGCCGCGCTCCAGCTGGTATTCGCGTTCCGACACGTCGTTGACCACGCAGTAGCCAGCGATGTGCTGCGGCGCGTCGGCCTCGGACACATAGCGCGCGGTGCTGCCGATGACGATGCCGAGCTCGACCTCCCAGTCACTTTTCACCGAACCTTTCGGCAGTACCACCGGGTGGTTCGCGCCGACCGCGCATTCGGTGGTCTTGGTGAAGACGATGGGTTCTTTCGGAATCGGCATGCCCGATTCGGCCGCGTGGTCGGCGTAGTTCAGGCCGATGGCGATGAACTTGCCCATGCCGGCCCAGGGCACCGCGAGGCGGCCCAGCGGCACGAGGGGCAGCGCGTTCAGGTCCAGCGCGCGCAGCGCGGCCAGGCCCTGCGGCGACAGGGTCGTCGGCGTGATGTCGGTGATCAACGCGCTCAGGTCACGAACCTGGCCCTGGGCGTCCAGGATGCCGGGTTTCTCTCGGCCCTTGGGGCCGTGTCGCAGCAGTTTCATGTCAGTGTTTTTTGCAAGTTAGGAAGATCAATTGCTCCAGCCGCCGTCGATCACTTGGGCGGTGCCGGTGGTGAAGGCGGATTCGTCGGATGCGAGGTAGACCGCCAGCGCGGCGATCTCGTCGGCGCGGCCCAGGCGGCCCACCGGCTGGCGGGCGACGAAGGCGGCCTCGACCTGCGCCAGCGTTTGCCCGCTGGTGGCGGACTGTGCGCTGATGCGCTCGCGCAATGAAGGCGATTCCACCGTACCGGGGCAGATGGCGTTGCAGCGCACGCCGCGGGCCACGAAGTCGGCCGCCACGGCTTTGGTCAAGCCGATGACGGCGGCCTTGGTGGTGCCATACACGAAGCGATTTGGCGCGCCCTTGATGCTGCCGGCCACCGAGGCCATGTTGATGATGGAGCCGCTGCCCGACTGCAGCATGCCGGGCAGAAAGGCCTGGATCAGCCGGAACTGCGAGCGCACATTGAGCGTGAAGGCGAGGTCCCAGTCGGCCTCGCTGCAGTCCAGCACCGTACCCGCATGGACATGGCCGGCGCCATTGAACAGCACGTTGACCGGGCCGTGGCCGGCGTTGACCTCAGCGGCCGCAGCCTGCACTTCCGCCGCGTTGGTCACGTCCAGCACCCGCGTCGTGCAACCGGTCTCGGCGGCCAGCGTGGCCAGAGCCTCGGCGTTGATGTCGGTGGCGATGACCCGCGCGCCTTCGCGCACGAAAGCCTGGGCCACCGCGCGGCCGATGCCCTGTCCGGCGGCGGTCAGGAAAGCGGTCTTGCCGTTCAGTCTGTTGCCCATGGTGTTGCCCTCAACCCCGGCCCACGAAGGGCATCTTGGTGGCCATCACGGTGGTGAACAGCACATTGGCCGACAGCGGCAGACGGGCCATCGCCATGAAGGTGTCGCTGACGGCCGACAGGTCCATGCGCGGTTCGGGCTTGATGCTGCCGTCGGCCTGCGGCACGCCGGCCACCATGCGCGCCGTCATCTCACTGGCGGCGTTGCCGATGTCGATCTGGCCGACGGCGATGTCGTACGGCCGGCCGTCCAGCGCGGCGGTCTTCGTCAAGCCCGAAACCGCGTGTTTGGTGGCCGTGTAGGCGATGCTGCCCGGCCGGGGCGCGTAGGCCGAGATGCTGCCGTTGTTGATGATGCGGCCGCCTTGTGGACTTTGATGGCGCATGAGGCGGAAGGCGTTCGACAGGCAGTAGAACGCGCCATTCAGGTTGACGTCGACGATGCGCCGCCATTCGGCCGGCGTCACCTCGTCGGGCGTCTTCATGCCCAGGCCGCCACCGGCGTTGTTGAACAGCAGGTCGAGGCGGCCGTGGCGCGCCTGCACGGCTTCGAAGGCGGCGGTGACCTGCACGTCGTCGCCCACATCGCAGGGCAGCACCTGGGCGTTGCCGCTGTGGGCGCCCGCCAGGGCGGCGGTCTCTTGCAGTGCGTCGGCGCGGCGGCCGACCAGGGCCACCGTCCAGCCTTCGGCCAACAGGGCCAGGGCACACACACGGCCGATGCCGCTGCCGGCGCCGGTGACGAGGGCGATCTTCATCAGTGGTTGTCCTTGGGTACAAACGCCCCGCGCTGGCCGCGCAGGAAGTCGAGGTCGCAGCCTTCGTCGGCCTGCGTCACGTGGTCGACATAGAGCTTCCAGTAGCCGCTGTTCAGGCGCGGTGCCGGCGCTGCCCATGCGGCCAGGCGGCGCGCCAGTTCGGCGTCGTCCACATGCAGGTGCAGGCTGCGGCCGGCCACGTCCAGCGTGATCAGGTCGCCGTTCTGCACCACCGCCAGCGGCCCACCGGCAGCGGCTTCGGGCGCGGTGTGCAGCACCACCGTGCCGTAGGCTGTGCCGCTCATGCGCGCGTCGCTGATGCGGACCATGTCGGTGATCCCGCGCTTCAGCACCTTCGGCGGCAGCGGCATGTTGCCGACTTCGGCCATGCCGGGGTAGCCCTTGGGCCCGCAGTTCTTCAACACCAGGATGCAGGTCTCGTCGACGTCCAGCGCGTCGTCGTCGATGCGGGCGTGGAAGTCGTCGCTGTCCTCGAACACCACCGCGCGGCCGGTGTGCTGCATCAGTGCGGGCGTGGCCGCGCTGGGCTTGATGACCGCGCCGCGCGGCGCCAGGTTGCCGCGCAGCACGGCGATGCCGGCCCGGTCCTTGAAGGGCTCTGCCATGGTCTTGATGACGGCCGGGTTGAAGTTCTCGGCGCTGGCCACGTTCTCGCCCACGGTGCAGCCGTTGGCCGTGACGGCGTCCAGGTGCAGCACTGTCGAGATGGCCTGCATCACCGCCGGCAAACCGCCCGCATAGCAGAAGTCTTCCATCAGGAACTGGCCGCTGGGCTGCAGGTTGACCAGGCAGGGCAGGGCGCTGCCCAGGCGGTCGAAATCGTCGATGGACAGCGGCACGCCCAGGCGGCCCGCGATGGCGATCAAGTGGATCACCGCGTTCGTGCTGCCGCCGATCGCCGCCAGTGTCCGAACAGCGTTCTCGAAGGCCTCGCGCGTCAGGATGCTGGAGATTTTCTGGTCGATGTGAACCATCTCCACGATGCGCCGCCCGGCCTGCCGCGCCAGCACGTTGCGCCGGCCATCGACCGCCGGGTAGGCTGCATTGCCGGGCAGGCCCACGCCCAGCGCCTCGACCATGCAGGCCATGGTGCTGGC
>JANMZP010000183.1:0-9919 GCA_031383435.1 Betaproteobacteria bacterium | reverse complement strand
GGGCCATCAGGCGAACTCGGGTTGGTGCGCGGCGGCCGCGTCGGCACCGCCAGCGGCCGCCTGCTGCAGCACGCGGGCCAGCAGCACGGCGGCCAGTTCGCGGCGGTAGTCGGCGTTGGCGTGCAGGTCGCTGCCGGGCTGGGTTTGCGCTGCGGCGGCGTGGGCGATGTCTTGCGCCAGCGCCGGGCTGACGCGCTGACCGACCAGCTGCGCGGCCAGTTCGGGGTAGGCCAGCGGCACGCCGTCCATGCCACCCAGGCCGAGGGCGGCGCGCGTGCAGCGGCCGTCGCTGTCCAGCTGCAACTGGCAGGCGGCGGCGGCCATCGCGAAATCGCCGTGGCGCATCGCGGTTTCATCGAAGGCGGTGGCCACGCGGCTGCCGGGTGGCGCGGCCCACACCGGCCACACGGTTTCGACCAGGCACTCGGTGTCGGCGATGGCGGTGTACAGCGCGCCCAGGAAGAAGTCGGCCGCGGCCACCTCACGCAGGTCGCCCGCAGCACAGCGCAGGCGCAGCGTGGCACCCAGCATCAGCGCGGCCAGCGGCAATTCGGCAGACGGGTCGGCATGCGCCAGGCTGCCGCCCACGGTGCCGCGGTTGCGCGTCTGCACATGGCCCACCCAGCGCAGCGCGTCGCGCACCAGGGGCAAGGCAGCGTGCAGGGCGGTGTCGGCTGCGGCCACGCACTGGCGCAGCGTGGCGCCCATCACCACAGCGCTGGGCGTGATCTGCAGATGCTGCAGTTCGGGCAGGCGGTTGATGTCGATCAGCACCGCCGGCCGCGCCAGGCGCATGGCCATCATCGGCACCAGGCTCTGGCCGCCGGCGACCAGCTTGGCGTCGAGGCCGTGTTCGGCCAGCAGCGCCAGCGCGTGGTCCACGCTCAGGGCGCGGTGGTAGTCAAAGGCAGCCGCTTTCATGGGCCGCGAGTGTGGGCGGCGGCGCGCCGCGCGGCAATCGAGCTTTCGTCACGCCGTCGCAGTAAAACTCACAGCACGGTACATTCCCTTATGGCTGCGCTCCTGTTGGTGGACTGTGAGGCGGGCTCACAATCGGGCCCCTATGCGCACCCTGCCACCGCTGAACGCCGTGCGCGCCTTCGAGGCCGCAGCCCGCCACGAAAGCTTCACCCAGGCGGCGCTGGAATTGCACGTCACCCACGGCGCGGTCAGCCGCCAGGTGGCCTTGCTGGAAGCCTGGCTGGGCCAGCCGCTGTTCGTGCGGGCGCGTTCGCAGGTGCAGCTCAGCGAAGCCGGCCGCCGCTTCCTTGCCGAGATGACCCCGGCGCTGGACCGCATCGCGGTGGCCTCGGCGCAACTGCGTGAACGCGCCGGCCCGCGCGGCCGCATCAGCACGCTGACCGTCAGCGCGCCGCCCACCTTCACCATGCGCTGGTTGATCCCGCGCCTGTCCAGCTTCCAGCGCCAGCACGCCGAACTGGACATCAAGCTGACCACCTCGCTGGCGGCTGTGGACTTCCAGCACGCCCGCTACGACCTGGCCATTCGCGGTGCCACGCAGCCGCTGGCCGGTTGCCGTTCACTGCCTTTCATGACCGAGACCATCGTGCCGGTGTGCCATGTCGATCTGGTGGAGCGCGGCCTGCAGCAACCCGCCGACCTGGCCCGTCACACCCTGATCGGCTACGACACCGAACCCTATGCCTGGGCCGACTGGCTGCAGGCCGCGCGCCTGCCCGCGCTGAAGCCGGCGGCCACGCAGACTTTCGAGCAGATGTATTTCGCGCTGCAGGCCGCCGCTGAAGGCCTGGGCGTGGTGCTGGTGCCGCTGTTCCTGGTGGCCGACGACATCATTGGCGGGCGCCTGTGCGCGCCTTTCGGCACGCTGGCCGCACGGCAACGCCGTTACCACGCCAACACCGCACTGCGGCCCGCGCAGCCGGCAGCCGTCAAGGCTTTTGCCGACTGGTTGCAGCAGGAAGGGCAGGCCACCGAGCAGGCCATCGCCCTGTGGGCGCGCGGCATGGGCTGGTGAGGCCGCACCCGCCCAAGACCAGCCGGTACGAACGGGTGCAACAAGACGGTGGCTGCGACGCCGAAACGGTCATCGTCGCCGCCAACCCCGGCGTCCGCCACGTCATCATCAATTGCTTCGCGCCCATCGCCGACGGCCACATCCAGCTGTGCCCATGGCTGTCCGCAACGATACCGCCAGGCGGTCAGCGGCTCAGGGCAGGCCCACCGACGGCTTGCCGGTCGTGTACAGCGTGTACAGGCCGTTGATGAAGTTGTGCAGGCGGTCGTAGTTGCGCAGGTCCTGGTACGGCGGGAAGCGCAGCGTCTTCACCAGGGCCTCGCGGTTCAGGCCCTGCGCGATGCCGGCCTTCATCGCGGCCTGGAAGTCGCCCAGCAGGCGCGCCTCGTCCAGCACGTCTTCTTGGGTGCCGATGTCGCCATGGCCGGGCAGGAAGCGGTCGACGTCCATCGCCGCGATCTTCTGCAGCATCGCGATCCAGTTGTCGACCGAAGGCGTGAACGAGGTGTTCGACCAGTTGCGCCGCGCGAACGGCCCGCCGACGAACACGGTGCGGGCGTGCGGGAAGTGCACCAGCATGTCGCCGGGGTTCTGGCCCGCGCCCAGGTGGATCAAGTGGATGGTGCGGCCGCCCAGCGTGAGGGTCATGTTGCCTTGCAGCGCCAGGTCGGGCAGGTCCATGCGCAGCTCGGCGGGGTCGAGCTTGAAGCGTTGGTAGTAGTCCAGCCGGCGCGCCACTTCCTGGGCGTAGTGGGTGCGCATCATGGTCACCGTGTCCTGGTGCGCCACGATGGTGGCGCCCACCGCATGGAAGGCGGTGTTGCCGAAGACGTGGTCGCCGTGGAAGTGCGTGTTGATGACCCAGCGGATGGGCTTGTCGCTGACGCTGCGGATGCGGGCCAGCAGCGCCCGGCCGTCCGCCGGATGCTGCCCGCTGTCGACCACCAGCACGCCTTCGGGCGTCACCAGGAAGGCCGAGTTCGACGAGCTGTCGTGGTAATGGAAGTAGAGGTCGGGCGCGACCTGCTTCAGTTCGATGGGCAGCGCCTGGTGGCGCTGCGCAGGCGGCAGGCTGTTCAGGTGGTCGGCTCGGGCCGGTGTGTGCGCGAGGCCTGCGGCCAAGGCGGTGATCAGCAGCAGGGTCTTCATTTCGGCGGCATCGGGTACTGGATGAAGGGCGGCTTGGGGTCCTGGCCGGGCGGCAGGAAGGCCGGCGAGGGTTCGCCCGCCGGCCCAAGCTGCTGGATGTACCGGTACATCGCACGCAGGTCTTCCGGCGTGGTCGCGGCGGTGCTCCAGAACGGCATCGGCGGGCGCGCGCGCAGGGCCTTCACGTACAGCACCCACTGCTCTTCGGTCAGCGCGGCCACGTTGACGCGCAGATTGGTCGCGTAGGTGGTGCCCCAGGGGCCGCGCCAGCCCTGCGGGCCGCTGCCGGTGAGCCAGCGGTCTTCCGCGACGCGGCCCTCGCTGTTGGCGTAGCCGGCGGTGTGGCAGTTGTTGCAGTGCCCGGTGAGCACCATGTAGCGGCCGCGCTCGATCTGCTTCGGGTCTGCCGGGGGGTCGGCAGCCAGGGCCGACCCGGCCGCGCAGGCCAGCAGCAGGGCGGCGCAGCGCCTGCGTGATTCAGGATCGTTGGTCATGCACAGCGCCCGCCTGGAAGAGAGCAGGGACTGTAGGAGTCCGCCATGCGCCTGGCCATCTTGGTTTGCTCGGATTGCTTTCTGAAGCGGGTGTGGCGTTTGCAGCCACTAGACTGGCCGCATGCGCAGCACGCACACGTTCGCCGGGGTTCGCCACCACTTCGACGACCTGAAGACCCTGCTGGCCAAGGCCACACCCGAGCGTTCGGGCGATGCGCTGGCCGGCATCGCGGCGGCCAGCGCCGCCGAGCGCATCGCCGCCCAACTGGCGCTGGCCGATCTGCCGCTGAAGACCTTCCTCAATGTAGCGCTGGTGCCCTACGAAGCAGACGAGGTCACGCGGCTGATCATCGACGGCCACGACGCTGCGGCCTTCGCGCCCGTAGCGCACCTGACGGTGGGCGACTTCCGCGACTGGCTGCTCGGCCCCGCCGCCACCCCCGCCGCGCTGCACGCGCTGGCCGCTGGCCTGATGCCGGAAATGGCTGCCGCCGTGAGCAAGCTGATGCGCCTGCAAGACCTGATGTTGGTGGCGAAGAAGTGCCACGTCAGCACCGCCTTTCGCAACACCATCGGCCTGCCCGGCCACCTGGCCGTGCGCCTGCAACCCAACCACCCCACCGACGACCTGCGCGGCATCGCGGCCAGCCTGCTCGACGGCCTGATGTACGGCTGCGGCGACGCCGTCATCGGCATCAACCCGGCCAGCGACAGCCTGCGCGTGATGGGCGATTTGCTGCGCTTGCTGGACGGCGTGATCCAGCGCCACGCCATCCCCACGCAGGCTTGCGTGCTGACGCACGTGACGAACACGCTGCGGCTCATCGACGAGGGCCTGCCGGTGGACCTGGTGTTCCAGTCCATCGCCGGCAGCGAAGCGGCCAACGCCGGCTTCGGCATCACGCTGGATTTGCTGCGCCAGGCCCAGCAGGCGGCGCTGTCGCTGAACCGGGGCACGGTGGGCCACAACGTGATGTATTTCGAAACCGGCCAGGGCAGCGCGCTCAGCGCGAGTGCCCACCACGGTGTCGACCAGCAGACGATGGAAGCGCGGGCTTACGGCGTGGCGCGGGCCTACGCGCCGCTGCTCGTCAACACCGTGGTCGGCTTCATCGGACCCGAGTACCTGTTCGACGGCAAGCAGATCACCCGCGCCGGTCTGGAAGACCATTTCTGCGGCAAATTGCTGGGCCTGCCGATGGGCTGCGACATCTGCCACACCAACCACGCCGAGGCCGACAGTGACGACATGGACACGCTGATGACGCTGCTGGGCGCGGCCGGCGTGAACTTCATCATGGGCGTGCCGGGGGCCGACGACATCATGCTGAACTACCAGAGCACCAGCTTCCACGACGCCGCCGTGCTGCGCGACCTGCTGGGCCTGAAACGCGCACCGGAATTCGAAGCCTGGCTGGCGCGGGTGGGCATCACCGGCGGCGATGGCCGCCTGCTGCCGGCCCCGGCGCACCACGCCCTGCTGGCTGATTTGTCAGGCCCGGCGGCGCGCCCTTCAGGCCTGGCCGGCAGCCGCCCGTGAGCGCCGCGCCCGACCCCTGGGCCGCACTGCGCGCGCACACCACCGCGCGCATCGCACTGGGTCGCGCGGGGGGCAGCCTGCCCACCGCCGAATGGCTGCGTTTCGCGCAAGCCCACGCATTGGCGCGCGACGCGGTGCACGCGCCCTTCGACAGCGCCGCGCTGGCCGGCGAATGCGCGCAACAAGCCTTCACCTGCACCGTGATCGACAGCGCTGCACCCGACCGCGCGACCTACCTGCGCCGCCCCGATCTGGGCCGGCGTTTGAGCACCCGCAGCGCGGCGCTGCTGGCCGCGTTGCGGCCCCGTGCCGGCGACGCCAGCAACGCTGCTGAGCCGAGCTGCCCAGGCGATCTCGTCGTGGTGGTGGCCGATGGCCTGTCCGCGCTGGCCGCACAGCGCCACGCGCTGCCGCTGCTGCTGGCACTGCGTGCGCAGCTGGAAGCCGCACGGGCCGCGCCGGGCACCCTGCAGATCGGCCCGCTGCTGCTGGCCCAGCAGGCGCGCGTGGCCCTGGGTGACGAAGCCGGCGGCCTGCTGCGGGCGCGCGCGGTTCTGGTGCTGATCGGCGAACGGCCCGGCCTGTCGTCACCCGACAGCCTGGGTGCCTACCTCACCTGGGCGCCGCAGCCGGGGCGCAGCGACGCCGAGCGCAACTGCGTGTCCAACATCCGCCCGGAAGGCCTTTCCTGCGGCGAAGCGGCGCAAAAGATCGCCTGGCTGCTGGGTGCCGCGCAGCGCCTGGGCGGCACCGGCGTGGCGCTGAAGGACGAAAGCGACCTGCCTCGATTGAGCACCTGCGGGACAATCCGGTCATGATCCAGCAACGCACCCTGAAGTCGATCACCCGCGCCGTGGGCGTGGGCGTGCACAGCGGCCAGAAAGTCGAGTTGACGCTGCGCCCGGCCGCGCCCGACACCGGCATCGTCTTTCGCCGCACCGACCTGCCCGAGCCGGTGAGCATTCCGGTCAGCGCGCTGGCCGTCAGCGACACCCGCATGGCCAGCACCATCAGCACCCTGAACGACCCGGGCGGCCCCAAGGTGCAAACCATCGAGCACCTGATGTCGGCCTGCGCCGGCCTGGGGCTGGACAACCTGGTCATCGACATCACGGCCGAGGAAGTGCCCATCCTCGACGGCAGCGCGGCCAGCTTCGTGTTCCTGCTGCAAAGCGCCGGTATCGAATTGCAGAAGGCACCCAAGCGTTTCATCCGCGTGAAGAAGGCGGTTGAAGTTCGTGAAGGGACCGACGAAAACGGCGGCAACAGCCTGAAGTGGGCCCGGCTGGAACCCTTCCACGGCTACAAGCTGGCTTTTGAGATCGAGTTCAAGCACCCCGCGTTGGATGCCACCGGCCAGCGTGTGGAATTCGATTTCGCCAGCGGCCAGTACAAGCGCGACATCGCCCGCGCCCGCACCTTCGGCTTCACCAAAGACGTGGAAATGATGCGCGCCCGCGGCCTGGGCCTGGGCGGCAACATGGACAACGTCATCGTCGTCGACGAGTACCGTGTGCTGAACGGCGAAGGCCTGCGCTACGACGATGAATTCGTGAAGCACAAGCTGCTGGACGCCATCGGCGACCTGCACATAGCCGGCAAGCCGCTGCTGGCCAGCTACACCGCCTTCAAGAGCGGCCACGCGCTGAACAACCTGCTGCTGCGCAAGCTGCTGGCCGATGAGACGGCCTTCGATATCGTCACCTTCGAGCGTGATGCCGATGCGCCCGCCGGTTTCGCCGCGCTGGCACCGGCCTGGTGAACCGGATCACAGCCACGCCATGCTGATCTTCCGCCTCGTCTTCGGCCTGCTGCTGGTCAGCGGCGTGCTGTGCTTCGCGATGTACATCGGCACTGGCCAGGTCGTCTGGCGCCGCCGCGGCACTGTCGTCGTCAAATGGACGGTGCTGGCCGGCCTGGCCTTCTTCGCAGTGCTGATCCTGGAGCGGCTGGCGTTGATGCTGTAGCCGGCGCGCGCAGCCTGGCGGCGCTATTGCTGCCGCTGCGCCTTGCTGCGCTCGCCCACCTGCACCTGCACCGCCAGGGCCTGCGCGCCGCGCTGCAAGCCCAGCGTGGCGGTGCCGTTGGGCGGCAGTGCGGCCACGGCGGACAGCAATTCGACGGTGCTGCGCACCGCCTTGTCGCCCACCTTCAGCACCACATCACCCGGCTTCACGCCGCCCTTGGCGGCCGGGCCGTCCTGCAGCACGCCGGTGATCAGCACGCCGGTCTTCACCGGCAGGTTCAGACTGTCGGCCAGTTCCGCCGACAGGTCGCGCGGTACCACGCCGATCCAGCCGCGCTTCACGCTGCCACCGCGCAGCAGCGCTTCCATCACCGCGCGCGCGGTGTCCACCGGCACCGCGAAGCCGATGCCCAGGCTGCCGCCGCTGGCACTGAAGATGGCGGTGTTGATGCCCACCAGGTTGCCTTGCGCATCGACCAGCGCGCCGCCCGAATTGCCGGGGTTGATGGCCGCGTCGGTCTGGATGAAATTCTGGAAAGGCGTGTCGCTCTGCTTGCGGTCCAGCGCGCTGACGATGCCCGCCGTCACCGTCTGGCCGACGTTGAACGGGTTGCCGATGGCCAGCACCGCGTCACCCACCTGCAGCGCGCGCACGTCGCCCAGCGCGATGACCGGCAGTTTGTCAAGTTCGATCTTCAGCACCGCGATGTCGGTTTCGGCATCGCTGCCGATCAGGCGGGCGCTGGCTTGACGGCCGTCAGCCAGCTGCACTTCGATGTCGGTGGCGTCTTCCACCACATGGTGGTTGGTCAGCAAATAGCCCTCGGGCGAGACGATGACGCCCGAACCCAGGCCGGTCTGCGACGGGCGTGCACTGCCCTGGCCGTCACGGAAGAAGAACTTGAAGCGCGGGTCTTCGCTGTGCGGGTTGCGTTTGGCGACCTTGGTGGCAGTGACGCTGACCACCGCTGGCGCCGCGCGCCGCGCTGCCAGGGCGTAGCCGGCTGCTGTGCCGCCTGCACTGGTTGCCGCAGCGGGCGCGGTCATCTGCACCAGCGTGGGTGCCGGCAACCAACCGCCGACAGCGCCGCGCGGCAGCCATTCGGGTTTCAGCGTCAGCAGCACGAAAAGCACCGCCAGGGCCACGGTGACAGCCTGCGAAAAAACGAGCCAGGTACGGCGCCACATCAGCGTTGTTGTCCGGTCAGACGGGAGGGAAGGAGGGCGGAGAGACAGGCGGGGGGCAGAATCGGCCGCATGACAGATCGCAGCGATTTCGAGTCGGCCTTGCAGCACCTGCTGCTGCCGGAAACGTTCAAGGATTATGGGCCGAACGGTCTGCAGGTCGAGGGCCGCCGCGAGGTGCGCCACCTCGTGTCGGGTGTTACGGCCAGCCTGGCTTTCATCGAAGCGGCGATCGCGGCGGGTGCCGACACGCTGCTGGTCCACCACGGCTTGTTCTGGCGCGGCCACGACGGCCGGTTGACGGGCTGGCTGGCCGCCCGCGTGCGCCTGCTGATGGCCGAAGGCGTGAACCTGTTTGCCTACCACCTGCCGCTGGACGCGCACGCCGAATTCGGCAACAACGCCCAACTGGGGCAGCGCCTGGGTTTGCGGGCCGACGCGCGTTTCGGCGAGCAGAACCTGGGCTTCATCGGTGACGCAGCCCCGGCGGTGGCCACGCTGGCCGCTCTGGCTGCCACCGTGCAGCAGCAACTGGCCCGCGCACCGGTCGTGCTGCCCGGCGACGGCCGCCCCTTGCGCCGCGTGGCCTGGTGCACGGGCGGTGCGCAAGGCTACTTTGAAGCCGCCATCGCGGCCGGGGCGGACGTGTTCCTGACCGGTGAAATCTCTGAGCCACAGGCCCACCTGGCGCGCGAAACCGGCGTCGCCTTCCTGGCCTGCGGCCACCACGCCACCGAGCGGTATGGCGCACCGGCGGTTGCCGCGCACGTGGCCGCTCAGTTGGGCCTGACGCACGCCTTCATCGACATCGAGAACCCCGCGTGAACGCCATCCACAAGCCGCTGCTGGTGACCATGGGCGACGCCGCCGGCATCGGCCCCGAGACCCTCGTCAAGGCCTGGCAGCACGGCGCATTGCACGACGCCGTGGTCATCGGCGACCCGGCTGTCTTGCGCCGTGCCGCCGGTCCGGCCAGCGGCCTGATGACGGCCGTCATCGAAGACCCGGCCGACCTGGCGCAGGTGCCGCCCGGTTGCCTGCCGGTGCTGTTGCCGCCCGACCTGCCGCCCGGCCTGGCGGCCTTGCCCCTGGGCGTGGTCGACGGGCGCAACGGCGCGGCAGCGGCACGCTGCATCGAACACGCGGTGCGCCTGGTGCAGGCCGGTGCTGGTGCGGCCATCGTCACCGCGCCGATCCACAAGGAAGCGCTGGCCGCGGCCGGCATCGGCTTTCCAGGGCATACCGAAATGCTGCAGGCCCTGGCCACGCCGCCCGGCGCACCGTTGCCCCCGGTTCGCATGATGCTGGCCAACGAAGCGCTGCGCACGGTGCTGGTGACCATTCACCTGTCGCTGCGCCGGGCGATCGACGCGGTTACCTTCGACGCGGTCTTGTCGACCGTGCGGATCGCGCACCGCGCGGCCGCGGCCTGGGGGCAGCCGAGGCCGCGCATCGCCGTGGCCGGCCTCAACCCGCATGCTGGCGAGGGTGGGCTGTTCGGCGACGAGGAGATCCAGATCATTGCGCCCGCCGTGGCCGCCGCCCGGGCCGAAGGCATCGATGCCACCGGCCCCTACGCGCCCGACACC
>JANMZP010000165.1:0-10754 GCA_031383435.1 Betaproteobacteria bacterium | reverse complement strand
GGGTAGGGCCAGGGCGACCGGCTGATCTGCAGCGCGCATTGGTCCAGGTGGTCGTTGTAGATGTGGCAATCCCCGCCGGTCCAGATGAAATCGCCCAGGTCCAGATCGCATTGCTGGGCCAGCATCATCGTCAGCGCCTGGAATGTGGCCGAGCTCGACCAGATGGCATTGATGCCCTGCCATGCCTTGTTCCAGTTCTATGTGGCGCCGGCCCGGCCCGAGGATGGGCCGGTTGGCCGCGGCAGGCTCAGCTGCCAGCTCTACCAGCGCAGCGCCGACATCTTCCTGGGCGTGCCCTTCAACATCGCCAGCTACGCGCTGCTGACCCACATGCTGGCCCAGCAGTGCGACCTGGATGTGGGCGAGTTCATCTGGACTGGCGGCGACTGCCACATCTACGACAACCACCGCGAACAGGTGGCGCTGCAGTTGTCGCGTGAACCGCGCGCCCACCCCAGGCTGCAGATCAATCGCCGCCCCGCTTCGATCTTCGACTACGACTTCGAAGACTTCACGTTGCTGGGCTACGACCCGCACCCGCTGATCAAGGCACCGGTGGCGGTTTGAGCGCGTTACGGCACGGCACAGCACAGCACGGGAACAAAGGTATGACCAAAGCGCTGGCCTTGATTGCCGCGGTGGCACGCAACGGCGCCATCGGCCTGGGCAACGGCTTGATCTTCAAGGAACCCGCCGACCAGCAGCACTTCCGCGCGGCCACGCTCGGCTGCCCGGTGGTGATGGGCCGCAAAACCTGGGACTCGCTGCCCGCGCGCTTCCGGCCGCTGCCGGGCCGGCGCAATGTGGTGGTCAGCCGCAACCCCGATTTCGGGGCACCGGGTGCCGAACTGGCAGCCAGCCTGCCGGCCGCGCTGGAACGGCTGGCCGACGCGCCGCGGGTCGTCGTGATCGGCGGTGCGCAGCTTTACGCCGAGGCCCTTCCGCTGGTCACCGAACTGCTGCTGACCGAGGTGGATGCCGAACTGGCCGGCGACGCGTTCTTCCCCGCCTGGGACCGCGCGGCTTTCACTGAAGTCGAGCGCCGCAGCGCCGTCACCGCCGACGGCGTGGCCTACGCCTTTGTGACCTACCGCCGGCGCTGAGGCACGGTCGACAAGGCCTTCTGAAGCAGCGCACAATATGAACGCGAATCGTTCGCGTTTATATTTCATGCTTGTGGGTGTGCGCTTTCGGTACGCCAGCACCCGTGGCCCCTCTCCATCCAGGACCCTCCGATGACCCCGTTCAAGTTCGCCCGACCCGCCCTGCTGGCCCTGGCCGCAGCCCTGACGTGCCTGGCCGTTCAAGCCCAGGACACCGCGCAAGACAAGGTGCTGAACCTGTACAGCGCCCGCCACTACCAGACCGACGAAGCGCTGTACGCCAACTTCACCAAGGCCACCGGCATCCGCATCAACCGCGTGGATGCCGACGACGCCGGCCTGCTGACCCGGCTGAAGACCGAGGGCGCGTCGAGCCCGGCCGATGTGGTGCTGCTGGTCGACGCGGCGCGACTTTGGAAGGCCGAAGCCGAAGGGCTCTTCCAGCCTGTCAAGTCGGCGCTGCTGGAACAACGCATCCCGGCCACGCTGCGCGGGCGCGACAGCGGCAAGGGAGCGGCCTGGTTCGGCTTCTCCACCCGCGCCCGCCTGGTGGTCTTCAACAAGGCCAGCGTTAACAAGGACGATGTGGACACCTACGCCGAATTGGGTGAACCCAAGAACAAGGGCAAGCTGTGCACGCGCTCGGGCTCGCACCCCTACAACCTGTCGCTGTTCGGTTCCATGCTCGAACGCAACGGGGCCGAGAAGACCGAAGCCTGGCTGCTGGGCATGAACAACAACATGGCGCGCACCCCCAAAGGCGGCGACACCGACCAGATCAAGGCTGTGGCCAGCGGCGAATGCCAGGTGGCGCTGATCAACAGCTACTACCTGGCCCGCATGATGCGCAGCGACAAGGCCGAAGACCGGGCGGTGATGGACAAGATCGGGATGGTGTTTCCCGATCAGCAAGGCGCGGGCACGCACGTCAACGTGGCCGGCGGGGCTGTCGCCACCCACGCGAAGCACCGCGTGGCCGCTGTGCAGTTCCTGGAGTACCTGGCCAGTGACGAGGCCCAGGCCTACTTCGCCAACGGCAACAACGAATGGCCGGCCGTGGCGGGCGTGAAGCTGGCCAACCCGGCGCTCGACGCCATGGGCAGCTTCAAGCAAGAGGCGGTGCCGGTGGCCGCCGTCGGGGCCAACCAGGCCCGGGTGCAGCAGATGCTCGACCGGGTCGGTTACAAGTAAGCGCGATCAGGACTGGCGCGAGATCGTGCGCGCCAGCAGCAGCACCGGAATCAGCCCGACGGCCACGATGGCCAGTGAGGGCAGCGCCGCTTCGGCCAGGCGCTCGTCACGGGCCAGGTTGTAGGCCACCACGGCCAGGGTGTCGCTGCCGAAAGGTCGCAGCACCAGCGTGGCTGGCAATTCCTTCATCGTGTCGACAAACACCAGCAGCGCCGCGGCCAGCGCCGAGCGGTGCAGCAGCGGCAGGTGGATGCGGCCGAACAGCCGCCAGCGGCCGGCACCCAGCATGCGCGAGGTTTCGTCGACCGCCAAAGGCACGCGGCTGTAGCCGGCCTCGACCGTCTGCAAGGCCACCGCAGAGAAGCGCGCCAGGTAGGCGAACAGCACACCCGTCACGGTGCCGGTGAACAGCGCTGCGGCACCCAGGTCGGGCCAACGCGACTGCACCCAGGCCACAGGCAACAGGATGCCGATGGCCACCACCGCCCCCGGCACCGCGTAGCCCAGCGACAAGGTGCGCGCTGCGGCGGCCAGCACGGCGTCACGCCGGGCACCGCGCTGGCGCAGCGCAAAGCCCAGCGCCAGGGCCAGCAGCGTGGCCCCCAGGGCCGCGATGCCTGCCAACCTGAAACTGGCCCAGGCCCATGCGCCGAAACGGGCCAGCGGCAGGTTGATGTCGTTGCTGGCGGTCTCGCGCCACAACATCACCCCCAGCCAGAGCGCCGGCAGCACGAAGCCCAGCAGCACCGGCAGCGCGCACAGCGCCACCGCCGCCACCACGGCCGCGCCTTGCAGGGGTATCGGCTGGGCCTCGCCGGCTTGCAATGCCCCGCTGCGCGTGGCCGCGTAGCGCATGCGCGCCTGCGCCCGTCGCTCCAGCGCCAGCAGCACCGCCACCACCAGCAACAGCATCGACGCGAGCTGCGCAGCGGCCTGGCTGTCGTTCATCGACAACCAGGCCCGGTAGATGCCAGTGGTGAAGGTGTTCAGACCGAAGTACGAACCGACACCATAGTCGGCCAGTGTTTCCATCAAGGCCAGCGCCACACCGGCCGTCACCGCAGGCCGCGCCAGGGGCAGGGCCACGGTGCGCACGCGGCGCGGCAGGTCGGCACCCAGCAGCCGGGCCGCTTCCATCATGTGCACCGCGCGTTCGCCGAGAGCCGCTCGCGTCAGCAAATAGACATACGGGTACAGGCACAGCACGAACAACACCACCGCGCCCCACAGGCTGCGCACATCGGGCCACAGAGCGCCCTCGGCACCCAACAGCGCGCGCAGTGCGCCCTGCACCGGGCCGCTGTATTGCAGCGCGTCGGTGTAGGCGTAGGCCAGCACATAGGCGGGCATCGCCAAGGGCAACAACAGCGCCCATTCGAACAGGCCCCGCCCTGGGAACCTGAACAAGGCCACCGCCACCGCGGTGCCCATGCCCAACAGCGCCACGCCCGCCGCCACGCCCAGCGCAAGCCACAGCGACTGCAGCGCATAGCCGCCCAGCACCGTTTGCGCCTGGTGCTGCAGCACGCGCAGAGCGTCGGCGTCGAAGGCCAGCCAGGAGCCCAGCACACCGGCCACCGGCAGCGCCAGCAGCGCGCAGGCCAGCGTCAGCAGCCAGCGCATCGGGGGACAGCACAGGGATGAATGCGGATCAATGTCGTTTCGATTGCCATCGATATGATTGAATCATGTTTCTTCAACTCGACGACATCGAAGTCCGCTACCCGCGCAGCCCTGCGGCCGGCCCGGCCGTGGGCGGTGTGTCACTGGCCCTCGCTGCCGGCCAGGTGGGCGTGTTGATCGGGCCTTCGGGCTGCGGCAAGACCTCGCTGCTGCGCGCCGTGGCCGGCTTGGAAGCGATCACCGCCGGCCGCATCACCATCGCCGGGCAGGTCCTCAGCAACGGTGCCGACGGCACCCAGGTCGCGGCCGAGCAACGCCGCATCGGCATGGTGTTCCAGGACTACGCGCTGTTCCCGCATCTCAGTGTGGCCGACAACATCGGCTATGGCCTGCACAAGATGCGGGCCACCGAAAGGGCGGCGCGCGTGGACGACATGCTCAAGCTCGTGGGTCTGCGCAGCGTGGCGCAGCGCGCGCCGCACCAGCTTTCCGGCGGCCAACAGCAGCGCATCGCGCTGGCGCGAGCGCTGGCCCCTGCGCCGCGCCTGCTGCTGCTGGACGAGCCGTTCTCGAGCCTGGACGTGGACTTGCGCGAACGCCTGGCGCAAGACGTGCGGCAGATTCTGAAAGACAGTGGCACCACGGCGCTGGTCGTCACGCACGACCAGCTCGAAGCCTTTGCGTTGGGCGATGTCATCGGGGTGATGAACCACGGCCGCCTGGAGCAATGGGACGCGGCCTACACGCTGTACCACCGACCGGCCACCCGCTTCGTGGCGGCATTCATCGGCCACGGCGTGTTTGCGCCCGGGCGCATCGTCAACCAGGGGCAAGGGGTCGGTCAGGGCCTGCAGGTCGACACACCCTTGGGCCGATTGGAAGACGCCACCCGTGGCGCGGCACCTGAGAGCTACCCGCAAGGCGAATGTGACGTGCTGCTGCGCGCCGACGACGTGATCCATGACGACGCCAGCACTGTGAAAGCGCGCATTGAACGCAAGGCCTTCCGCGGCTCTGAGTTTCTCTACACGCTGCGCCTGTCCAGCGGCGAAGAATTGTTGGCGCATGTACCTTCACACCACGACCACCAGGTGGGCGAGTGGATCGGCATCCGGCCCGCAGTGGACCACGTGGTGACGTTTGCGCGAGCCAGCGCCATCGCTGGTGAGCCAACGCGCTGACCCCGAACGCCGAGCCGATCAAAAAACTGAAACCCGCATGAAATTCGCCACCTGGAATGTCAACTCGCTGGCCGTGCGCCTGCCGCAGGTGCTGGACTGGCTGCAAGCCAATCCGGTGGACGCACTGGTGCTGCAGGAAACCAAGCTCACCGACGACAAGTTCCCTCAGGCCGCCATTGAAGCCGCGGGCTACGCGGTGCAGTGCTTCGGCCAGAAAACCTACAACGGCGTGGCCCTGATCAGCCGCAGCCCCGCGCTGGACGTGCTGAAAAACATGCCCGGCCTGGGTGATTCGCAGGCCCGTGTGATCGCCGGCACCGTTGACGGCATTCGCACCATCGGTGCCTACTTCCCGAATGGCCAGGCACCGGAGAGTGACAAGTTCGCCTACAAGATGGGCTGGCTGGACGCGCTGAACGCCTGGGTCCGGGCCGAGATGCAAGCCCACCCGCAGCTGCTGCTGATGGGCGACTTCAACATCGCACCCGACGACCGCGATGTCTACGACCCCATCGGCATGGAAGGACAGATTCACTGCACACCCGAAGAGCGCGCCCACTTCCAGGGTCTGCTCGGGCTGGGCTTGATCGACAGCTTCAGGCTCTTCGAGCAGCCGCCCAAATCGTGGTCGTGGTGGGACTATCGCAACCTGGCCTTCAGGCGCAACCAGGGCCTGCGCATCGACCACATCCTGGTCAGCCCGGCGTTGCAGCCCCGGGTGCTGGCTTGCCACATCGACAAGCTGCCGCGAAAGAATGAAAGGCCGAGCGATCACACCCCGGTGGTGTTGACCCTCGGCCCGACCTGAGAGCTTCGCGGTTCAGACAGTCACGGCGCGGCGCCGCGCGACCGCCGCCACCGCCGCCAGGCCGGCAGCCATCAGGCCCCAGGTCTGCGGCTCGGGCACGGCAGCAGCCTGGAAGGTGGCGTTGTCCAGGTTCGTCATCGTCACCAAGCCAAAGCTGGTGCCCACGTTGGTCCATTGCGAGACGAAGTTCGGCGGGGTGCCGGTGATCGGTCCGAATGCGGTGTTCAGACCATAGGTGCTCAAGCCGACGCCGGTATTCTTGACGTTCAGCAGGTCGTTGTTGGCCAGGTTGCCGAAACCGACGATCTGGTTGGCCTGGTTGTTGAACACGTACAGCAGGCTGGTGAAGCTGCCCGCACCGACACCGCCGATGCTGAGCGACCCGCTGACCAGGCTGGTGGTGGCCGGGACACCGGCACCAAAGCGGGTGCTGCCGATGTTGCTGGTGTCGGTGGTGATGGTCACCGCCAGCACGGCGTTGCTGAAGGTGCTGGTCTGGCCGCCGATGGCGGTGAAGTTGCCACTGGCCGAGCCACCGAACAGGTAGGTGATGGGTACGGCCTGGGCTGCCGTGGCAGCAGCGAAGGCACAGGCGGCGACCAGGGTCTTGGCCACGGCAAACAGGGGGCTGCGGCTGCTCAGGGCGGTGGGGTAGGCGTTCATGGTGCGTCCTTTCAAGGGCCAGGTCTGGCGGTGGTTGTAGCGGCCCGTAGACCGCATGCGCCCATGCTAGAAAGCCCTGCCCGGCTCGGAAAGCACCAAACGTTGGGGGCTTGTCAGCCCGCGCGCCACGGGCTAAAAGCCCGTCCGCGCGCGCTGCTGCCGGCAGTGGGCTGGCGGCCCGCACGCACCCGCCCCATCAGTCGTCCAGGCCCAGTTCCTGGATCTTGCGCGTGATGGTGTTGCGGCCGATACCCAGGCGCTGCGCGGCTTCGATGCGGCGTCCGCGCGTCAAGTCCAGCGCGGTGTGGATCAGGCAACCCTCGAACTGCCGGGTCAGCGCGTCCCAGACCTCGTTCTCGCCGCTGTCCAGGCGACGGCGCGCCTCGCGCTCCAGGTCGGTCAGCCAGGTCGGCGCGTCCACCAGCCCGGGGGCGCTGCCATCCGCCACTGCAGGGCCCGCCGCGGTTGCGACAGAGGGTGGCTGCGCCGCGACTGCGCCCTGCAGCGCTTCCACCGCCATGGGCACCGCCGGGGCGTAAACCACCGGTGCATTCATCAATTCGGGCGGCAGGTCTTTCGGCTCCACCACCTGAGCCGGCGCCATCACGGTCAGCCAGTGGCAGAGGTTTTCCAGCTGGCGCACATTGCCGGGAAAGTCGAATTGAAACAGGCGCTCCAGCGAGGTGTCGGTGATGCGCTTGGCCTCGACACCCAGCTCGCGCGCGCTCTTGCCCAGGAAGAAGCGCGTCAGCATGGGGATATCTTCGCGCCGCTCTCGCAGTGCCGGCAAACGCAAACGGATGACGTTCAGACGGTGGAACAGGTCTTCGCGGAAATGCCCCAGGCGCACACGCTCTTCCAGGTTCTGGTGGGTGGCGGCGATGACCCGCACATTGCTCTTCAGCGGCTGGTGGCCACCGACCCGGTAGAACTGGCCGTCACTCAGCACGCGCAGCAGGCGGGTCTGCAGGTCGAAAGGCATGTCGCCGATTTCGTCCAGGAACAGCGTGCCGCCGTCGGCTTGTTCGAAGCGCCCGCGCCGCGTGGTCTGCGCGCCGGTGAAGGCGCCGCGCTCGTGGCCGAAGAGTTCGCTTTCCAGCAGGTCTTTCGGAATGGCCGCCGTGTTGATGGCGATGAAGGGGCCGTTCTTCCCCAACTCGCCGCGCGGGCTGTGCTTGTGCAGCGCGCGTGCCACCAGTTCCTTGCCGGTGCCCGACTCGCCGGTGATCATCACGGTCACCTGACTTTGGCTGAGCCGGCCGATGGCGCGGAACACGTCCTGCATCGCCGGCGCCTGGCCGAGCATTTCCGGGGCCTGCACCGGTCCCGTTTCGGCCACTTCTTCGCGCAGGCCTTCCTCGCAGGCGCGGCGGATCAAGTCCACCGCCGTGGTCAGGTCGAAGGGCTTGGGCAGGTACTCGAAAGCCCCGCCCTGGAAGGCCGAGACGGCGCTGTCCAGGTCCGAGAAGGCCGTCATGATGATGACGGGCAGGCCCGGGTGGCGCGCCTTCACGGCGGCCAGCAGGTCGATGCCGCTGCCGCCGGGCATGCGGATGTCGCTGACCAGCACCTGCGGCGAATCTTCGTCCAGCGCACGCATCACCTCGCGCGGGTTGGCGAAAGTGCGGACCGTGAACTGCTCGCGAATCAGCGCCTTCTCGAGCACGAAACGGATGGATTGATCGTCGTCAACGACCCAGATGGGTTTCATGCGGTTTTGGGGCGCCTCGTGAGCGCCAATAAAGCAGAGGATCAGGGCAGGGGGATCAGGATCTTGAATACCGTCCGGCCCGGCATGCTGTCGCATTCGATCGTGCCCTGATGTTGTTGCACGAAGGTTTGCGCCAACGTCAACCCGAGTCCTGATCCGCCTTCGCGCCCCGACACCAGAGGGTGGAAGATGCGCTCGCGGAGGTCCTCGGGCACGCCAGGCCCGTTGTCTTCGATATGCAATTCCAATGCCAGTCGAAAACGCTGACGCCCGAAAGTGGCCTGGCGCGCAATGCGGGTGCGCAGCAGCAGTTGGGCGTCAGCCGCGGCGATGCGCTCGCTGAGGGCCTGCGTGGCGTTGTGCGCGATGTTCAGCACGGCCTGGATCAGCTGCTCGCGGTCGCCGCGGAATTCGGGGATCGAGGTGTCGTAGTCGCGTGAAACCGTCAGGCCGCGCGGGTATTCGGCCTGCACCAGCGCCCGCACCCGTTCGCAGACCTCGTGGATGTTGACGTCGGCCACCACATGCGGGCGGCGGTGCGGCGCCAGCAGGCGGTCGACCAGGGCCTGCAGGCGGTCGGCCTCCTGGATGATGATGCGGGTGTACTCGGTCAGTTCGCGCGAGGTGATTTCCATCGCCAGCAACTGCGCCGCGCCGCGGATGCCGCCCAGCGGGTTCTTGATCTCGTGCGCCAGGTTGCGCACCAGTTCCTTGTTCGCCTGCGCCAGTTCGTGGATGCGCTCTTCGCGGTCCATGCGGGTTTGCTGCTGCACCTCGATCATCTCGACCAGCACGCGGTCGGGCCATTCGGTCTGGCTGACGATGACGTGCACCGGCAGGTCGGCGCTGCCCACCGGCAGGCGCTTCATCAGTGCGTCGAAACGGCTGGTGGCGACCTGGTTGCGGGCCACCAGCCACAGCGTTTCGCGCAGCTGCGCGGGGTCGGTCAGCCACTCCAGCACGCTGCTGCGTTGCAGGGCGCGGCGCGCCATGCCAACCACGTTTTCCAGCGCCGAATTGGCCTGCAGGCAGTGGCCGTCGGGCGCGGCCAGGGCCACCATCGTGGCCAGCTGGTCGAAGGGCTCGAAGCTGGTGTTCGCGCTGACTGCTGCGTCGGGTGCGGCGCTCACTATGGCAGCTTGCCCAGTTCGCGCCTGATGGCCGCGATGTCGGCTTCTTTGCGCGCGATGGCGGCCTTCATCTCGGCCACCCGGTCGAGGTACTTCTGGTAGTTGCGCTCGTCGCCATTGCGCTCGGGTTCGCCATTGTTGAAGTCGCGCCGCAGCTGGGTCAGCCGGTCTTCTTCGCGACGCAGTTCCTCGTTTAGGATGCGCCTGGCGTCGCTGTCGCGGGCGCGCTGCTCGGCGGGGTCGATGCGGTTGCTGTCGCCCGCACGGCCGGGGGGGCCTGAAGCGGGTGCCGCGGTCGGCGTGCGCGGCTTGGTCGCCGGGACGATGGTGATGGGCGCGCCTTCAATGGTGCGGCAACCCTTGTCGCGCGCTTCCTGCGGGCTCAGCGCGTCGGTGTACAGCACCGGCGGCCCGGGGCAGCGGTAAACCGGCTTGTCCTGCGCCTGCGCGGCGGTGGCAAGCCCCATCAACAGGCCCAGCGCCAGGTGCAACGACAACAGGCGGCCAGGGGAAAGAAGAGCTTGCTTGAGATGCATGCCGAGATTGTGGCGCAGCAAGAAAAACGGGCCCCGAAGGGCCCGTCATTGCCAACGCAGAGGCTGCGTCAGGCTTGCACCGAGCATGCGCTCACAGCGAGTAGTACATGTCGAATTCGACCGGGTGCGTGGCCATGCGAAAGCGCGTCACTTCCTGCATCTTCAGGTCGATGTAGGCGTCGATGTAGCTGTCGGTGAAGACGCCACCCTTGGTCAGGAAGGCGCGGTCCTTGTCCAGGTAGTCCAGCGCCTGGTCCAGGCTGTTGCACACCGTGGGGATCAGCGCATCTTCTTCCGGCGGCAGGTGGTACAGGTCCTTGGTGGCGGCTTCGCCCGGGTGGATCTTGTTTTCCACGCCGTCCAGGCCGGCCATCAGCAGCGCGCTGAAACCCAGGTAGGGGTTCATCAAGGGATCGGGGAAGCGCGCTTCCACGCGACGGCCCTTGGGGTTGGCCACGTAGGGGATACGGATCGAGGCCGAGCGGTTCTTGGCCGAGTAGGCCAGCTTCACCGGGGCTTCGAAGCCCGGCACCAGACGCTTGTACGAGTTCGTACCCGGGTTGGTGATGGCGTTCAGCGCACGGGCGTGCTTGATGATGCCGCCGATGTAATACAGCGCGAATTCGCTCAGGCCGGCGTAGCCGTCACCGGCAAACAGGTTGACACCGTCTTTCCAGACCGACTGGTGCACGTGCATGCCGCTGCCGTTGTCGCCCACGATGGGCTTGGGCATGAAGGTGGCGGTCTTGCCGTAGGCGTGGGCCACGTTGTGGATCACGTACTTCTGCAACTGCACCCAGTCGGCGCG
>JANMZP010000161.1:0-47012 GCA_031383435.1 Betaproteobacteria bacterium | reverse complement strand
GATGAAGTTGTCGTTCAGGTAGCCGCCGAAATAAGCCGGGTCATCGCTGTTGACCGTCGCGCACAGGCCGGCGGCCAGCAGCGCGGGCAATTGGTGGTCGGCCATGGTCTTGTAGACGCAGAGCTTGACGTTGGACAGCGGGCACACGGTGAGCGGCATGCGTTCGGCGGCCAGGCGCTGCATCAGCGCGACGTCTTCGATGCTGCGCACGCCGTGGTCGATGCGATCCACTTTCAGCACGTCCAGCGCGGCCCAGATGTAGGCCGGCGGGCCTTCCTCGCCAGCATGCGCCACGGCATGCAAGCCCAGTTCGCGGGCGCGTTCGAACACGCGGGCGAATTTCTCGGGCGGGTGGCCTTGCTCGCTGCTGTCCAGGCCCACACCGATGAAGCTGCTGCGGTAGGGCAGCGCGGCTTCCAGCGTTTCGAAGGCCGCGTCTTCGCTGAGGTGGCGCAGGAAGCAAAGGATCAGGCTGGCGCTGACGCCCAGTTCGCTCTGCGCGCGGTCGCAGGCGCGCCTCAGGCCGTGGATGACGTGGGCGATGGGCACGCCGCGGTCGGTGTGCGTCTGCGGGTCGAAAAACAGTTCGGCGTGGACCACGTTGTCGGCCTGGGCGCGCCCGAAATAGGCCCAGGCCATGTCGAAGAAATCGGCTTCCTGCAGCAGCACGCTGGCACCGGCGTAGTAAATGTCCAGGAAGCTTTGCAGATCACTGAAGGCATACGCCGCGCGCAGCGCTTCGACGCTGTCGTAAGCCAGCGCCACGCCGTTGCGCTGGGCCAGCGCGAAGATCAACTCGGGTTCGAGCGAGCCTTCGATGTGGATGTGCAGTTCGGCCTTGGGCATTTCGCACAGCAGCGCGTTCAGGGCCGGGCGGGACAGGGTGGCGTTGGCGTTCATGGTGCGGAGCGGTGGCGGAAGGGGAACATCGCTGCACTGTAGCGGCGCAGTGAAACGGCGCAGTGACGCGGCGCAGTGACGCGGCCCAGAGAACACCCGCCCGGACGCCGTCAGCGCGGCACCAGGAAGGTGGACTTCTCGCGCTGCACCGCGCCACCTTGCTCAGGGCTGGCTTGCAGCGCCACTTCAAAGACCACCGGCACGGTGCGTCCGGGCAGCGCCAGCGCCTGTTCAGCCGGCAGGCGCACGGTGACCACGACGGAACCGATGGCGGTGGCCGCCACCTGCAGCGCGGGGGCCTGCCAGGTCAAGCCGGTGGCAGCGCTGCCATCGCCCGCGATGACGCTGACGCGGAAGGTCTGCGCGGCTTCGCTGCGGTTCATCACCTGCAGGCGGTAGACGTTTTCCACCACCCCGTCATCAACCACCCGGCCCACCGTGCCGCGGTCGCGGATGACGTCGAAATGGAAGGGTTTGCGCAACACCACGCTGGCCGTGAAGGCCGCCGAGGCCACACCCAGCAGCGCCGCATAAATCAGCACGCGCGGGCGCAGCGCGCGCTTGAACATCTGCGCTTTCGTCCAGCCGCCGGCCACGCCGTTTTCGGTGGAATAGCGGATCAGGCCCTGGGCGTAGCCCATCTTGTCCATCACGCTGTCGCAGACGTCGATGCAGGCCGCGCAACCGATGCATTCGTTCTGCAGGCCGTCGCGGATGTCGATGCCGGTGGGACAGACCTGCACGCACAGCGTGCAGGCGATGCAGTCGCCCAGGCCCAGCGCCGCCGGCGCGGCCTGGCGCGCGCGCGAACCGCGCGGCTCGCCACGGCCCACGTCGTAGGTGATGACCAGCGAGTCCTTGTCGATCAGCGCGCTCTGGAAGCGCGCGTAAGGGCACATGTACTTGCAGATCTGCTCGCGCAGGAAGCCGGCGTTGCCATAGGTGGCCAGGCCGTAGAAGGCGACCCAGAAGGTGTTCCACGGGCCGACGTCGAAAGCCAGCGCGGCCTGCGCCAGTTCGCGCACCGGCGTGAAGTAGCCAACGAAGGAAAAGCCCGTCACCCCGCCCACCGCCAGCCAGGCCGCGTGCTTGCCGGTCTTGCGCAACACCTTGTTCAGCGACCACGGCGCGGCGTCCAGCCGCATGCGCGCGATGCGGTCGCCTTCCACGCGGCGCTCGATCCACATGAAGATTTCGGTGTAGACGGTTTGCGGGCAGCTGTAGCCGCACCACAGCCGCCCGGCCACCGCCGTGAACAGGAACAGCGCCAGTGCCGACAGCACCAGCAGCGCCACCAGGTAGATCAGGTCTTGCGGGTACAGCACCAGCGCGCCGATGTAGAAGCGCTGCGCCTCCACGTCGAACAGCAGCGCCTGCCGGCCGTTCCACTGCAGCCAGGGCATGCCGTAGAAAAACAGCTGGGTCAGCCAGACGAAGAACCAGCGCCAGCCGGCAAACCAGCCATGCACCGAACGCGGGTAGATGTCGGGTGCTTTCTCGTACATCGAAACGAAGGACGGCTGGCCGTCGTCCGCCACGGCGGATTCGATGGCAATGACGCGGCGGGTGGGCGGCACGGGTCTGTTCACCTCAACCGTCCTGGCCGTCGGCGCGGGTCTGGGTCAGCCACGGCGCATAGCGCAGCAGGTAGATCGCGAACGCCCCGGCCCAGGCCAGCGCGGCCAGCGCCCAGCCCAGGCGCGGTGCGCCGGCCAGCGGCAGGCCCACGCGCAGGGCCGCAGCGGCCATCACCAGCGCGTAGGCGGCCACCTCGGCGCGGCCCACCTGCAGCGGCCGCCCGGTGTGGCCGCGCGCGGTGCGCGTGCACATGCCGATGACCAAGCCGCCGGTAGCGCCCACCGCCAGCGCATGCACGCCGGCCGATGCGGCCACCAGGCCCAGCATGGAAGCGGCCAACAGCAGCAGGCCGATGGGCAGCCAGGCGTAGGCGGCGTGCAAGATCCACAAGATGGGCCGACCCCGCGTGACCCATGGCCGCCAGCCCACCTGCAAGCCCACCTGCAGCGCACCCGCCAGCGTCAGCAAAGCCGCCGTGACGACCGCGAACAAGCCGCCCGTCGGCAGCAAGGCCCAGCCCGCCAGACCGGCTGCGGTAGTGGCCAGCGCAGCCGGCGACAACCACTTCGGCGCGACCCGCTTCAGCCCCGGCGTGGCACCCATCGTGAAAGCCGGCACCACGCGGCCGGCCATCACGCATTCGATCAGCGTGATCAGCGCCAGGCCGGCGTGCAGCGGGCGCAGCGGGTCCAGGTCCACCCAGCCCAGCGCGCTGGCGTGAAAGGCCCCGTTGGCCAGCGTCAACAGCAGCAGCAAGCCCACCAGCGGCAGGCTGCGCCGGTTACCGGCACGCAGCAGCACGCGCACCAGCACGCCGGCCACCAGCGGCAGCAAGGCCAGGTCAAGCACCGCGAACAGCGCCGGCGGCGCCACCACCGCCGCCAGCCGGGCGGCCAGCCACAACAGCACCAGCGCACCCAGCGCCGCGCCGCGCGGGGTGGCCAGCCCGGTCCAGGCTTTGCCTGCCGTCAACAGAAAGCCCACGATGACCGCCGCCGCAAAACCAAACAGCATTTCGTGCGCGTGCCACAGCAGCGGCGGCAGCCGGCCGGCCCAGGTCAACCCGCCCAGCGCCACCGCCACCCACAGCGGCACGGCCACAGCGGCATAGGCCGCCGCGCCCAGGTAGAAAGGCCGAAAGCCCAGGCGCAACAGCGGCCAGCCGTGCACGCCGGGGTTGACGCGCTGGCTGGGCAGCACAGGCTGGATGGGGGTGGGAAAAAGCGGCAGGTTCACGGTGGCCATCGCGTGCGCAGTGGTGTTCGGCGCGGTGTTCAGCGGGTCCGACGTTATAAGATGTATTTTGTTTGCATCTTATCACCCGCCTGTGCCAAGTTGGCAGAAAGTACCTGGCCGATGCGCTTGTCCGACTACACCGACTACAGCCTGCGCGTGCTGATGTGCTGCGCCGCGCCGAACGCCGGGCTGCTGACCATCGCCAGCCTGGCCGATGCGCTGCAGGTCTCCAAGAACCACCTGATGAAAGTCGTCAACGACCTGGCGCGCCAGGGCCTGCTGGAAACCACGCGCGGGCGCGGCGGCGGCTGTCGCCTGTTGAAGGTACCCGCCGACATCCGCGTGGGCGACGTGGTGCGCGCCTGCGAGACCGACTTCCGCCTGGTCGAGTGCTTCGACGCCGAAACCGACGCCTGCACGCTGACGGCGGGCTGTGGTTTGAAGCACGTGCTGCAGCGCGCGCTGCAGGCTTATTTCATCGAACTCGACGCGGTGACGCTGGCCGACCTGGTGCGGCCGCCTGCACGCCAGCGCAAGGTGCCGGCCGCGTTGCCGGTGGCCCCGCCGCGCAGCCGCCGGGTAGGCGGCTGATCCGGCCGAATCAGCCGAACTAGGCTATGGCGCCCGGCAAGCCCGCCGCGTGCGCCTGCTGGTCGGCGTGATAACTGCTGCGCACCATGGCACCCACGGCGGCGTGCGTGAAGCCCATCTTGACGGCTTCGGCCTCGAACATCTTGAAGGTGTCGGGGTGCACGTAACGGCGCACCGGCAGGTGGTGGCCGCTGGGTGCCAGGTACTGGCCGATGGTCAGCATGTCGATGCCGTGTTCGCGCATGTCGCGCATCACCTGCAGGATCTCTTCGTCGGTCTCGCCCAGGCCGACCATCACGCCGCTCTTGGTCGGCACGCCGGGCACCTGCTCCTTGAACTTCTTCAGCAGGTTCAGGCTGAACCGGTAGTCGCTGCCGGGGCGCGCTTCCTTGTACAGGCGCGGCGTGGTTTCCAGGTTGTGGTTCATCACGTCGGGCGGGGCTTCACGCAGGATGCCCAGAGCGCGGTCGTCGCGGCCGCGGAAGTCGGGCACCAGCACCTCGATGCGCGTGGCCGGGCTCAGTTCGCGGGTCAGTCGGATGCAGTCCACGAAGTGCCCGGCACCGCCGTCGCGCAGGTCGTCGCGGTCGACGCTGGTGATGACCACGTACTTCAGATTCAGCGCGGCAACGGTCTGCGCCAGCTTGCGCGGTTCGTCAGCGTCCAGCGGGTCGGGCCGGCCGTGGCCGACATCGCAGAAGGGGCAGCGCCGCGTGCATTTGTCGCCCATGATCATGAAGGTGGCGGTGCCCTTGCCGAAGCATTCGCCGATATTCGGGCAGCTGGCTTCTTCGCACACCGTGTGCAGCTTCTGCTCGCGCAGGATCTGCTTGATTTCATAGAAGCGGGTCGACGGCGAACCGGCCTTGACGCGGATCCAGTCGGGCTTCTTCAGGACTTCGGAAGCGGCCACCACCTTGATCGGGATGCGGCTGGTCTTGGCCTGCGATTTCTGCTTGGCGGTGGGGTCGTAGGCCGTGGTCATCGGGTGCTTCCACCCGAGGCCGCAGCACCGGGTTCAAAGTGAAAAAACAGGTTCTGAGTTTAGCGGTAGCAGGGGCTGGGGGCGCACGCGCCGGCTGACAGCCACGGCCAACAGGCCCGTCGCCAGCAGGGCCAGGCTGCCCGGCTCGGGCACAGCGAAGGCCAACAGGCCGTCTTCGCTGTAATTGTTGAAGCTGCCGGCCGGGTTGTAATTCAGGAAGGCCAGGCCGAAGCCGCTGGCGTCGGCGAAGTCGCCGGTGCCGCCCAGGATGCTGTAGTCCAGGCTGAGCTGGCCGCCCAGGCTGAAGAAGTCGGCGCTGCTGGCCGTGCCGCTGACGTCACCGAACAGACTGGACTGGAGGTCGGTGGTGGTGAACTCGAAATGGCCGGTCAGCGCCAGCGTGCTGGCGTCCAGCGTGAACAGCACGAAAGACACCAGTGCGAGCGGGTTGCTGACCACTGGCGGTGCCACCTGGTCGATGCTGCCGACCCAGCCGCCGGTGCCGGCCGTGGCGTCGAAGACGCTGAGGTTGCCAGCGCCACCGAAAGGCACGAAGTAGGGCGTCTGCTCGGCGTGGGCGGCCAGCGGCACGGCCACTGTCACGGTCAAGGCAAAGCTGCTGGCCACCAGCAGGCGGCGTGCAAGGGCGGTGAAGCGGTTCATGGTTGGGCACTCCATTGGAAAGTTAGGGCGGTGGAAGTCGCGGCGGCGGAAGTCATGACCTCGGACCGAGGTGCATCGACGCCATCGATACGCGGCGCGACGGGGTTTGGATGCACCGACCGGTGCTGGCTGGATCAGCGATGAATTTGTGGCAACCCGCGCATCCAGTTGAAAGGGCGCGGCGTAAAGCCACCTGCCGGCCACAAGCCGAGCCGCTACCGCCCCTTTCGTTCCCTTCACCTTCAACGACCCGCAGGAGATTCCCATGACCCGTTCAGCCTTCCGCACCCCGCACCGTGCCACCCTGATGGCCGCCGCGACCACGGCCGCCATCTTCGGTTTCGCCACCCTGGCCCAGGCTTCCAGCCACCGCGAAGCGCCCTTCATCACCACCAGCCCGAAGGTTGACGCCAGCGACCTGTACCTGTTCAACAGCTATGAGTCCGGCCGCAGCAATTTCGTCACCGTGATTGCCAATTACCAGCCGCTGCAAGATGCCTATGGCGGCCCGAACTACTTCCAGATGGACCCCAACGCGCTGTATGAAATCCACATCGACAACAACGGCGACGCCAAGGAAGACCTGACCTTCCAGTTCCGCTTCAGCAGCACGCTGAACAACGGCGGCATGGGCCAGAGCCTGAGCATCGGCGGCCAGACCGTGGCCATTCCGCTGGCCCAGATCGGCACCATCAGCAACGTCAAGGACGCCAACCTGTCGGTGGCCGAGCAGTACACCCTGACCGTGGTACGCGGTGACCGCCGCACCGGCACGGCCAGCGCCGTGACCAACGCCGCCGGCGGCAGCGCCACTTTCGACAAGCCCACCGACAACATCGGCGTGAAGACCTTCCCCGACTACAAGGCCTACGCCGCCAAGCACATCTACGCCGTCAACATCCCCGGTTGCAGCACGCCGGCGCGGCTGTTCGTGGGCCAGCGGCAAGACGCTTTCGCGGTCAACCTGGGCACCATCTTCGACCTGGTGAACGCACCGGTCAGCACCATCACCAACCCGGCGCTCATCGGCGCGGTGCCCAACACCATCGGCGACAAGAACGTGACCACGATGGCGCTGGAAATCCACAAGGACTGCCTGAAGGCCAGCGCCACCGGCGACGACGTGATCGGTGCCTGGACCACCGCCAGCCTGCGCCAGGCGCGCCTGCTGAACCCGTCACCGGCTTCGGGCTACCAGGCCAGCGAAAAGCCCGGCGGTGCCTGGGTGCAGGTGTCGCGGCTGGGCATGCCCTTGGTCAACGAAGTGGTCATCGGCCTGAAGGACAAGGACAAGTTCAACGCCTCTTCGCCCAGCGGTGACGGCCAGTTCGCCACCTATGTCACCAACCCCACGCTGCCGGCCTTGCTGTCGGTGGTGCTGAACCTGCCGGGTGCGGCCCCCACCAACTTCCCGCGCACCGACCTGGTCACCACTTTCCTGACCGGCATTCCGGGTGTGAACCAGCCGAAGAACGTGGTCGGCAGTGAACAGCTGCGTCTGAACACGGCCATTGCCGCCGTGCCTTTCGCCAACCAGAACCGCCTGGGCATCGTCGGCAGCATCCGTGACGGTGGCAGCGACTTCGCCGGCTTCCCGAACGGCCGCCGCCCGAAGGACGACGTGGTCGACGTGTCGCTGGTGGCCGTGATGGGCGGCCTGTGCATCGCCAACGGCACCACCAACGCCTTCGGCTTCGGCGCGGCCTGCATGCCGTCGGCGGTGCCGCTGGGCGCGACCTCACTGCAGTTGCATGACGCTGTCGACCAGGCCGTGGTGCCCTTGCTGCCGGGCTTCCCGTACCTGAACACCCCGCTGCCGGGCAGCAAGTAAGTACAGAAAGCGCCACACACCATGCAACGCAATCTCTTGAACCGCAGCCGATGGGCCGCAGCCGGGGTGCTGATCAGTCTGGGCCTCACGGCCTGTGGCGGATCGGACAACGGCAGCGCCGAGGATCCGGTGGCCGCCAACCAGGTGCCGGCCTCGGCCCAGGCCTCGGCCTCGGCCTACACCCGCTTCGCCGCCGGCCTGAGCCCGAACGAAACCGGAGTCGGGCTGGACGTCAACCAGACCACGCCACCGACCAGCGAGACCGAAGCGCCGCAAGCCATCTAGGCGATCGAGGCGATCCCAACGATTCAGGCGGTCTCACCGAGCGCTGCTGAATGCCCAGCCGGCCCTTTCACGGGCCGGCTTTTTCTTGTTCACACGCCGAAGATGGCACCCACGCGCAACCAGGTCCAACCCGCCGCCAGCGAGCCGATGCCGTACAGCGCCGGGCTGCGCAAACGCAAGGCCCAGGGCTGTTGGCGCAGCGCCATCACCAGCACCCACGCAGCGGCCACAGTCAGCAACTGGCCAGCCTCGGCACCCAGGTTGAAGGTCAGCAGCGCGACCATCAAATGCTGCTGCGGCAGGCCGATGTCCTGCAGCGCGCCCGCGAAACCCAGCCCGTGCACCAGGCCGAAGATGAAGGCCACCAAGGCCGGCCAGCGCCGGGCCAGCGTCTCGCGCTGGTGCAGCGCTTCAGACGCCACCAGCACGATGGACAGCGCGATGCAGGCTTCCACTGGCGGCGAGCGCAGCGTCACCCAGCCCAGGGCCGCGCTGACCAGCGACAGGCTGTGCGCAGCGGTGAAGGCGGTGATGGTCCAGACCAGGCGCTTGTGGAAGCCGACCAGGAACAGCAAGCCGATGACGAACAGCAGATGGTCGTAGCCGCTGAGGATGTGTTCGACGCCCAGCAGCAGGTAAGCCGAGGCAATTTCGCCGACGCCGCGCGCGTCGTCGGCGGCACCGTACAACTGCACCGCAGGCTGGCTGCCGGTCAGCGTGTAAACGCGGGTCTGGCCGTCGAGCCACAGCACCTTGATCATGGCCGCCGAGTAGCGCTGGCCCACCCCGTTGATCTGCAGCTTGCCCTGCAGACCGGCCGCGCCGCAGCGCAGCACATTGCCGTCGGCCTGGCAGGCCTCGGGCCACACCGGCTGCAAATCAACGCCCGATTTGCGGTCGTCGCTGGCCGTCCATTGCCACATGAATTCACCGCGCGTGATCTCGCGCACCTGCATCTCGGCCATGCTCATTTCGTGGGCGGCGGCCGCGCTGGCCACGAAGGCCAGCAGCACGGTCAGCAGCTGGCCGAGCCAGCACTTGCGGACAGCGTCCGTCATGGTGCCACCGGCTCCATCTTCACCACGTATTTGCTGGCCAGTACACGCACGGCGGCCGAACGCTGGTCGGCCATCACGGCGTCGGTCCAGTCTTGCAGCACCACGCCGCGCAGGCTTTCGAAGTCGGCCGGCTTGGCCGCGTGCACGGCGTCCAGCCGCATCACGCGCAGACCGTCGCGGCTGGTCACGGCGCGCCATTCACCGACGGTGGCGGCTTCCAGGGACTTGGTCAGATCGGCACCGTAGCTCTGCACCAGGTTGGCATGCGGACGGCCCTTGAAGACGCGCAGGCCGGCCTGTGCATCGCCCGGTGCGCCGGCGTTCAGCGCGGCCACGAAAGCGCGCACGGCGGCTTCCGAGGTGTCGCCCGACAGCACCGCTTCCTGGAAGTCGTAGCGGCCGGGCTCGTCGTACTTGGCGCGGCTCTTCTCGAACCAGCCGCGCAGCAGCGCATCGTCGAACTTGGGCAACTTGTTGTTGGCGTCCAGCACGCTCAGCGCCTTGAAGATGACGCGTTCGCGGATGGCCGTGTCGCCCTTGTCGACCTGCATGGCCAAGCCTTCGCGGTACAGCACCTCGTTGTCCAGCCACACCCGGCGCAAGGCCGCCAGTTCGTCGGCGCTGGGATCCTGGCCGCGCGCGGCCTTGAAGACCTGGCGCGCTTGCGCGTCCACCGCCGCACCGATCACGATGCTGCGCGGGTCGTCGGTGCGGCTGGCGAGCAGGTGGTCGGCGGCAAACAGCAGAGCGCCCAACACGGCGAAATGCAGCAGCGGTTCGCGCGCCCAGGTCGGCCAGGGCGCGTTGCGCAGCGCCCGCGCCGGCGCGCTGAAACGGGAAAACGAAGGGTTGGTGGGCATGGCGGTTGTGACGATCGGAATGAAACGGAAAAAGGCGCCGCACGAATTCGCGCGGCGCCCCGGTGGGCAAAAGCCCAGGGCTTACTTGACGCCGGCGACCGGGAAGGAGTCGCGCACCTGCACGAAGATCGGGTTGCTGTAGAACCACAGATCGGCCCAGGCTGCGACGTCGTAACTGACATGCTTCTGCGTCGTGCCGGTCTTCACACCCAGGTGCGACGGGCAACCGTCGAACTGCGTGGTGCCCACCGTCGTGCACGGAATGGTCAGGCGGGTCAGGTTGCTGGCGTTGGTGTAGACGTCGGCCAGCGGGTTGCCGCTGGCGTCGGTTTCGAAGGGCACGCTGGCCGGCAGGTTGGTGCCGCGCAGACGCACGTACTGCGATGCCGTCACCGGCGGAATGCGGTAGGTCATCTTTAGGAAGCCGGTGTTGTCGACGCCGGAATTGAAGGCTACCCACGGCGTGCTGCCGACGCCGCTGAAGGTCCTGATGACCGCCGCAGTGCTGTTCTTGGCACCCGCCGGCACCACCGACAGATCGGCCGTTGTGCCGTCGGCCTTCAGCCAGTTGGTGTTGCGCGGCCATTCGCCCGAGTAGTCGGCAGCGCCCGGCGCCTTGTAGCCGGTCACCAGGCCGCGCACCAGGTCGATGTGGTGCAGTTCCGGCTTGTCGAGCGGCTGGTTGATGCCCACCTGCAGCAGCGACGGGTTGGCGAAGGTGTAGGGCGAGTTGCTGGCACCGGCCGGGTCACGCACGACGATGGACACGACAATCTCGGCACCCGGGCGCACGACGAGCTTTTCGCCCATGGTGGCGCAATCGCTGGCGTCGATGTCGGTGTTGTTGGTGGCGGCGGCAATGGCCAGGGCTTCAACCGCGGCGTTCTTGCGCGAAGCCAGGCCCGGGTAGGAGGCGCAGGCGATGAAAGCCAGGCGGTCGATCAACTGGCCGCTGGCGGCAAAGTTGTTGCCGGTGCGCAGGCCGTTGACCACGGTTTGTGGCCGCAGCTTGTCGCTGCCGTTGCGCACCAGGGTGTAGTTGCGCTGGTATTCGCCGGGGTAGAAGTCTTGCGTGCTGCGGCGGTCGTCCGGGCCGAAGCTGCCGCGGTTGTGCCAGTCGGAGCTGGCGAAAAACCACCAGTTGCGGCCTTCGCCGAGCAGGGCGTCCCACACGCCGCCGACTTGCGCGGCGTAGACGCCGGTGCCGCCGTAGGTGGTGCCGCCCACCGAGTCAACGTTGGTGGCGCTGCCGACGAAGCCGTTGCGCAGCACGGCGTATTCGCCGCGGTCGCTGGAAGCGCCGTGGCCGGGCTGGCTTTCAAAGCCGAAGGCCACGGCCGGCGCGGCGTTGTTCAGGTTGCGCAGGTGTTCGATGTTGAAGCCGTTATTGCCGTCCGGGTTGAAGGGGCCGGCACGTTCCAGGTGGGCCGGCACGTAGTAGCTGCCGTTGGGGTGGTTTTCCTTCATCCACTTCACGGCTTCCACGGTCTTCAGGTGGCCCTTGTTGCCCAGGCCGTTGCCGACGCCGGTGCCGCTGGGCATCAGCTTCTGTGCGGTGGCATTCCAGCTGGTGTCAGCGGCGTTCAGGCTGCCGGTGACCGAGCAATTCCAGTTGTTGCCGATGGCGCTGCCGACGGCCGTGTTGCCCCGGCTGGTGTCGGTGTCGTTGCGGTCGAAGCAGTATTCCCACTGGGCCATGGCATTGGCATTGCCCAGCGGCGTGTAGCGGCTGGTGTTGGCCGCGATGACCGGTGAGGTGGGCAGTGTGGCGGTGTCCAACGCGAGCGGCATCTGGCCGGTGATGACGGCAACCGACGAATGCTCGTGGCCGGCGACGACCGATTCAACGCCCAGGAACAAAGGCACGTTCTTGTAGGCGCCCAGGTACTCGACGACCGGATACTGGAATTCCTGTATCGACTGCCAGCGCCACATGTTCTGGCTGGGGGCCACGCCGGAAACCAGGCCCTTGGGGGCGATGGCCGGGGTGCTGTTCTGCCACGTGGTGGTCGGGCCTTGGGCGGTCAGCGGGTAGGCCGGGGTGGCCAGCGCGGCGTCTTCGGCCAGCGTGCAGTTGCGGTTGCCGCTGCCGCCGTGGCCGGCTTGCACGAACCAGTCCAGGCCCCACTGCGCCGTGGACTTCTGCACCAGTTTCTGCATCGAGATCGAGCCGTCGGAGCAGGTGGTGTGGTTGTGGAAGTCACCGGCCACGTACTTGCCCGGCGTCTTGACGACGGTGCCGGCAGCGGTGGCGGTGGTGGGGGCAGACGCCAGCGTGGCGGTGGCCGTGGCGGCCAGCGCGGCCAAGGCCAGCGGGGTGCGGTTGAAACGAGCAGACATGGATAACTTCTCCTGGGTGGGTTGTTGTGGCGGGCGGTGTTTCAGGCGGGCTTCAAACGGGCTTCAGACGGGCTCTAAAGGAAGCGCGCGTAATCGATGTTCAGCGTGGCGTTGACCGTGCCGCCGCGCTCGAAGGTCAGCTTCAAGGGATAGCTGCGGCCCACTTCCAGCGGCAGCAGCAAGCCGGTCAAACGCAGGTGCAAGCCGGTTTCCGTGAGCAGGGTTTCCTGGCCGCTGCGGATCAGCAGGTCGATGGTCGGCTCGGCACCGGGGCCGGCCAGTTCAGCGCCGCTGGCCACCGGTGTCTGCACGCCCATCAGGCGGTCGTCCTGCTGCACTTCGTCAAACTTCATGCTGACCCGCGCGCTGCTGGCGCCGGGCGCCGAGGCCCGCGCCCAGGGGTGGGTGACACGCAGCACGGGCGAGAAGTATTCGCAGGCCCGGGCGGCCGGCAGAGCCAGCGCCAGGCCGGCGGCCAAGCCAGCTTGCAGGGCATGTCGGCGCGCAGGGGGAACGATCCGGGTGGGGGGCAAAAAAGGCTTCAAGGTTGGCACTCCAGATGCCCGCTGCAGCCGGAAAGCGGCGCAGGCGGTGAATCAGGACGCAACGCTAGGGGGCCCAGATGACAACTTGACGACGCCACGCACCCCTTGAACGAAGGGCCCCCTGACAGCGCATCTGCGGTGTCACACGCCTGTCGCGGATGGCTTCCTAGACTTCTTCGAAAGCCACACACCTCAACACCCTCAGGAGTTCTCGATGAAGCTGATTACCACCGCCGCACTGGTTCTGGCCACCACCAATTCGGCCTGGGCGGACACGTCCGTCACGCTGGACTTCGAAGGTGCCACCGGCTACGTCAACGCCATCGGCGGGTTCTACAACGGCGGCACCGACAGCCTGGGCAACAGCGGCAGCAATGTCGGCGTGTCCTTCACCGACGCCGCTGTCGGCATCTCGAACGACGCCAACTTCACCTACTACTCGAACGCCCCGACCGGCGGCACCGTGCTGATGGCTTTCGACCGCACCGCCACCATGAATGTGGCCAGCGGCTTCGCCGGCCAGCTGACCTTCTGGTATGCGTCCAGCGCGACCACGCTGGACGCGGTGAACATCTATTCCGGCCTGAACAGCACCGGCACGCTGCTGGCCAGCGCCAGCCTGTTCGGCAATGCCAAGCTGGGTTGCAGCGACACCGACTTCTGCCGTTTCGACCTGACCAGCGTGAAGTTCGCTGGCGTGGCGCAGTCGGTCAATTTCGGCGGCAACGCGCAGTTCGTGGCCTTCGACAACATCAGCATCACGCCGGTGCCTGAAGCCAGCACCTACCTGCTGCTGGCCGCCGGTCTGCTGGCCGTGGCCTTCGTCAAGCGCCGCCAGCAGGGCTGATTGCACAATCCGGCTGCATGGATGAAGTGATCCCCCTGTTCCCGACGCCCTTTCTGCGGGCACCGGGGGCATTGCCGCCGCAGTTGGTGACCCAGCTGGTCGCGCACTTCGCCGCGCAGGCCGTGCGCGACAACAACACGTCGCCGAAGCTGTCGCACACCGAAATGCTGCGGCCCGCCGACAGCCCGCTGTTCGTCGACGCCGCCAGCCTGATCACCCCCAAGCTGGCCGACTTCGGGCTGCTGCTGTTCGGTGAACAGCTCGGCTGGTCGATCAAGGAAATGTGGGTCAACGTGCTGGACACCGGCGGCCACCAGGCCATGCACAACCACGCCAACAGCTTCGTCTCGGGCGTGGTCTATCTGACGCTCACCCACCCGGCGGCGCAGACGGTGTTCATGAAATCGCCCGGCGGCACCGACTTCGCTTTCCGCAACGACCACGCCGGCACCACGCCGGGTGCGTTCAACGCCGACAAATGGGTCAGCCCCGCGCCGCAACCCGGCGACCTGGTGCTGTTCCCCAGCTACCTGATGCACGCGGTGCCGCCCAACCCGGGTGAACGGCGCATCAGCCTGGCCTTCAACGCGATACCGACCCGACTGGACAGCTGGGGTTACGCGGTCCGCTTTGGCGGCTGACCGAAGGGTGCGCCCGGACGGGCTGGCCGCCGGGCCGCCGGTCGGGCTTTCGGTCTACGCGCTGATGGTGGCCTCGGGCTTCGCCGGGCTGGGCTACCAGATCGTCTGGACCCAGCAGGCCGCCTTGTGGCTGGGCCATGAAGCCGCTGCGGTGCTGGCCGTCATCACCGCCTTCTTCGGCGGCCTGGCCCTGGGCGCCTGGGCGCTGGGGCCGCGCATCGAACGCTCGCTGCGGCCCGCCCGGGCTTATGCGCTGTGCGAAGGGGTCATCGCGCTGTGGAGCGGCGTGCTGGTGCTGGCGATGTCGCCGGCAAGCGACTGGGTGCTGCAATCGACAGGCGCGCAGCCCGCGCCGCTGTGGCAGTGGACGGTGGCCTTCGGGGCCACCTTCTTGTTGCTGCTGCCAGCCACCGCCGCAATGGGGGCCACCCTGCCCGCCATGGCCCGCGTGCTGGCGCAGTTGCAGCGCAGCGGCCCGGTCACCCCCAGCCTGCCCACGCTGTACGCCTGCAACACCGCAGGTGCGATGCTGGGCGTGCTGGCCACGGCCTTCTGGCTGGTGCCTGCTTTCGGCCTGACGATCACGGCGGCTGTTTGCGCCGGGCTGAACCTGCTGTGCGCGGCTGCCGCGCTGGGCCTGGCGGCGCGCGACGCCGGTGCACAGACCGGTCCACAGACCGGCGCAGCGGCGGCCGCCGCCCCTGCAACCCCTGCAACCCCTGCGACCCCTGCAACCCCGGCATCAACCGCAACAACCCCATCGCCAGCCGCGCGCGGCCTGCTGGCGGTGTTGGCCGCCACCGGCCTGCTGGGCATCGCCTACGAAGTGCTGGTGGTGCGGGTGCTCAGCCAGGTCACCGAGGCCACTGTCTACACCTATGCCGCACTGTTGGCGGTGTACCTGGCGGGCACCGCGCTGGGGGCGGCGGCGTGGCAGCGCTGGCGCGCACAGCCGGCCGCCAACGCCGTGCCGGCCGGCCCGCTGCAGGCCCGCTTGCTGTGCGCGCTGGCCGCCGCCTGCCTGCTGGGCAGCGCCACGCTGTGGGCCGCTGAAGCCGTGCGCGACGCACTGCGGGTCGTCCTGGGCGACGGCATGGCGGCGGCGCTGCTGGCCGAAGCCGCGCTGGCCCTGGCCGCCTTCGCGCTGCCCACCGCGGTGATGGGTTCGCTGTTCAGTGAGTTGAGCCTGCGCGCCCAGGCCAGCGGCGTCGGCCTGGGCCGCGCGCTGGCCGTCAACACCCTGGGCGCTGCGGCCGCGCCGCCGCTGTTCGGTGTGCTGCTGGTGCCACTGCTGGGGCCCAAGTTCTCGCTGCTGCTGGTGGTGGCGGGCTATCTGGCACTGGCCGTGCCACGCCCGGGGCTAACGTCGAAAAGACGCTCCCCCGCTGCAGCCCTGGCTTCCGTCCTTTCTTCAGCCTTTGCACCCCCCGCAGCCATGGCGGCGCTGTTGCTGGCCGTGGCACTGGAGGCACCGCCACTGGCTTTTGTCGACGTGCCCGAGGGCGGCCGCCTGATCAGCTACCGCGAAGGCACGATGGCCGCCGTCAGCGTGGTCGAAGACGCCAGCGGCGTGTCGCGCCTGCGCATCAACAACCGCCAGCAAGAGGGCAGCAGCCACACCCAGTTGTCCGACGCGCGGCAAGCCTTGTTGCCGCTGTTGCTGCACCCCGCACCGCAGCGCGTGCTGCTGCTGGGCCTGGGCACCGGCACCACGGCGCGGGCGGCGGCGGCCGATCCCGGCGTGCGGGTCGACGCGGTGGAACTGCTGCCGGAAGTCATCAGCGCAGCGGCCCATTTCGCGGCCGTGCAGGGCGCGCCGGAAACGCCCCGCTTGCAACTGCTGGCGGCCGACGCCCGGCGCTTCGTGCGCAGCGCCAGGCCGGCCTACGACCTCATCGTGTCAGACAACTTCCACCCCGCACGCAGTGGCTCGGGTTCGCTCTACACCGTCGAACATTTCCGCGCCGTGCGCGACCGCCTGGCCCCCGGCGGCCTGTTCTGCCAATGGCTGCCGCTGCACCAGATGGACCTGAACACGCTGCGCAGCGTGTTGCGCAGTTATCTGGCGGTGTACCCGGGTGCCTATGCGCTGCTGGCCACCAACAGCTTGGACACGCCGGTGCTGGGCCTGATTGCGCAGCGCGACGGGGGCCCCTTCGATGCGGCCCGGCTGCAGCAGCGACTGGCCGTCAACCGGCTGCCGCAAATGCTGGCCAACTTCGGCCTGGCCGACCGCTACGCGCTGTTCGGCGGCTTCATCGCCGGCCCGATGGCGCTGGCCCGTTTCGCAGCCGGCGCGCCGCTGAACACCGACGACCACCCGGTGGTGGCCTACCGCGCGCCGCGCATCACCTACGCCCCCGACAGCCTGCCGCGCGAACGCCTGCTGAGCCTGCTGGGCAGCGTGCAGATCACGCCGGCTGAACTGCTGAGCAACCACGCGGACGGCACCGACAGCGACATGCGGCAACGCCTGGCCGCCTACTGGACGGCGCGCGACCAGTTCATCGCCGCCGGCCGCAACGTGCGCCCGACGGGCAGCGTGGTGGACATGCTGGCGCAGGTGCGCGAACCGCTGCTGGCGGTGCTGCGCACCAGCCCTGACTTCCGCCCGGCCGGCGAGCCGCTGCTGCGCATGGCGCAGGCCCTGGCGGCCAGCGATGCGGCCGGCGCGCGCGCGCTGCAGGACGAACTGGCGCGCGTCCAGCCCGCCCCGCCGCGTTGAGCGCGCTGCCGGGGCGGTGAACGGGGCGAGGCGCGCGGGACGCCAACCCCAGAGCCCGGGTCTCAGCGGCGTCGACGGGTCTGCAGACCGCCAATCACGGCGAGGCCGGCGGCCAGCAGCGCAGCCGTGCCGCCTTCAGGCACGGGCGCAGCGCCCGTCAACACGAAATTGTCCAGACCGACCCAGCTGGACTGGGTAGTGGTGAGCCGCACGGTCAGGTAGCTGGCCGCGATGGGTGCCAGGAAACTGCTGTTCGACAGCAACCAGCCGCTGTTCGGGGCCGTCGCCAACGCAACCTGGGTGCCGAAGCTGGTGGCGCTGCTTGAAACGCCGACCTGCACCGTGCCACCGTTGAAGGGCGACTGGATCAGGCGTTCGATGTAGAAGCTGAGTTGGTAAGACTCACCGACGACCAACGGGCCGATCATCGACAGCGAAAATGCTTCGGTGGTACCGCCCGAATCGCTGGCCGGGGAGACTTTGTAGGCCCCGTTCTGCGGCGACAGACCGTAGCCCGAACCTGCCGTCTGGATGTCGATGCCCTGGCGCGCACCAAAGGCCGTGATGCCCGTCATCACTGCGTTGAAACTGGCGTTGTCCGGGTTGAAAACCGTGCCGCCGGCCGTCGTGTTTTCGAAACTGCCATTCACCAGCAGCGAGGCCGACTGGGCCGTAGCGGTCAGCAGCAGGGCCGCCAGTGCGGCACACAGCCGAATGCGGGTTGAGGTGTCCATGCGCGAGCTCCTGGTGGGGGTTGGGCGGCCCTCACAGGGGCCGATGCTGCGCAGTATCGACACCGGCGAAGTCGGCTGCCATCCCCGGGGTCGGGTGAACCGTGGCGGGCAAAAAAATTGCGCCAGGGGCGGCTGCAGCCGGCGGCAGCACCGGCTTCCAGGGCGCGGGCGTCGGCACGGTACCCAGCGCCATGGCCGCTCCGTATTCCACTTCGATCGCATCGACGATGCGATCCCAGTCCAGCTGGCCGGCCGTGACGCGCGCCTGAAGGCCCAGTTCGCGCACCAGCGGCCAGTCGCCGGCAATGCGGCGCGCCACGCGGCAGAACTCCAGCGTGTCGTCGCAGCGGGCCAGCAAGCCGTTCTCGCCATGGCGTATCAGCTGCCCGGCGGCGGCGTGGTCGTAGGCCACCACGGCCAGGCCACTGGCCATGGCCTCGGGCACCACGTTGCCATAGGTTTCGGTGGTGCTGGGGAACAGGAAGACATCGGCTGAGGCGTAGTGCGCCGCCAGGTCGGCACCGTGTCGCACGCCGGCAAAGTGCGCGTCGGGACAGCGCTGCGCCAGGCGCTGGCGCTCGGGGCCGTCGCCCACCAACACCAGGCGTGTGCGCGGTTCGTGTTCGCGCATGGCTTCGAAGGCAGCGACCACCGCGCCCAGGTTCTTCTCGGGCGCCAGCCGGCCCACGCACAGGGCCACGCAAGTGCCGCTGTCGGCAGCCCAGCTGGCGCGCAAGGCGGTGCTGCGGTGCACGGGGCTGAAGCGCTGCGCGTCGACACCGCGCGCCACCACGCGCAGGCCCTGCAGGCCGGCGGTGGCCAGTTCGTTCTTCAAACTCTCGGTGGGCACCATGGTGCGGGCGGTGCGGTTGTGGAAGCGGCGCAGATAGGCCATCACCGGTGCTCGCAGCCAGCCCACACCGTAGTGCCGGCTGTAGGCGTGGAAGTTGGTGCGGAAGTCGCTGACCACCGGCAGCCCCAGCTTCAACGCAGCGCGCAGGGCCGACCAGCCCAGCGGGCCTTCGGTGACGATGTGCACCACATCAGGCCGCTCGGCCGCCCACAAGCGCTGCAGCGCGCCTTGCGCCGGCAGGCCCATCTTCAAGTCCGGGTAGCGCGGTATCGGCAGGCCGCGCACCAGCACTTCCGTGAAGCGCGCTTCGTCGCGCGCAGCATGGGTCGGGTCCTGGCGCGGCCGCACCAGTTGCACCTGGTGGCCGCGCGCGTGCACGCCCTCCACCACCCGGGCCAGAGTCATCGCCACGCCGTTCACTTCAGGCGGATAGGTTTCGGTCACGAAAGCCACGCGCAGTGCGCGTCGCGGGGGTCGCGGGGGCCGTGCATTCGGGGTTTGATCCAGCAAGCGCTTGTCTCCATGCATCCAGGCCACGCCGCGTATCTTCGCGAGCTTGCGCAACAGTTCGATGACAGCGCGGCCCATCACCGAACCGACACGGCGGTGTCATGGCGCATTCACGGCGCGCGGTCACAGTCGCGCCACGCCAACCGCCGACGGAGCCGCCGCTTGAAAACATTCCGTGAAGAACTCGCGCAGCAGCGCTGGGACGACCACCGCTATTACCACCACAGCCGCATCAACCAGGCGCTGCATTTCATCAGCGCGCTCAGTTTCATCGTGGCCTATGGCCTGCTGTTCATCGACCCGGCCAGCGCCGCCCTGCTGGCCTGGGGCGTCAGCATGAGCACCCGGCAGGCCGGCCACTTCTTCTTTGAGCCGCTGGGCTACGACCACGTCAACCAGGCCAGCCACGAACACAAGGAAGACATCAAGGTGGGCTACAACCTGCGCCGCAAGGTGGTGCTGATGGCCATCTGGGTGACCGCGCCGCTGGCGCTGTGGCTGGTCCCGTCCTTGGGCGGACTGATCGCACCGGCCACCACCTTCAGCGCCTACCTGCACGACGTAGGCGTGGCCTGGCTGGCCATCGGTGTGGGCGGCCTGCTGTTCCGCACCGTGCACCTGTTCTTCCTGTTCGACGTGCGCACCGGGCTGGTCTGGGCCACCAAGATCATCACCGACCCCTTCCACGACGCGATGATTTACCGCCACGCGCCCATGGCCCTGCTGCGCGGCGAGTTGATCGACCCGCAGCACGGCCAGCACGAACCCGCTGCGCCGCGCTGAAGGTGCCGCGCGCGGTTTCAGAACCGGTGGCTGAGCATTTCGCGCAGCAGGCCGCGGCGTATGGTCTTGTTGCTCAGCGCCGCATCCTGCCACCACCAGCCGTCGGCTTGCATGGCCCGTGCGGCGGCCACGAAGCGCTGGGCCACGGCGTCAAATTCAGCCTGTGTGTAGTTCAGGCTGAAGACCATGCGCCCGCTGCCCACCCAGCTCAGGGCCAGGCCCTGGGCACGCAGGTAGAACTGCAGCATCCAGTTGTAGCGCGAAGCCTGGGTGTAGAAAACGGTCCACACCGTGGACAGATTGGCCACCTGCACCGGCAAGCCGGCCTCACGCAATTGCAGGTTCAATTGGTCGGCGCGGCGGTTCCAGCTGCCGTCCAGGTCGGCGTACATCGCGCGCACCGGCTCGCTGCGCAGACGCTCCAGGAAGACCTGCATCGTGCACATCACATAGGGGTGGGCGTTGAAAGTGCCGCGCGCAAAGCAGATGTCGGCCGGCCGGTCTTCGCGGTAGCGTTTCATCAGTTCACGCCGACCACACACCACGCCCACCGGCAGGCCGCCGCCCAAGGTTTTGCCGTAGGTGACCATGTCGGCGCGCACGCCGAAATAGTCTTGCGCGCCGCCCGGCGCCAGGCGAAAACCCATGAACACCTCGTCGAAGATCAGCACGATGCCGCGCGCGCTGCACACCGCGCGCAGCTGCTGCAACCAGGCGGTGTAGGCCTCGCGGTGGAAGGCCGCGCGGCGGCTGCTGTCCAGCAGGGTGTTGTCGCCGGGCGCGGCCCTGTTGGGGTGCAGGGCCTGCAAGGGGTTGACCAGCACGCAGGCGATGTCGCGGCGCTTGCGCAGCACGCGCAGGGTGTCGGCGTCCATCTCCTTCAGTGTGTAGGTGTGGGCCGGCGCCAGCGGGTTGCCCGGCCCGGGCTGCACGTCTTCCCACCAGCCGTGGTACGCGCCGCAAAAGCGCACCAGGTATTTGCGCTGGGTGTGGTAGCGCGCCAGGCGCACGGCCTGCATCACGGCTTCGGTGCCGCTCATGTGGAAGCTCACCTCATCCAGCCCCGAGATGCGCTGCAGCTGTTCAACGTTCCAGGCCACCGCCGGGTGGTAGCTGCCCAGGATGGGGCCCAACGCGGCGGCACGCGCGCTGCCTTCAGCGATGCAGGCCTTGTAGAAGTCGTGGCCGAAGACATTGACGCCGTAAGAGCCGGTCAGGTCGTAGAAGACGGCGCCGTCCAGGTCGGTGACGGTGACGCCGTCGGTGCGCTGCACGAAGGCACCCACGCTGATGTGCTGGCGCAGGTAGGGGCCGTAGGGATAGGGCACGCGGTAGGCGCCGGTGAACTGCAGGTCGGATATGCCCACGCGTGCGCGCTGGGTCATTGCGATGGACTGCGCATGCCGCGCGGTCAGCGTCTGCGCCAGCTGCGCGAAGCCGGCGCGGCGCTGGGTCTGCACGGCCGGCGGCGCGCCGTCGCTGCCAAAGAACCGCGCTTCGCCATAGGCATAGCCCGGCACCTGCGCCGCCACCCGCTTGGCCATGCGCGTGTGCCCGGCCAGCGAAGGGTGCTTGGCCAACGACAGCTCCAGGCGCTGGCGGGCCAGCGGCAGCAGCACGGCCAGGCCGGCCAGCGTGACGGCGCTGAGTGCGCCCAGTGCGAAGGTTTCGGGCATGCAGACCTCATTGCGTTGAAGCCCTGTTTGTATTTCCCTGTGTTGACAAGCCTATGAAAAACACCACTTCGTTCGGCGCGCGCCTGCGCGACAGCCTGCTGCTGCAGGAAGATTTGAACTTCCTGCTGACCAACCGCATCCCGCGCATCGCGCTGACGCGCTGGATGGGCCGCTTCAGTCAGATCCGCAAGCCCTGGGTCTGCCGCGCGTCCATCGCCGTGTGGCGGCTGTTCACCGACCTCGACCTGCATGACGCGAAGCAGCAGCACTTCAGCAGCCTGCACGCCTGCTTCACCCGCGAACTCAAGCCCGGCGCGCGCCTGGTAGACCCGCGGCCCGAGGTGCTGGCCAGCCCTTGCGACGCCATCGTCGGCGCCTGCGGCACGGTGCAGGCCGGCAGCGTGCTGCAGGCCAAAGGTTCGCCCTACCGCATGGCTGACCTGTTCGGCCGCGCCGAGCGCGCCGCGCCTTTTGAGGGCGGCACCTACGTGACGCTGCGCCTCACGTCTGCCATGTACCACCGCTTCCACGCGCCGGCTGACGGCCGCATCGAACACGTCAGCTACATCAGCGGCGACACCTGGAACGTCAACCCCATCGCGCTGAAGCGTGTGCAAGGCCTGTTCACGCGCAACGAGCGCGCGGTGATCCGCCTGCGGCTGGCGGACGGCACACCGCTGGCGTTGGTGCCGGTGGCGGCCATCCTGGTGGCCAGCATCCGCCTGCACTTTCTGAACGTGCTGCTGCACTTGCGTTGGCCCGGCCCCATGGAGATGCCCTGTGACGTGGCGGTCAGCAAAGGCCAGGAACTGGGCTGGTTCGAACACGGCTCGACCATCATCGTGTTCGCGCCGCCGGGCCTGACGCTGGCCTCGGGCATCGAAAGCGGCCTGCGCATCCGCATGGGCCAGGCGCTGCTGTGCCGGCCCCTTGTGGCCGCCGGCACTGCGGCATGACCGCGTCACGGCGCTGACGCGCCCCCGTCACGGCCCCGACTTGCTGCGCGGCGAGCATGGTGCTCGCCATGCGACGCGACGACACCCACCTGGACCCCGACGACCGCCCCGAGCGGCCGGCCTTGCGTTTGCGCACGGTGTGGATCAGCGACCTGCACCTGGGCACGCCGGGCTGCCAGGCGCAGGCCCTGCTGGACTTCCTGCGGCATGTGGAATGCGAAACGCTGTTCCTGGTCGGCGACATCATCGACGGTTGGCAATTGCGCCGGCAGTGGTACTGGCCGCAGGCCCACAACGACGTCATCCAGAAGCTCTTGCGCAAGGCGCGCAAGGGCACGCGGGTGATCCTGATCCCCGGCAACCACGACGAATTCGCGCGCAAGTACCTGGGCCACAACTTCGGCGGTGTCGACGTGATGCAGGAGTGCATCCATGAAACCGCCGATGGCCGGAAGTTTTGGGTCACGCACGGCGATCTGTTCGACGGCGTCATCCAGTGCGCCAAGTGGCTGGCCCATGTCGGCGACTGGTTCTACGACCTGATCCTGCGCTGGAACAGCCAGCTCAACTCGCTGCGCGCGCGCATGGGCCTGCCGTACTGGAGCCTGTCGCGCTACCTGAAATTGAAGGTCAAGCGCGCGGTCAGCTACGTCAGTGATTTCGAATCGGCGGTGGCCCGTGAAGCGCGTTCACGCGGCATGCACGGTGTGGTCTGCGGCCACATCCACCACGCCGAAATGCGCATGATCGACGGCATCCTGTACTGCAACGACGGCGACTGGGTGGAGAGCCTGACCGCGCTGGTGGAACACGCCGACGGCCGGCTGGAAATCATCGACTGGGCGCAGCACACGCGCGCGGCTGCGGTGGCGGCCTTGGCCGCAGCGACGGCAGCCGCAACAGCAGCCGCAACAGCAGCCGCTACAGGGTCCACAGCGCCGGCAGCGCCGGGTGTGGGCGCGCTGGTCGGCTGAAGCCCGTTCAGGGCTGCAGGCGCTTTTGCAGTTGGCGGGCCAGTTCGGCCGCCACCGCGTCCCAGCCCGCCGCCATGCCCAGGCTGCGCAAGTCCACGGCCTGCAGGCCGGCGTAGCCGCAGGGGTCGATGCGGGTGTAGGGCTCCAGGTCCATGGCCACATTCAGCGCCACGCCGTGGTAAGTGCAATGCCGGCTGACCTTGATGCCCAGGGCCGCGATCTTGCCCAGCCCCGGAAAAAGGGCCGACGGATCCAGGCTGGCGGTGGGCAGCACCGCGTGTGAAAACGGGTCGGCCAGGCGCACGTAAATGCCCGGTGCCGTGCGCACCCGGTGGCCCACCACGCCGAAAGTCCACAGCGTGTCGATCACCGCTTCTTCGATGCGGTAGACGTAGGCCTTGACGTAGATGCCCAAGCGCTTCAGGTCGACCAGCGGGTAGGCCACCACCTGGCCGGGCCCGTGGTAGGTGACCTGGCCGCCCCGGTCGGTGCGGATGACCGGGATGCTGCCCGCCGCCAGCACGTGCGCATCGCGCCCGGCGATGCCTTGCGTGTAGACCGGCGGGTGTTCAACCAGCCACAACGCGTCTTCGGTTTCAGGCCCGCGCGCGGCCGTGAAGGCGCGCATGGCGGCTTCGATTTCTGCATAGGGCCGGCGGCCCAGAAACTGCACCTGCATGGCGGCTCAGCGGCAGGCCTTGGCCGCCGTGTAGTCGATGACGGTGAGGCGCCCGGCGATGATCTCGGCCTTGGCGGCATCGACCTTGCGCCGCATCTCGGGCGTTATGAGTCTGGCGTTGTGCTCATCAAAGGCCAGGTCCAGCCCGCCTTCCTTCAAACCCAATGCCGTGATGCCCGGCTGCACGCCGGCGAAGGCCTGTTCCACCGCCACGTCGGTGCGCTTGAGCAGGCTGGTCAGGATGTGGCCCGGGTGCAGACCGTTCTGGTTGCTGTCCACGCCGATGCCCAGAATGTTCAGGTCTTTCGCGGCCTGCAACACGCCCAGGCCAGTGGTGCCGGCGGCCGCAAAAACCACGTCCACACCCTGCGCGACCTGCGTACGCGTCAGCTCGGCACCGCGCGCCGGATCGGTCCAGGCGGCGTTGGTGGTGCCGGTCATCGCCGACACGAACTGCACCTTGGGGTTGGCGTAACGCGCGCCCTGCTCATAGCCGCACTGCACCTTGCGCACCAGTGGGATGTCCTGCCCGCCCACGAAACCCAGCTTGCCCGATTTGCTGGCCAGCGCGCCCAGCAGGCCGACCAGAAAAGCGCCTTCGTGTTCGCGGTAGATGAAGCTTTGCACGTTGGGCAGTTTCACCACCACGTCGACGATGGCAAAGCGCGTGTTCGGAAAATCGCGCGCCACCGCTTCAATGCTGCTGGCCTGCGGAAAGCCGACGCCGACGATCGGGTTCGCACCCTTTTCGGCAAAGCGCCGCGCCGCCTGTTCACGCTGCGCGGCGTTGGCGATCTCGAATTCGAGATACGGCTTGCCGGTGACTTTCTTCCAGCGCTCGGCACCTTCCCAGGCCGCCTGCCCGAAGCTCTTGTCGTTCTTGCCACCCAGTTCGAAGATGAGGGCCGGCTGGGCCAGCGCAGCGCTGGCCCAGCAGACGCTGGCGGCGCAGCCCGCCAGCACCTTCAAGCAAGAGCCGCGGAACCGGCTTCGCCGGGCCGCTGGCGAGCGGCCCCCTCGGGGGGTAGCGAGCATGTGCGATCTTGGGGGCTAGAAGTTCGCTTTGAACTGCACGCCAAACGTTCTGGGGTCGTTGATGAAGCCGGTCAGGTTGTTGAAGTCGATGCCACCCACCACGCGGATCTGGTTGGTGATGTTGCGGCCGTAGGCCGCCACGTCGTACTTGCCATTGCCCCAGGCGTAACCCACGCGCAGGCCGCCTTCCATCAGCGCCTTGCCGGTGAATTCGGTGCTCTGGTACAGGAAGAAGTTGACCTTGTCGCGATAGACCCAGTCGGTGAAGGCGTAGAGCTCGCCGTTGGCCACCGGCTGGCTGTACTTCAGCGTGAAGCTGCCGGTCATCTTGGGCGCTTGCGGCAGCGGGTTGCCGTTGATCAGCGCCAGGCCGCCGGCGGTCTTCGGGTTGGTGACCTTGCAGGCCGCGCACACGGCCACGGCCAGGCCCGGGTCCTTGATCTCGGTGTCGTTGTAGCCCACGCTGACCGTGGTCAGCAGCTGGTCGGTGATGTAGCTCTGGAAGTCAAGCTCGAAACCCTGGCCGGTGGCCTTTTTGGCGTTCAACAGAATATTGGAATTGGCCGCACCGCCCACCGCCGTCAACTGCAGGTCTTTGACGGTGTAGCTGAAGACGTTGAAGGCGACGCGTGCGCGCTTGTTGAACAGGTCGGCCTTGATGCCGGCTTCAATCGACTCGTTGGTTTCGGCCTTGGCCACGCTCTGGTTGTTGAAGGCACCGGCACCCTGAACGCTGGAACCGCGGAAGCCGGTGGCGTAACGCAGGTAGACGTTGGTGTTCCTGTCCAGCGCGTAGCCGGCGCTGGCGTCCCAGCTGAATTTGCCGTCGCTGGGTGAGGCGCTCAAGGGGCCCAGCGCAGCCAGTTGCGCATAGGTGCATTTCAGCGGGCCGCTGCCCGGAATGCCCAGCGTCGGGCCGACGCAGGGCGCGAAGCCGCTGGCGTTGTAGTCCTCGACATTGAAAGTCTTCTTGTCCTTGGTGTAACGCAGGCCGCCGCGCAGCTTCAAGTCATTGGTCACGGCGTAGTTGATGGCACCGAAGAGCGCATAGGCGTCGTTGGTTTGCTTGACACGTTCGTAACCGTCTTGCGCGTTGGCGGCCAGGCTGTCGTAGCTGAAGCTTTCGACCTTGTAGCGCTCTCGGAACAGGAACACGCCGCCTTGCCAGCTCAGCGGGCCGGTGGTGTTGCTTTCCAGTCGCAGCTCTTGGGTGAACTGGCTGTGCTCGGGCATGCCGTCGGCGCTTTCCGACGCGAAGGGTATGACGCCCGGGCCGCTCTTGGGCAGGAAGCTGGCGCCGTAGCCACCGTCGATGTCGCCGCGGCTGAAGGTCTTCACCGATTCCAGGCCGGTGATCGAGTACAGCGCCATGCCGCCCAGGTCGAGCTTCACGCGCACATTGCCGCCGAAGTTCTGCACCTCGGAGGTATTTTGGCCGTCGATGGAAATCTTCGCCGGGTCGAAGCCCGCCACCAGGTTGTTGGTACCCGGCTGGATGATGTTGGCGCGGAACAAACGGGCCGAGCCCTTGTAGTCGCGGGCATGCACATTGCCCAGCACGCTGAGCGCGTTGCCGCCGTCGTACAGCAGTTGCGCGCGCAGGGCGCTGTCGCGGTAGCCCTCCAGCTTCTGCGTCGGGCCGCTGGCCACGGTGTTCTGCACCCAGTCGTCACGCGTCTGGTTCAACAGCGAAACGCGCATCGCCAGGCCGCTGCCCAGCGGCACGTTGGCCGCGCCCTCGGCGTTGATGGTTTGGTAGGTGCCGAAGCCGATGCTGCCGTAGCCTTCCAGCTTATTGGTCGGCTTGACCGAATCGAACTTCACCACGCCGGCTGGCGTGTTGCGGCCGAACAGCGTGCCCTGCGGGCCGCGCAGCACTTCCACGCGGTCGACGTCGAAGATCGGGAAGCCCTTCAGGATCGGGTTTTCCTGCACCACGTCGTCATAGACCAGGCTGACCGGCTGCGACGCGTTCAGGCGGAAGTCGGTGTTGCCGTAGCCGCGGATGTAGAAGCGCGGGAAGGCACGGCCGAAAGACGATTCGATGTTCAGGCTGGGCACGCGGCCGCTGAGCAGGCGCACGTCTTGCCCGCTGGTGTTCAGCACGTCCAGGATTTCGCCCTGCAGTGCGCTGACGGCGCTGGGCACTTCGCGGATGTTTTCCAGCCGGCGCTCGGCCGTCACCGTGATGGTCTGCAGCTGGCCCGCGCTGCCGGCGGTCTGCGCCACGGCCGACAACTGCAACACCGCCAGGCTGACCGCCGCCAGGGCGTGGTGCGGTTTCAGTCGGGTGTTCAAGGATGCGGCCAGGGGCGCGGCAGGGTGCAGACGGGACATCACAGCTCCAGGAATGGTGTAACGGCTGATGATGCCGCGCACGGCCCGGCGCTTCGTGAAAAGCCGGTCTGCGGCGGGTCGAGCGGTGTGGCAATGCAACATCCACGCAACAATCCACCATGCTCAACCCCGAACAGATCGCCACCTGGCAGCACAAGGGCTACCTGGTGCTGCCCGGCTTCAAGTCAAGCGCCGCCTGCGCCGCCGCCGTGGCCCGCGCCCACGCGCTGGTCGAAGCCTTTCAGCCCAGCGCCAGCGCCAGCCGCTTTTCCACCCGTGACCGCAGCCTGGTGGCCGACGCCGCGCTGCTGGCCTCAGCCGCTGGCGTGCACTGTTTCTTCGAGGAAGAAGCACTCGACGAACACGGCCTGCTGCGCGTGCCCAAGGCGCAGTCCATCAACAAGATCGGCCACGCGCTGCACGATCTGGACCCCACCTTCATCGCCTTCTCGCACGGGCCCGAACTGGCCGCGCTGGCCGCCGACCTGGGCCTGCAGGACCCGCAGGTCTGGCAGAGCCAGCTGATCTTCAAGCAGCCCCGCATCGGCGGTGAAGTGGGCTGGCACCAGGACGCCAGCTTCTTCGTGACCACGCCGCAGACCGTGACCACCTTCTGGTTCGCGCTGGAAGACGCCACGCTGGACAACGGCTGCCTGTGGGTGGAAAAGCCGGGCCAGCCCGGCGGCCAGCGCGGCGCGCATGGCGTCCTTCGCGAGCAATACGTTTGCGACCACGCCGCCGGCACGCTGCACATGCAGGCGCTGGACCGCACGCCCTGGCCCGACAGCGCGCAAGCCGTGCCGCTGCCCGTGGCGGCCGGCACGCTGGTGGTCTTCCACGGCCTGCTGCCGCACTGCAGCGCCGCCAACCGCTCCGCCAAGTCGCGCCTGGCCTACACGCTGCACGCCACCGACGGCCGCGCCGCCTATGCGCCCGAAAACTGGCTGCAGCGCGGCGCCGAATTGCCGGTGCGCGGCCTGGCCTGAGTACAGGCCCCAAGGCCACGCGGGCGGGGCCTGCCCGATACTGGGGCGATGGAAGAACCCGTTGCCCTTTTGCTGACCGACCTGGTCGACAGCGCTGCCCTGGCCCAACAACTCGGCGACGCCGAAATGGGCCGCGTCTGGGCTGCCCACGACCGCGTCGCGCGCGACCTGCTGCGTGTGTGGCGCGGCCGCGAGATCGACAAGACCGACGGTTTCCTGATCGTTTTCGAACAGGCCCCCGACGCCCTGGGCTACGCCCTGGCCTACCACCGCGCGCTGGCGCAGATGCAGCCGAAACTGTTGGCGCGCGCCGGCCTGCATGTGGGCGCGATCACGCTGCGCGAAACGCCGCAGGCCGACGTGGCGCTGGGTGCCAAACCCTTTGAGGCCGACGGCGTCAGCAAGCCGATTGCGGCCCGCGTGATGTCCACCGCGCTGGGCGGCCAGACGCTGTTGACCCTTGCCGCGATGGACGCACTGGGCAGTCTGGCGCAGCGCTCGGTCTCGCACGGCCACTGGCGCGTCAAGGGCCTGCCGGAGCCGCTGGAATTGTTCGAGGTGGGCGAAGCCGACGCGCCCTTTCGCCCACCGCCCGACGCTGAGAAGGTCTACCGCGTGGTGCGCCAGGGCGAACTGTGGCTGCCGGCGCGCGAAACCCGCCACAACCTGCCCGCCGAGCGCGACGCCTTCGTCGGCCGCAGCAGCAGCCTGAACGAACTGGCGCGGCGTTACGACCAGGGCGCGCGGCTGGTCTCGCTGCTGGGCATCGGCGGCGGCGGCAAGACGCGGCTGGCCACCCGCTACGGCTGGGCCTGGATGGGCGACTACCCCGGCGGCGTGTGGTTCTGCGACCTGGCGCCGGCACGCACCGTCGAAGGCCTGCTCGGTGCCGTCGCGCAGGGCCTGGAATTGCCGCTGGGCCCCGACGACCCCGTGGTGCAGCTGGGCCACGCCATCGCCGGGCGCGGGCGCTGTCTGCTGATCCTGGACAACTTCGAACAGCTGTCGCGCCACGCCGAGGCCACATTGGGCCGCTGGCTGGAACGCGCAGCAGGGGCCCACTTCCTGGTCACCACGCGCGAGGTGCTGGGCATCGCCGGTGAAGAAACCCTGGCCCTGGCACCGCTGCCGGCGGCCGAAGCTGAAGCGCTGTTCCTGCGCCGCGCTGCCGCCGCCCGCCAGGGCTTCGAGCCCAGCCCCGATGACCAGGCCGCCATTGCCACCTTGGTGGGCTTGCTGGACGGCTTGCCGCTGGCCATCGAACTGGCCGCCGCGCGCGCCCGCACGCTGGCCCCGCGCGCGTTGCTGGCGCGCATGAGCGAACGCTTCAAGTTGCTGGCCTCATCGGGCGGCCGCCACGACCGCCAGGCCACGCTGCGCGCGGCCTTCGACTGGTCGTGGGACTTGCTGAACGCGGCCGAGAAAGTCGCGCTGGCACAGCTGTCGGTGTTCGAAGGCGGCTTCACTTTGGAAGCGGCCGAAGGCGTCATCGACCTGCGCGCGCAGCCCGACGCGCCGTGGACACTGGACGTCATCCATTCCCTGGTCGACAAGTCTTTCGTGCGGCCGAATGGCAACGAGCGTTTCGACATGCTGGTCAGCGTGCAGGCCTACGCCGACGAACACCTGCGCAGCGAAGGCCGCTACCCCGACAGCGGGCCGCAGGCCTTGGTGGCGGCGCAGGCGCGCCACGCCGCCTGGTTCGCCGCGCTGGGACCGCAGCGGGCGGTGTTGGGGGCTTGTGCGGAACTGGACAACCTGGTGGTGGCGTGCCGGCGGGCAACGGCCAGCGGCGATGGCGAGGCGGCAGCGGGCGCGCTGGCAGGCGCCTGGGCCGCGCTGCACCTGCGCGGGCCCTTCGGCTCTGCCGTGTCATTGGGCGAAGCGGTGATGCGCATGCCGCAACTCGGTGCCGCCGCCCGTGTTCGCGCGCAGTTGGCCTTGGCCGCCGCGCTGGAGTCTCTGGGCCGGCACGCGCCCGCCACGGGCTTGTATGAAGCGGCGCTGCACAGCGCGCGGTTGCAGGGCGATCTGCGCTCAGACGTGCAGGCCGCCATACGCCTGGCCCGCCTGCATGCGCGAGGCGGGCTGACCGAACAGACCCAGCAGGCCCTGGGCGCGGCGTTGGCAGGGGCGCGGTCTCTGAACGACGGTGCACTGTGCGCGGCGGCGCTGAATGCCTTGGGCGGGTTGACGTTTGAGGACGGGCAACTTGCCGCAGCCAGTGAGCATTTCGAGGCCGCTTTGCAATACGCGCGGGCCGTGGGCGACCTGCGCCTGCAGGGCAGCCTGCTGGGCAACATGGGCTTGATCCATGCTGAGCAGCAGCGGATGGACCTGGCGCAAACCTTTTGCGAGGACGCACTGGTCATCAGCCGCCGGCTGGGCGACTTGCCACGCGTGGGCGAAAGGCTGTCTGCGCTGGGCATGCTGTGCCACCTGCGCGGCGACCACCCGCACGCACTGGTGCTTTCGCAGTCGGCGCTCGGTATGGCGAAAGAGCTCGGGCATGTTCGGCTGGAATGCGCGACTCTGGTCAACATCGGCTTGATCCACATCGCGCTGCAGCGTCACGGCGATGCCGAAGACGATCTGAAAGCCGCGCTGGCCATGGCGGAAATGCTCGGCAACGCCAAGCTGGTGAACGAAATCAACGGCTACATCGCGGGCTTGTCGGACGGCCGCAAGCCGTTGGACCGGGCAGCGTGATCCATCTGGGCGGCAGCGGGCATGCGCCCCGCTTCGATGGCGCTATTCGCTGACAACCCACACGTTCGGTGAAGGCAACGGCGTCGAGGACCCCGTTGGCAACACAGTGATCTGGTAGCCCTGCTGGCTGCCATTGCCCTGCCCGGTCTTCTTGCAAGTGACGCTGGTCTTGCTGGTCGCCGTGGTGCACTTGAAGGTGGAACCGGTACCGGTGATGACCACGGCATTGGCGCTGGGGAAGGTGTAGCCCGCCGTGCCCAGTTGGAACACCAGCGAGTCGTCCGTCGCGGCCAAGGTGACACCCACCGGGCTGGCCACCACCACGCCGTCCGATACCGTGACGCTGACGCTGGCTGCCGTGGCGGCCGTGGCGACCAACCCCAGGCCGCACAAAACGCCCAGCAGCGCAACCCATCCCGTACCTTGGTTTCTTGACATCAATCCCTCCAACCGATCTTTTTTTCCAGCGCCCCCCGCGCTGCTCGCGGCATTCTCGGGAATCGGTGCTCAATTGCAAGCAATTGATGCAGGCCGCAATGGGTGGTGCAACAGCCGACGCGGCCGGCTCCACAACATGGCGTATCTTTCACCGCTTTCCAGCCCGACAGGCCCCACCCGCATGGACAGCGCACCGCCCCCCCGCCACATCCGCCTCACGTCGCACCCCGGCCAGGGCACCGACGCCGCACCCCCCATCATCTGGGGCGCAGCAGACCCGCAGCAGCGCGGGCCCATCGTGGGCAGCACCAGCAGCCGCAGCCAGCGCAACGTCATCGGCACGCACAGCGGCAGCTACGGCGTGTACCGCGCGCTGGCGGTGGCCGCCGGCAGCCTGGAACGCGGCCACCGCGCCGATCTGACCGACACCGCACCCACCGACCCGGTCGGCCCCTACCCGCAGTGGGGCGACGCCCAACGCATCGTCAGCATCGACCCCTGGGGCGCCAGCGTGCAGACGGTCTACCGCGAATACTTCGACCAGGGCTACGACATCCGCCCGACCATCGCCGTCACCAAGGCCCACATCCACCTGCCCGAGATCAAACAGGCGCTGGCCTTCCAGCGCCTGGCCATCGACGGCAAAGTGCTGCTGGACGACGCCAGCGCCACCGTCACCAAGGTGGCGCTGGAGCCGGTGTGGTGGCTGCCCGGCGTGGCCGAACGCTTCAAGGTCAGCGAGGCCGACCTGCGCCGGGCCTTGTTTGAAGAGACCGGCGGCATGTACCCGGAACTGGTCACGCGCAGCGACCTGGAAGTGTTCCTGCCGCCCATCGGCGGGCAGACGCTCTACGTCTTCGGCGACATCCGCGATCTGGCCAACCCGGCCGTGACGCTGACCGCCCGCGTGCACGACGAGTGCAACGGCAGTGACGTCTTCGGCAGCGACATCTGCACCTGCCGGCCCTACCTGACGCACGCCATCGAAGAGTGCATCCGCGGCGCGCAGGCCGGCGGCGTGGGTCTGATCGCCTACAGCCGCAAGGAAGGCCGCGCTTTAGGCGAAGTGACGAAATTCCTGGTCTACAACGCACGCAAGCGGCAAGTGGGCGGCGACCGCGCGGACAAGTATTTCCTGCGCACCGAATGCGTGGCCGGCGTGCAGGACATGCGCTTCCAGGAACTGATGCCCGACGTGCTGCACTGGCTGGGCATCCGAAAAATCCACCGATTGGTGAGCATGAGCAATGACAAGTACGACGCGATCACCGGCAGCGGCATCGACGTGGGTGACCGCGTGGCGATACCCGACGCGCTGATCCCGGCCGACGCCAAGGTCGAGATGGAAGCCAAGATCGCCGCCGGCTATTTCACCGAAGGCCTGGTGCCCACCCAGGCCGAGCTCAGCCGCGTGCAGGGGCGTGCCCTTGAGTGAGACCGGCGTGACCGACACCCAGCCCACCGGCGACGAACGGTCGCTGCACCCGCTGGCCCCGCTGCACGACCCGGGCACGGTGCGCGCACGCTGCGCGGCCATCCTGCGCGCCGTGCAAGCCAACGTCAGCGAGCACTTCACCGTCGACCGCAGCGCCCTGCCCGCCGTGGCCGCGCGCGTGGCGGCGCTCACGCTGAAGCGCTTCCCGGATTTGCGCATCCCCTTGCACAGCCGCTGGCGCCATTTCGAGGCCGGCGGGTTGGACCGCAAGCCGGTGCTCGACGCGCTGCTGGCCGACCGCAGCCTGGCCGATGCCGCACGCGTGCGCTTCGATTTGACCGTGGTCAGCGTGCTGCTGGACGCCGGTGCCGGTGCCGCCTGGACCTACACCGAGGCCGGCACCGGCCAGGTGCTGGGCCGCTCGGAAGGCCTGGGCGTGGCCAGTTGGCACGCCTTCATCGACGGCAAGTTCTCGTCATCGGCGGCCGATCCGCTGCGCGCCGATGCGGCCACGCTGGGCCGCGTCGACGCGTCGGTGCTGCGCGCGGTGTTCCAGTCCAGCCCGTCCAACCCGGTGGTGGGCCTGGAAGGCCGTGCCGGCCTGTTGTCGCGCCTGGGTGCGGCGCTGCAGGCCGAGGCCGCCAAGACCGGCCTGCCGGCGCGACCGTCGCTGATGTTCGACCGCCTCACCGCCAACGGCACGCGCGGCACGGTCAGCGCCACCGACGTGCTGGGCGAGGTGCTGCGCACGCTGGGCCCGATCTGGACCAGTGGCCGCAACGTGCAGGGACTGATGGCCGGCGATGTGTGGCCGCACCGCTGGGCCGGCGCGGCCGTTGCGGGCGGTGGCGACGACCCCACGACCGGCGGCTGGGTGCCCTTCCACAAGCTCAGCCAGTGGTTGACTTACTCGCTGCTGGAACCGCTGCAAGGGGCCGGCGTGACCGTGACCGGGCTGGACGCCCTGACCGGCCTGCCCGAGTACCGCAACGGCGGCCTGCTGCTGGACGGCGGCGTCATCCAGCCGCGCCACCCGCGCGACTTGTTGAAAACCTTCAAGCCGCAGGACGACTTCATCGTCGAATGGCGCGCGCTGACGGTGGCCTTGCTGGACGACGTGGCCGCGCTGGTGCGCCAGCAACTGGGCAAGACCGCCGACGAGCTGCCGTTGGCCTGCATCCTGGAAGGCGGCACCTGGGCCGCCGGCCGCGAGATCGCGCTGGAACAACGCCCCGGCGGCGCGCCGCCGCTGAAGATCGACAGCGACGGCACCATTTTTTAACCCTGGAAAGACCCCTCGGCATGAGCACCCCCACCGTCCACCTGATCAGCCACCCGCTGGTGCAGCACAAGCTGACGCTGATGCGAAGTAAAGACCTGTCCACCAGCAGCTTTCGCCGCCTGCTGCATGAGATTGCCATGCTGATGGCCTATGAAGTGACGCGCGACATGCCGACGCAGCTGATCGAGGTCGAGACGCCGCTGGAGACCATGCAGTCGCCCGTCATCGAAGGCCGCAAGACGGTGTTCGTGGTGGTGATGCGCGCCGGCGCCGGCTTCCTGGACGGCATGCTGGAGGTGGTGCCGGGGGCGCGCGTGGGCCACGTCGGCCTGTACCGCGACCCGAAGACGCTTACCACCGTGGAGTACTACTTCAAGATGCCGCACAACATGCACGAGCGCGACGCCATCGTGCTCGACCCGATGCTGGCCACCGGCAATTCGGCGGTGGCGGCGGTGGACCGCTTGAAGGAAACGAATCCGAAGTCGATCCGCTTCGTCAGCCTGCTGGCCGCGCCCGAAGGCATCGCGAACCTGCATCGGCACCACCCAGACGTGCCGATCTACACCGCCCACATCGACCGCGAACTGAACGAGCACGGCTACATCGTGCCGGGGCTGGGCGACGCCGGCGACCGCATCTACGGCACGAAGTGAAGGGTCAGTCGGCGCCGGGATCGGCGTCCGGATCGGCGTCCGGATCGGCGTAGGGGTCAGCGTAACCCAGCGCCCGCAACACGGCGCTTTCACGGGCCTCCATCGCGGCCGCCTCGTCGTCCACCTCGTGGTCGTAGCCCTGCGCGTGCAGCGTGCCGTGCACCAGCAGGTGGGCGTAGTGGGCTTGCAGCGTCAGGCCCTGCTGGGCCGCTTCCTGCGCCACCACCGGCGCGCACAGGACCAAGTCGGCGCTGACCACTGGCTCGTGCGCGTAGTCGAAGGTCAGCACATTGGTGGCGTAATCTTTCTGCCGGTAGTCGCGGTTCAGCGCGCGGGCCTCTTCGGTGCCGACGATGCGCACCGTGATCTCACCCGGGTGCTCCAGCGCCGCACGCATCCAGCGCAGCACCTTGTGGCGCGGCAGTTCGGTGCGGTGGCTGGCGTCGGCGAATTGCAGCGACAGGCTCAAGGCCGGGCGCGCGGGCTGCGCCTTGCGGGGCATGGTGCGCATCGTTTCACCCATCCCCGAGTTCACCGCTTGGGCGTGCGCGCTGCAGTCGCACTGCGGTCGCGTTCGTAGGCGTCCACGATGCGCGCCACCAGCGGGTGGCGCACCACGTCGCTGGCGCTGAAGTGGGTGAAGGCGACGCCGTCCGTGTCTTGCAGGACCTGGACCGCATCGGCCAGGCCGCTGGCCGTGCCCTTGGGCAGGTCGACCTGGCTGGTGTCGCCGTTGACCACGCAGCGCGTGCCGAAACCGATGCGCGTCAGGAACATCTGCATCTGTTCGCGGGTGGTGTTCTGCGCCTCGTCCAGGATCACGAAGGCATGGTTCAGCGTGCGCCCGCGCATGAAGGCCAGCGGGGCGATCTCGATCAGGCCCTTGTCGAAGGCCTTGGTCACGCGGTCGAAGCCCATCAGGTCGTAGAGCGCGTCGTACAGCGGGCGCAAATAGGGGTCGACCTTCTGCGCCAGATCACCCGGCAGAAAGCCCAGCCGTTCGCCGGCCTCCACGGCAGGGCGGGTCAGCACAATGCGCTGCACGCCGTGGCGTTCCAGTGCATCCACCGCGCAGGCCACCGCCAGAAAGGTCTTGCCGGTGCCGGCCGGGCCGATGCCGAAGGTGATGTCATGGGCCAGCATCTGCTGCAGGTACTGCACCTGGTTGGGCGTGCGACCGCTGAGGTCGGTGTGGCGGGTGTGCAGCACGATGGGCTCGGCGGTGTCGGCGGCCGCAGCGTCTTGCGGCGCAGCGGGCAGGCCGCCATGGCGCGTGGCCATGAACTTCAGCAGTGCCAGTTGCAAGGCGCGTTCGCCGATGGGCGCGCCGGCCGTGTCGTACAGCGCGTCGAGCAGGCGCACGGTGCGTTCCACGCCGTCACGCGGGCCGTCGATGCGGAAGCTGGCGTCGCGGCGCACCAGCAGCACGCCCAGAGCGGTTTCGATGCTGCGCAGGTGGGCGTCCAGCGGGCCGCACAGATGGGCCAGGCGGCGGTTGTCGGGCTGCTCGAAAACGTGGCGTCGGATCACGGGTGCGGGGCTGCTGTTGGGGGAGTCGGATGCGGTACGGCTGCTGTGCGGGCACCGTGTCGAAAGGCACGGCGTGGCATTGTCGCAGCCGGTCTGGCGCGCGGCCGGTGCCGGACTGCCATGCACAATCGTCCAGGTGCAAAAAACCCTGGACTGCTGTCGTTTCGCGCTGGCCGAGTTGCGGTCTTTGCGGCTGCTTTTACGGCTGCTTTTACGGCTGCATTTGCTGCTGCCCTTGCTGCTGTTCGGGCTGGCCGCCGGGGCACCACCCGCCCATGCCGTGTCACTGGAAATTCGCAGCGCGCTCAGCGCCAGCGCGCTGCAGGACAACGACACCCGCTTCCCCGAAGGCAGCCCGACCACACTGGTGTCCTTGCCCGACGAATGGGCGCGCAGCCGCCCCGGTCGTGGCGGCCCGGTCTGGTACCGCGTGCAGTTCCAGCCCATGACCGAGCTGGCATCTGACGACCTGATGGCGCTGTTCATCGAACACGTCTGCAGCAGCGTCGACATCTACCTGAACGGCCAACTGGTGCACAGCACCGGGCGCATGGTCGAGCCGCTCAGCAACAACTGCAACCACCCGCAGTTGGTGGCACTGCCCGGCGCCCTGATCAAGCCGGGCGGCAACCTCATCGACATCAAGGTGGCGGGCTACAAGCTGGGTGAGATGGGCTCGCGCCAACGCGCCGGCGCGCTGTCGGCGCTGAAGCTGGGGCCGCAGTCGGAACTGGCGCTGCGCCACGCCCGCCTGACCGCCCTGCTGGTCTGGGCGCCGCAGGCCGTCAGCGCCACGCTGCTGCTGATGGGCGGCTTCATGTTCGTGCTGGGTTTCATCAACCGCCGCGAAAGCCACCTGGCCTATTTCGGCGCGCTGTCGGTGGGCTGGGCGCTGATCGACGCCCGCTTGTGGCTGCGCAGCGTGCCGGTGCTCCACCTGGGCCATTCGGCGAATGAGTTCCTGCTGTGCGCGATGCTGGGTTTCATCACCTGGGCGGCGGTGCAGTTCCTGCTGCGTTACGCGCGCACCCGCCACCGCACGGTGGACGTCGGCCTGCCGGTGCAGTCGGCGCTGCTGGCGGTATCGCTGATGCTGGCCGGCCCGGCGCGCCTGTACGACCTGGCCAATGTCTGGTACCTGGTGCTGGCGCTGGAAGTGGTGGCCGCTTCGGTCTGGCATCTGCACCACCAGTGGCACCACCGCTCGGTGTGGCTGATGGCGGTGCTGCTGGCCACCGTCATCCTGGCCGGCGGCATCGAATTCGCGGCGCAATGGACAGGCGCGCGGCCGCTGGCCGCACACATCGCGCAATTGGTGGTGCCGGTGATTTTTGTGGTCGTTGGCCTGCGCCTGGTGCAGCAGCACGGGCGCGCCCTGTACCAGGCCGAACAGGGCAAGGCGCAGCTGGAATTGCGCGTGCGCGAGGCCACCGCCGAGATCGAACGCAACTTCCGCCAGCTGGCCGAATTGCGCGTGGAACAGGTCACCGAACGCGAACGCAAACGCATCGCCGCCGACCTGCACGACGACCTGGGTGCCAAGCTGCTGACCATCGTGCACACCAGCGACAGCGAACGCATCAGCACACTGGCCCGCGAAGCGCTGGAAGAAATGCGGCTGAGCGTGCGCGGCCTGACCGGCCGCCCGGTGCGCCTGGCCGATGCGCTGGGCGACTGGCGCGCCGAGGTGGTGTCGCGGCTGGCCCAGGCCGGCATCGAAGGCGACTGGGAAGCCCCCGAAGACCTGCCGCAAACCCTCTCGGCCCGCGCCTATGTGCAGACCACGCGCATCCTGCGCGAGGCCACCAGCAACATCATCAAGCACAGTGGTGCCGACCATTGTTCGGTCACCGTGGGCATCACCGACGGCGACTTCCACCTGGTGGTGCAGGACAACGGCCACGGCATTGCCGCCGAAGTGGACGGCCGGCTCGACCGCGGCCATGGCCTGGCCAGCATGAAGAACCGGGCCAAACAATTGCAGGGCCAGTGCCTGGTGGAGTCGGGCCTGGGCTACGGAACCGTGATACGCCTCACGCTTCCGCTGGACAGAGCAATCGAAGGCGCATGAAAGCGATCGAAAGTGCTGGCAACGGCCGATAACATCTGATGGCCACCGGAAGAACACCCATGAAGACGATCCTGCTGCTCGAAGACCTGCCCGAAATTCGGGCCTGGTTGCGCAAACTTGTCCTTGAGGTTTTTCCTGGGGCGACGATTTCCGAAAGCGCCCGCGTCCACGACGCCATCGAACTGGTGGCGGCCGTCAAGTTCGACCTGGCTCTGGTCGACCTGGGCTTGCCCGACGGCAGCGGCGTCGACGTGGTCACGCGGCTGCGCGACATGCAGCCTGAAGCGCAGAGCGTGGTGGTCACCATCCACGACGACGACGAACACCTCTTCCCCGCGCTGCAGGCCGGTGCCTTCGGCTACATCCTGAAGGAACAGGCGCGCGAACTGATCACCGAACAATTGCAACGCATCAGCCAGGGCGAACCGCCGCTGAGCCCCAGCATCGCGCGCCGCGTGATGGCCTATTTCAGCGCCAAGGCCAAGCCGCAGCCGAACAACCACGCCATGCCCAACGTGAGCCTGACCGACCGCGAAAGCGAAGTCCTGCTGCGCGTGGCCAAGGGCTACACCTTGCCGGAAATCGGCGTGCAACTGGGCTTGAGCCGGCACACCATTGCCGACTATGTGAAGCAGATCTACCGCAAGCTGAACGTCAGTTCACGCGCCGAAGCGGCGCTGGAAGCGCAGCGGCTGGGCTTGTTCCGCTAGGCGCGGGCACGCGCCCGGGCCCGACGCCTGCCCATCATTCAGCGATTGCATCAGCGGGGCTCCAGGCCCCCTCGCCGTGAATTTCCAACGCCAGGGCACGCTGACCATCGCGGCCATCCATTCGCGGGCCCGGTACGCGCTGTCGCTGGCGGTGCGCAACTTCAGCGCCAGCCACCCCGGCGTGGAACTGCGCCTGAAGCAGGGCACGCCCCAGCAAGTGGCCGAACTGCTGCTGTCCGGCCAGGCCGAGATCGGCGTGGCCACCGAAGCGCTGGCCGGCTACGCCGGCCTGAGGGCCATCGACTCCAGTGTGAAGGCCGCCCCCAGCAGCAGGCGCAGGGCACGGCGAAAACCAGATTGGGAAGCTGTCATCGGATGTCTTTCGTGTCGTCAGATCGACCATCCTGGGCGGCGCCGGGCCGCCATCCAAGGAAGCAAATCGGCCATCGATATGCGGCCAGCAACCAAGCCCCTGCGCCAGTGCAGGCCGGCAGCCGGCGCTTAGCATCTGCGCCGTTTCACCTTCACCGCACCCCCGTCCACATCCCCACCGCACCGTCACGAGGACCCGCCATGACCCGACTCACTGCCCAGGATTTCCAGCCCGAAGTGCTGCAGCTCTTCGACCAGTATGTGCACGGCGACCTGAGCCGGCGCGGCTTTGTCGAACAGGCCACGCGCTACGCCGGCAGCAGCGCCGCGGCGGTGGGCTTGCTGGCCGCGCTGAGCCCGCAGTTCGCGCAGGCCACGGTGGTGCCGGCCAACGACACGCGCATCGTCACCCGGCAACAGGCCTTCGATTCACCGAACGGCAACGGCAAGGTCAGTGGTTTGCTGGCCAAGCCAGCGAATGCCACGGGGGCGAAAGGCAAGCTGCCGGTGGTGCTGGTGGTGCACGAAAACCGCGGCCTGAACCCGCACATCGAAGACATCACGCGCCGCCTGGCGGTGGACGGCTACCTGGCTTACGCACCCGACGCGCTGGCCGTGTCTGGCGGCTACCCGGGCGACGAAGACAAGGCCCGCGAGGCCTTCGGCAAGCTGGACCAGGCCAAGGCCCGCGCCGACTTCGTGGCCGCCACGCGCGCGCTGCTGGCACTGCCCGAAGGCAACGGCAAGGTCGGCGTGGTGGGCTTTTGCTACGGTGGCGGCATGGCCAATTACCTGGCCACGCAGGTGCCGGAACTGGCGGCGGCCGTGCCCTTCTACGGCGGCCACCCGCCGGCGGCCGATGTGCCGAAGATCAAGGCACCCTTGCTGATCCATTACGCCGGCAAGGACGAGCGCATCAACGCCGGCTGGCCGGCCTATGAAGCCGCCTTGAAGGCCGCCGGTGCGCGCTTCGAAGGCCACATCTACGCGGGTACCGAACACGGCTTCAACAACGACACCACACCGCGTTTCGATGCGGCGGCGGCGCAACTGGCGTGGTCGCGCACCCTGGCCTTCTTCAAGGCCAACCTGGCCTGACGGCGAGACGGCGCGACGGCGCGACGGCGCGACGGCCTGGCGGCCCGACCTTCAGCTGAGGCAGGCGGCCACGCGCGGTAGCGCGCGGCGCAGCGCCCAGGTGGCGGCCCAGGCCAGCGCGAAGACGGCCACCGGCATGGCCCTGGCCGACAACGCGGGGCTGTGCTGCAACAGCAGGGCGTAGACCAGGCTGTGCGACAGGTAGATGCCGAAGGCGCAGTCGGTCAGCGGGGCCAGCTTGGGCGCCCATGAAGTCGATGTCGATGTCGATGTCGATGTCGATGGCGATGTCGGTGGCGCCATCGGTGCCAACGCGGGCCCCGGCAGCCGCAGCAACACGAACAGGCTGGCCGCCAGGCCCACCGCGTAAGGCGTGCCGACCCATTCGAACGCCGCCAGCCCGGTGGCCGTCAGCACCAGGGCGCCGGCCATGCCCAGCGCCACCCGGCGCGGCCACAGGCCGGCACCCAGCACCCACGCACCCGCCAGCGCCGGGGCCAACGCGTCGGCCCATTGCAGGGCCGGGTAGGACAGGCCAAGCGTGGCCGGCCGCCACCACGGCGCGCTGGCCATCACGGCCAGCGCCAGCACGAAAGCCGCGCCGGCCAGCGTGCGCAGCGCCAGATGGGCGCGCAAGACGTCCACCGCCAGCAAGGCCCCGAACACGAAGGGCAGGTACCACAGGTGGATGCTGGGCCCGGCCAGCACGCCGGCCAGCAGCCCGTGTTCCAGCGGCAGCGCGGGCAGCCCGCGCGCCACGTTGAAGGCCGCGTAGATGCCGAACCAGACCAGCCAGGGCCGCAGCAGGCGCAGCGCACGGCGTTGAACCGTGGCGGCATCGGGCGCACCGCTGCGCCCGCCCAGCGCCATCGACAAGACCAGAAAAGCCACCAGTCCGCTGTAGGCCAGCCCGAGGCCGCTGGGGCCGGCGTGGAACCAGACGATGCCAAAGGCACTGAGCAGGCGCAGCCCTTCGATGTCGGCGCGCTTGTTCATCGCCAGATGCTAAAGGCCCGCGCCCCAACCCGGTTTCAAGAGACGTTAGGCTGGCGGCCTGCGCTGTCTGCAGCACCGAACCGAGGACACCCCCATGACCACGCGCCGAAGCACCCTCATCAGCCTGACGGCGTTCACGGGCCTGGCCGGACTGGGCATCAGCCTGCCGGCCGTGGCCCAGGCCCAGGCCACTCCGGGCCAGCCAGCCCCTGACTTCACGGCCAGCGGTGCCGACGGCCGCGCCGTGAACCTGCGCACCCTGCGCGGCAAGACGGTGGTGCTGGAATGGACCAACCACCTCTGCCCTTATGTGCGCAAGCACTACGAAAGCGGCAACATCCCCGCGCTGCAGAAAGATGCCACCGGACAAGGCGTGGTGTGGTTGCAGGTCATCTCGTCGGTGCCCGGCGGCCAAGGGCATGTCGATGGCACCACGGCCCTGAAGCTCAACACCGAGAGGCAGTCACGTCCCAGCGGCACGCTGCTCGACCCTGAAGGCCGCTTGGGCCGGCTGTATGGCGCCAAGACCACGCCGCACCTGTACATCGTCAACGCGCAAGGGCTGCTGGTCTATGCCGGCGGCATCGACAGCATCGCGTCGAGCCGGGTCGACGACATCGCCAAGGCCGAGCCCTATGTGCGCAACGCACTGGCCGAACTGGCAGCGGGCAAGCCCATCAGCAAGCCCAGCACGCGGCCTTACGGCTGCAGCGTGAAGTACAGCGACACCTGAACCCGCGCGCCTTCAGCGTTCGCGGAAGGCTTCCTGTGTTTTCACCAGTGGGCGCAGCAAGAAGCCCAGCACGCTGCGCTGGCCGGTGCGGATTTCCACGTTGGCGGTCATGCCGGGCAGCAGGTCCACCGGCTTGTCGAACTGCTTCAAGCTGCCGCGTTCGGCCTTGATGATGGCGCGGTACCAGGTGCCTTCGGCGCTGGTCGATTTGTCGGGGTCACTGGCCGCGTCGGGGCTGATCGACAGCACCGTGCCGGTCATCGCGCCGTAGATGGCGTAGTCGTAGGCCGTCAGCTTCACCTTCACCGGGTGGCCGACCTTGACGAAGCCGATGTCACCCGACAGCACCCGCGCTTCGACCAGGATGCGATTGCCCAGCGGCATCAATTCCATGATCGGCGCGCCCGGCGCGATCACCCCGCCCACGGTGCTGTTGCGGATGGTCTTGACGATGCCCTTGACCGGTGCCGCCAGCGTGGTGCGACGCAGCGCGTCGTCGCGCACCACGGCTTGTTCTTCCATCAGGGCCAGCTCATTGCGCACCCGCACCAGGTCGGCGGCGGCGTCCTGCCGGTAGCGGTTGACGCGCTCTTGCGACTGCAATTCCAGGTCGTTCAGCTGGCGCCGCACGCGCATCACTTCCACCTCGCTCATCAGGCCCTTGGCCGACAGCCCTTCGGCCACGCCCAGTTCGTGCGCCAGCAGCTTGGCGCTGCGCCGGTTGGTCTCCACAGCCTGGTTCAAGGCGCGCTGGCGGGCCTCAAAACTTTCGGTCTCGCCGTCCACCACCGCGGCGGGCAGGCCTTCGGCAAATTCGATGGCGCGACCCGCCGCTTCGGCCTGCAAACGCGCCTGTGTGCCTTGCAGTGACTGCTTCTTGCTGGTGCCCTCGGCGGCTTGTGCTTCGTAGCGCGTCGGGTCCAGCAAGGCCAGCGCCTGGCCTTCGGCCACCTGCTGGCCTTCACGCACCAGCAGTTCACGCAGGATGCCGCCTTCCAGGCTGGCGATGACTTGCTCGCGCCCGTCCGGCACGATGCGGCCGTTGGCCTTGGCGACGATGTCGACCTGCGCAAAACCGGCCCAGATCAGCGCCACGGCAATGGCCCCCAGCATCAGGTACACGGCCCACAGCGCGGCCGGTGCAGGCTCGATGACCTGGGCCGCATTGACGGGCGACACATAGGGCATGTCGCGCCGCTGCAGTTCGGTCACCGGCTTGCGGCTGCGCTTGAAGAGCGAGAGGAAACTCATCGCAGCATCGACCCTAGACCGAAGCCTCGCGCTCGACGCTGCGGGCCGTCGGGTGCAGGTGCAGGTTGCTGGGCGGTGCGGCGGCGGCTTGTTGCGGCTGCTGCGGCGGCTGCGGTACTGCGGTCGGCCGCTGGCCGCTCAGCGCCGCCAGCACCTGGGCTTTCGGGCCGTCCATCACCACGCGGCCGCTGTCCACCACCACCACGCGGGTGACCAGTTCCAGCACCGCCGGGCGGTGGGTCACCATCACCAGCGTGCAGTCGCCGCAGGCCTCTTTCAACTGGCGCAGGAAGGCGACTTCGCTTTGCGCGTCCATCGAACTGGTGGGTTCGTCCATCAACAAGACCTGCGGCTTGGTGACCAGGCAACGGGCCAGCGCCACCAGCTGCCGCTGGCCGCCCGAGAGCAGCGCGCCCGATTCGCCCACCGGCAGCTCCCAGCCCTGCGGGTGTTGCGACACCAGGCGGTCCAGGCCCGTCAGGCGCGCCACGTCGCCCAGCCGGCCGGGGTCGGCGCTGGGGCGGTCCAGCAGCACGTTGTCGCGCAGCGTGCCGTGGAACAAGCGCGGGTCTTGCGCGACAAAGCCGACGCGCGCGCGGTAGTCGGCCGGGTCGATCTGGCGCAGGTCGATGCCGTCGGCCTCGACCTGGCCTTCACTGGGCAGGTACAGCCCCGCCAGCAGGCGCAGCACGGTGCTCTTGCCACTGCCGATGCGGCCCAGCACGGCGATGCGTTCGCCGGGCGCGATCTGCAGGTTCAGGCCCTTCAGCACGCGCGGGCCTTCCTTGCGCGCGGCGGTGCCGTGGCTGGGTGCCTGGCCGGGCACGAGCGGTTCGGTGTAGGGGTAGGAAAAGCCGACATCGTTCAGCCCCAGGCGGCCCGACAGTTCACGCTTGGGCACGTAGACCTTGCCCGGCTCGCGGTCCACTGGCTTGGCCATCATCTGGTCCAGCGCACGCATCGCGGCGCGTGCGCCCTGGTAGCGCGTGGCCAGTGAGGTGACGCTGGCCAGCGGGCCCAGGGCGCGGCTGGCGTACATCACCGCACCGATCAGCGCACCGCCGGTGATGACCTTTTCGTCGATCAGGTAGACGCCCCAGATCAGCATGATCATGGTCACGATCTGCTGCGCCACGGCCGAGATGTTCATGGTCCACGCGCTGGTGCTGCGCGAGCGCAGCATGGCCGTGGCCGCCACCGCGGTGGACTCTTCGTACTTGCGCAGGAAGCGGCCTTGAGCGCCCGCTGCCTTGATGTCTTCCATGCCGTCCACCGCCTCGACCAGCACGCCGTGCAGGTCGGCTTGCTGTTTCATGTTGCTCATCATGGCGCGGCGCAGGCGGCCCTGGATCAGTGCCGACATCACGATCAGCAGCGGGATCGCCAGTACCAGCACCCAACCCAGCGGCCCGCCGATGACGAAGGTCATCGCGATAAAGATCAGGATGAACGGCAGGTCCGATATCGCCGACAGCGTGGCCGACGAGAAGAACTCGCGCACCTGCTCGATCTGGCCGACGATGTGGGCGTAGGCGCCGGCCGATTCGGGCCGGTTCTCCATCCGCACGCCCAGGCTCTGGCGGAACAGCACCGAGCCCACCAGCAGGTCGGCCTTGCGGCCGGCCAGGTCGATCAGGTGCGCGCGCAACTGTCGGGCGCAGAGGTCGAACACCAGCGCCAGGCCACCGGCCGCGGCCAGCGCCCACAGCGTGGCGAAGGCCTGGTGGGGGATCACCTTGTCGTAGATCACCGAGGTGATCGTTCCGGTGACCAGCATCAGCGTGTTGCTCAGCAGCGCGGCCAGCAGCGCCGAGCGGTAGTACGGCAGGAAGCGCCGCATCGGCCCCCACAGCCAGTGCCGGGACGGGTCGTGCAGGGCCTGCAGCTCTTCGGCGCTGGCCCGGGCGGGCGCGGCCAGCGGCGGCGGCTTGGGCGTGGCCACCAGCGCGATGCCCGAATACTCCTGCGCCAGCTCGGCCTCGCCGGCCTGCAGCACCTGCGGCTGGGGGCCGGGCATGACCAGGTTGCACAGCGAGGCCCCGCCCACCTGCCGCTGGCGCGACACCAGGATGCAGGCGTCGCCGCTGCGCAGCAGCAGCACGGAGGGCAGCAGCATGTCGTGGATGTCGCCGATCGCGCGCTGCACCAGCCCGGCCTCGTAGCCGGCGTCGCGAAGCGCGCGCAGCGCCTGGTCGGGGCCGAGCTGGCCGCTGACCTGCTGGCCGTTGAGCAGCGAGGCGATCGACCGCTCCTGGCCATGGTGGCGGGTCAGCCAGACCAGCGCATGCGCCAGTGCGTCCTCGGCCAGCCCGGCCGGCGGCGGCGGTGCCGGCGCGGGCTCGTCGGCGGTGATGAAGGGCTCGGCGCGGTCGTTCACGTGGGGTCAGGCGGGGCAGGCGGGCTGCTGGCGCCCGCGATGCGCCAGCGCCAGCCGCTCGAATGCGGCCTCGATGTCACGAACGATCTGCGGCATGTCGAACAGCGGCGAGCTGCGCCCCTGCTCGGCCAGGTAGCGCTTGTACGACGCCACCCGCGCCGGCTGCCGCCCCAGCGACACCGCCAGTCGCTCGTAGTGCGCCAGCGATTCAGTGATCAGGTCGGGCAGACCCACCGCCGTGAGCAGGCTGCCGGCCATTCGGGAGATGTAGCTGCGGCCGCTGCGGGTGAGGATGGGCGTGCCCATCCACAGCGCGTCGCTGGCCGTCGTTCCGGCGTTGTAGGGGAAGGTATCGAGCACCAGGTCGGCGCACTGGAAGCGCGCCAGGTACTCGGGCGGCGGGACCCGCGGCGCGAACACCAATCGATCGCGCGCGACGCCGTTGGCGTCGGCCTGGGCCAGCATGTTCTCTCGCGCGGTGTCGTTGTCGGCCAGCAGCCACAGCACGCTGCCGGACACCTGGGCCAGCGTGCGCATCCAGGCACCGAACATCTCCGGGGTGAACTTGAAGTTGTTGTTGAAGCTGCAGTAGACGAAGGCCTGTTCGGGCAGGCCGTAGCGCGCGCGATCGGGGCGCGGCGCCACCTCGCGCCGCCGGTCGCTGACCTGGTAGCAGTGCGGCAGCCGGATCGGCCGCTCGGTGCAATAGGGCTCGAGCTCGGGCGGCATCACGTAGTCGTCGGCCA